>PBLR01000011.1 GCA_002722385.1 SAR116 cluster bacterium | reverse complement strand
CGGACCCCGAAGAACGGTAAAGCGACGCATATTCGTCGGCAATGGGTTAGGGCCACGGACATTCGCGCCTGAACGTTTCGCTGTATTAACGATCTCGTTCGTGGACTGGTCCAAGATACGATGATCAAATGCTTTCAACCGAATACGAATATTCTGGTTTTCCATAGCCATATTCCTTTTTCAATCAGCAAAAAGAGAGGCCGAAGCCTCTCCTTAACAATTTTTTACTCAACGATAGAGGCAACGACGCCTGCACCAACGGTACGGCCGCCTTCGCGGATAGCAAAGCGCAGACCTTCATCCATCGCAATCGGGGCGATCAGTGTTACAGTCATCGCAATGTTATCGCCTGGCATCACCATCTCTGTACCTTCTGGCAGTTCTACAGAACCGGTCACATCAGTTGTCCGGAAATAGAACTGTGGACGATAGTTAGAGAAGAACGGTGTATGACGACCCCCTTCTTCTTTGGTCAGAACATAAGCCTCACACTTGAACTTGGTATGCGGGGTGATTGACCCTGGCTTGGCCAGAACCTGACCACGCTCAACTTCCTCACGCTTGGTGCCTCGCAGCAGAATACCGACATTATCACCGGCCTCACCCTGATCCAGCAGCTTGCGGAACATCTCAACACCTGTACAGGTGGTCTTGGTGGTGTCCTTCAGGCCAACAATCTCAATCTCTTCACCAACATTGATGATGCCGCTCTCAATCCGGCCGGTCACAACAGTCCCGCGACCTGAGATAGAAAACACATCTTCAATCGGCATCAGGAACGGCTGATCCTTCGGACGGTCAGGCTGCGGAATATAGGCATCAACCTGATCCATCAGCTCTTTAATCGCATCACGGCCGATTGTCGCATCACTGTCTTCCAGTGCCGCCAAAGCTGATCCCTTCACAATCGGAATATCATCACCAGGGAAGTCATAAGAGGACAACAGCTCACGGATTTCCATCTCAACAAGCTCAAGCAGCTCTTCATCATCAACCTGGTCAACCTTGTTCATGAACACAGCCAGAGCCGGTACACCAACCTGACGTGCCAGCAGAATGTGCTCACGGGTCTGTGGCATCGGCCCGTCCGCAGCAGACACAACCAATATCGCCCCGTCCATCTGTGCCGCACCGGTGATCATGTTCTTCACATAATCAGCATGGCCCGGACAATCAACATGTGCGTAGTGACGATTCTCTGTCTCATATTCAACATGAGCTGTCGAAATCGTAATCCCGCGGGCACGCTCTTCCGGCGCACCGTCAATCTCATCATACGCCTTGAACTCTGCCCCGCCAGCCTCAGCCATAACCTTCGTAATCGCCGCGGTCAGGGTCGTCTTCCCATGGTCAACATGACCAATCGTCCCAATGTTACAATGGGGCTTCGAACGATCAAACTTCTCCTTAGACATATCCGTCTCTCCTGCTTCGTCAGATAGTGTGTGTTGTTAGGCCATCTTCGCCCGGACTTCATCAGCCACGGCCTGAGGCACTTGTTCATAATGGTCAAACTGCATTGAATACTGGGCACGACCCTGGCTCATTGAGCGCAATGTGTTGATATAGCCAAACATGTTTGCCAGCGGCACCATCGCATCAATCGCCCGCGCGTTACCGCGCTGGTCCATGCCGCCAACCTGACCACGGCGTGAGTTCAGATCGCCAATGATGTCGCCCACATATTCTTCTGGGGTCAACACCTCAACCTTCATCACAGGCTCAAGCAGACGCGGGGCTGCTTTTTCAACAGCTTCACGGAAGGCCGCACGTGCCGCAATTTCAAAGGCGAGCACAGATGAGTCAACATCATGGCTGGCGCCGTCAATCAGCTCTACTTCAAAGTCGATAACTGGGAAGCCGGCAATCACACCTGTATCTTTGGCCTGCATAATCCCTTTTTCAACACCAGGGATGAATTCCTTTGGCACAGAACCGCCAACAATAGAGTTGGTGAAGCCATAACCACCTTCAGACAAAGGAGAGAAGACCAGCTTCACACGCGCAAACTGACCTGAACCGCCAGACTGTTTTTTATGTGTGTAGTCAACTTCAACCTGCTTGGTGATGGTCTCACGATAGGCCACCTGGGGGGCACCGATATTCGCTTCAACCTTGAACTCACGCTTCAGACGGTCAACCAGAATATCCAGATGCAGCTCACCCATCCCCCGCATGATGGTCTGGCCTGATTCCACATCTGATGAAACCTGGAAAGACGGGTCTTCGGCAGCCAGACGCTGCAGACCTGTGCTCATCTTTTCCTGGTCATTCTTTGATTTCGGCTCAACCGCAATCTCAATCACAGGATCAGGGAAGGTCATGGTTTCCATAACCACCTGCTGAACCGGGTCACATAATGTGTCCCCAGTTGTGGTCTTCTTCATCCCTGCCAGAGCAACAATGTCCCCTGCAAAGGCCTCATCAATCTCTTCCCGGTTATTCGAATGCATCATCATCATCCGGCCAACACGTTCACGATCCCCTTTGGTAGAGTTCATCAGGCTGTCCCCTTTTTTCAGGGTGCCTGCATAAATCCGCACAAAAGTCAGTGAGCCCACAAACGGGTCATTCATGATTTTAAAGGCCAGACCGGTGAATGGCTGGGCGTCATCTGCGCTGCGCTCAATATCACGTGTCTCTGACTCATCACCTGGCTTAAAGCCCATATATGACGGCACATCAAGAGGACCAGGCAGATAGTCAATCACCGCGTTCAGCATCGGCTGAACACCTTTGTTCTTGAACGCAGAGCCACATAAGACAGGCACAAATGACATATTCAATGTACCCATACGGATCAGACGCTGAAGGGTCTCGATATCCGGCTCCTGACCTTCTAAGAAGGCTTCCATGACATCGTCATCCTGCTCAACAACCAGCTCGATGAGCTCAGCACGCATTTCTTCAGCCTTGTCCTTCAGCTCTGGACGGATTTCACGCAGATCCCAGCTTGCGCCCAGATCTTCTGAATTCCAGACCCATTCCTGCATGGTGACCAGATTAATCAGGCCAGCAAATTCGCTCTCGGCGCCGATAGGCATGTGGATAGGCAGAGGGGTTGCGCCGGTGCGATCTTTAATCATGTGCACACAATTGAAGAAATCAGCACCGATTTTGTCCATCTTGTTGACAAACACAACGCGCGGGACCTGATAACGGTCAGCCTGACGCCAGACTGTTTCTGTCTGTGGCTCAACACCAGCGTTAGCATCCAGCACACAAACCGCACCATCCAGAACCGCCAGCGAGCGCTCGACCTCAATGGTGAAGTCAACGTGACCTGGTGTGTCGATGATGTTGAAACGGAACTTGGCGTCTTCGGCGTCTTCACCATGCTCACCAGATGGGGTTTCCCCATCTTCGGTTCTGAACCAGAAACAAGTTGTTGCCGCAGAGGTAATGGTAATGCCGCGTTCCTGTTCCTGTTCCATCCAGTCCATAGTGGCCGCGCCATCATGAACTTCGCCAATCTTGTGTGACCGGCCAGTGTAATACAGAACACGTTCGGTTGTTGTGGTCTTACCGGCGTCGATATGCGCCATGATGCCAAAATTACGATAACGTTCCAGAGGGTACTGACGAGACATGGGCTTCACTCCGCCTAAAGGTGCCTAAATTACCAACGATAATGTGAGAACGCACGGTTGGCTTCTGCCATTTTGTGCGTGTCTTCGCGTTTTTTCACAGCATTGCCGCGGTTGTTGGCCGCGTCCATCAGCTCGCCAGACAGGCGCCCCACCATGGTGGTCTCACCACGCTTGCGTGAGCTGTCAATCAGCCAGCGGATAGCCAAGGCCTGCGCCCGGTCAGAGCGAACCTCAACCGGCACCTGATATGTTGCCCCACCAACACGACGAGAGCGCACCTCAAGATGAGGGCGCACATTTTCCAACGCATCGTGGAAGACTTTTGTCGGCTCAACACCAACTTTTGATTCGATCTGGTCAAAGGCGCCGTAGACGATCTTCTCAGCAACAGACCGCTTGCCGTCAAACATCAGACAAGACATAAATTTGGAAACTACCACATCCTTATATTTCGGATCCGGAAGAACAGGGCGTTTCTCAGCTTTGCGACGACGTGACATGACTGCTCCTTATTTCGGCCGTTTAGCGCCATATTTGGACCGGCGCTGACGGCGGTCAGCAACACCTTGTGTATCTAGTGTGCCGCGAATGATGTGATAGCGGACACCAGGCAAATCCTTTACCCGGCCACCGCGGATAAGCACAACAGAGTGTTCCTGCAGGTTATGACCTTCACCAGGAATGTAGCTGGTCACTTCAAACCCGTTTGTTAAGCGAACACGAGCAACCTTACGCAGAGCTGAGTTCGGCTTCTTTGGTGTGGTTGTGTAAACACGTGTGCACACGCCGCGCTTTTGCGGGCATGCTTCCATCGCTGGCACTTTGTTCCGTGATGTCGGACGGGTACGCCCGTGACGGATCAACTGGTTAATTGTTGGCATAACTGGCCCTTTTGCTGCCTATCCCAAAAATAAAAAAACAAAACAGCCGGTCCGGCGCCGCCGGTTTGACTGTCTTCTATTCCTCTGACGAGGAGATGTCTTCTACCTTGTGTATTTAACTCAGCGTCTAGGCCGCCGGCTGAAATGGACGTCTCGTCCGACCAGCATCCTACTACCTGAGCCAACAAGGTGTGCGGACTATAAGGGCGAAAGGGCGTCAGGGTCAAGTTTTATTTTGACCCTGACGCCCCAATTTCTCAGCCCTTTGACGCGATCTGCGTCATTGGCCGGGTAAGAGCTGTCTTCTGCGGTTATTCTGCAGACAATTCAGACACCTCTGCATCTTCAAACCCTACCTCAGCAACAGCTGCTGCCTGTGATTCGGCTTCAGCCCGCTTCAGCGCAATTGTTTTGTCTCTGTCAGAGGCAATTGAGCGCAGGCGGTTCATCACAGACCCTGTCCCGGCGGGAATCAGGCGGCCAACAATGACGTTTTCCTTCAGCCCTTCAAGCCTGTCTTCACGACCGGAGACTGAGGCTTCAGTCAGAACGCGGGTAGTTTCCTGGAATGATGCGGCAGAAACGAATGAGCGTGTCTGCAAGGACGCCTTGGTGATGCCCAGCAGAACAGGACGCGCTTTGGCCGGGGCAAGCCCTTCAGCCTCAGCAGTTTCATTTGCGCGGGCAAATTCTTCACGCTCCACCTGTTCACCGACCAGCAATGTGGTATCACCGCCGTCTTCCACTTCAACTTTCTGCAGCATCTGACGGACAATGGTTTCGATATGTTTGTCGTTGATTTTCACACCCTGCAAACGATACACATCCTGAATTTCCTTCACCAGATATTCAGCCAGAGCCTCGACACCCAAGATATTCAGAATATCATGCGGCACAGGTGAGCCATCCAGAAGCAGATCTCCTTTGCGCACTGTATCGCCTTCATTCACCGCCAGTGAGCGGCCTTTTGGCAGCAGATACTCCACCGGTTCTGAAGTCTGATCAGCTGGCACAACACGGATACGGCGCTTGGCTTTATAGTCTGTGCCAAATTCCACCCGGCCGTCAGTTTCACTGATCACCGCATAGTCTTTTGGCCGGCGCGCTTCAAACAGTTCAGCAACCCGTGGCAGACCCCCTGTAATATCACGTGTCTTTGAAGATTCACGCGGGATACGGGCAACCACATCACCAGCCTTCACCTCAGCCCCGTTTTCCACAGACAGAATCGCTCCGACTGGCAGGAAGTAGCGGGCCTCATTGCCATTAGACAAGGTCAGCACTTCACCATCAGCATCCCGCATCGTGATCCGTGGCCGCAGATTGGCTGATTTGCCAGACTGCTTACTTTCAATCACTTCACGGCTGATGATGCCGGTTGCCTCATCCGCAACTTCGCGGACAGACACACCGTCAATCAGGTCAACATAGTTGGCCACACCTTCAAGTTCTGTGATGATCGGGATTGTGTAGGGATCCCATTCAATCAGAATGTCGCCCGGATTGACCGTTGCGCCATCTTCAAAGAACAGCTTGCCGCCATAAGGCAGACGATAACGGGCCCGTTCGGCATCCTGTTCATTCACAATGATCAGCTCAGCAGAGCGGCTCATCACGATCGGCTTGCCATCTGCACCACGCACCAGGCTGATATCCTGCAGCTTTACAGTACCAGCAGCGGTTGATTCAATGTTATTGGCTTCCGCCCCCCGCTGGGCCGCACCGCCCACATGGAAGGTCCGCATGGTCAATTGTGTGCCAGGCTCGCCAATAGACTGAGCCGCAATCACGCCAACCGCCTCACCAATATTCACAGGTGTGCCTCTGGCCAGGTCACGGCCGTAGCAAGTTGCACAAACCCCAACATTTGATTCACAAACCAGGACAGACCGGACATAGGCCTGATCATTTCCTGACTCTTCAATCTGCTCCAGATGATCTTCTGTCACCATCTCACCAGCGGCGACAATCACCTCATCTGTTTTCATATCGCGCAGATCAGCAGCAAGAATCCGGCCCAGAATCCGCTCTGACAAGGCATCAACAATCTCTGATCCGTTCATTGCATGACCAATCGTGATCCCTTGGGTGGTGCCACAATCGATTTGCGTGATGATACAGTCCTGGGCCACATCGACCAGACGGCGGGTCAGATAGCCGGAGTTTGCTGTTTTCAGCGCGGTATCTGCCAGCCCCTTACGGGCACCATGTGTTGAATTGAAATATTCCAGAACATCAAGGCCTTCTTTAAAAGAAGACTTGATCGGAGTTTCAATAATCTCACCAGACGGCTTGGCCATCAGGCCCCGCATCCCGGCCAGCTGCTTAATCTGGGCAGCAGAGCCCCGCGCACCTGAATGGGCCATCATCCACACAGAATTGATCGGCTCACCTTTCTTTTCTGTGGAAATGCCCTTCATCATCTCATCAGCGACCTGATCAGAACAACGTGACCAAACATCAACCACCTTGTTATATTTCTCACCCTGAGTGATGAAGCCGTCCAGATACTGACGTTCGAACTCTTCAACCTGTGTTTCCGCATCAGAGACGAATTTTGCTTTCAGATCAGGGGTGGTCAGATCAGCAATGCCGAAAGAAATACCGGACTGACAGGCCTGGGTGAAGCCAAGTCCCATCAGACGGTCACAGAAAATCACTGTGTCTTTCTGGCCGCAATGACGATAGATATAGTCAATCACGTTTGAGACTTCTTTTTTGGTCATCAGCTTATTGACCAGTGAGAAGGTGACATTCGGGTTATTCGGCAACAGATCAGCCAAACGGGCCCGGCCAGGTGTGGTGTCCATAACGCGGGTGACCGGCTGGCCGTCTTCATCAAAGGTAGAGACCCGGGCTTTCACCTTGGCATGCAGGCTGACAGACCCGTTATCAAGGGCCAGCAGAATTTCCTGAATATCGGTAAAGGCCATGCCCTCACCTTTTTCGCCATCCCGTTCCATAGACAGATAATACAGACCCAGAATGATATCCTGAGACGGCACAATAATCGGCTTGCCATTAGCCGGGCTGAGGATGTTATTTGTCGACATCATCAGAACCCGCGCTTCCAGCTGAGCTTCGAGAGACAGTGGCACATGAACCGCCATCTGGTCACCATCAAAGTCAGCATTGAAGGCGGTACAGACCAGAGGATGCAGCTGAATCGCCTTGCCTTCGACCAAGACAGGTTCGAACGCCTGAATGCCCAAACGGTGCAGGGTTGGCGCCCGGTTCAGCATGACCGGGTGTTCACGGATCACCTGTTCCAGAATATCCCACACCTCAGGGCGTTCTTTTTCGACCATCCGCTTGGCCGCCTTAATGGTGCTGGCCAGGCCATACATTTCCAGCTTGGAATAGATAAACGGCTTGAACAGCTCCAGCGCCATTTTCTTTGGCAGACCACACTGATGCAGTTTCAGCTCTGGGCCAACCACGATCACAGACCGGCCTGAATAATCAACCCGCTTCCCCAGCAGGTTCTGACGGAAACGGCCTTGCTTGCCTTTCAGCATGTCAGACAGTGACTTCAATGGCCGCTTGTTCACACCAGAGATAATTCGGCCACGACGGCCATTATCAAACAGCGCATCCACAGCTTCCTGCAGCATCCGCTTTTCGTTCCGGACGATGATATCAGGCGCGCGCAGCTCAATCAGCCGCTTTAGACGGTTATTTCTGTTGATCACCCGGCGATACAGATCATTCAGATCAGAGGTGGCGAACCGGCCACCATCCAGCGGGACCAGTGGGCGCAGCTCAGGCGGAATGACCGGCACAACATCCAGGATCATCCATTCAGGACGACAGCCTGACTCGCGGAACGCGTCAACCAGCTTCAGCCTCTTGACCAGCTTTTTACGCTTAGCTTCTGAGCCTGTTTCACGCAGTTCTTCACGGATCGTTTCGCGTTCAGAATCCAGATCAAGTGCGCTCAGGATAATCTTGATCGCTTCTGCCCCAATTGCGGCTTCAAACGAATCATCACCAAATTCGTCCTGGGCGTCGTAATATTCTTCTTCAGACAGCAGCTGGCCTTTTTCAAGCGAGGTCAGGCCAGGTTCAATCACCACAAAATTTTCGAAATACAGCACCTTTTCAAGATCCTTAAGGGCCATATCCACCAGCAGGCCAATGCGGCTTGGCAGCGATTTCAGGAACCAGATATGCGCAACCGGCGCGGCCAGTTCAATATGGCCCATCCGTTCACGACGGACCTTTGATAAAGTCACCTCAACACCACATTTCTCACAAATGATGCCGCGGTACTTCATCCGCTTATATTTGCCACACAGACATTCATAATCACGGACCGGACCAAAGATACGGGCACAGAACAACCCGTCTTTTTCTGGCTTGAAGGTACGATAATTGATGGTTTCCGGCTTCTTGATCTCGCCAAAAGACCAGGATCTGATCCGTTCTGGTGAGGCGATTGAAATTTGGATTTTGTCGAAGCTCTGGGCAGCTTTTGGCTGGCCAAATGGATTCATCAAATCGTTCATGTTACGCAACTCCTAAAGCGTTTTCATCATCAGGCAAGCAGCAGAGCGGGCCCGCTCTACCCTTTGCGATCAGACTTCTGCATCATGCAGTTCAACATTCAGTCCCAAAGACCGCAGTTCTTTGATCAGAACATTGAAGGATTCCGGAATACCGGCTTCGAAATCATCATCACCGCGGACAATCGCCTCATAGACTTTGGTCCGGCCGGAGACGTCATCAGACTTCACCGTCAACATTTCCTGGAGAGTGTAGGCCGCCCCATAGGCTTCCAGCGCCCAGACTTCCATCTCGCCAAAGCGCTGGCCACCAAACTGGGCCTTACCACCAAGCGGCTGTTGAGTCACAAGGCTGTATGGGCCAATTGAGCGGGCGTGAATCTTCTCATCAACCAGATGATGAAGCTTCAGCATATAGATATAGCCAACGGTGACGGGCCGGTCGAACGCCTCTCCGGTACGCCCATCAATCAGGGTTTCCTGACCGGTGGCCGACAAGCCGGCTTTATCCAGCAGCGTAACAACATCAGCTTCACGCGCGCCGTCAAACACAGGCGTGCCCATCGGCACACCCCGGGCCAGAAGATTGGCCTGTTCAATGACCTGATCATCATCCATCGCGCCCAGCTTGTCTTTATACTGATCATCAGGATAGATGTCTTTCAACAAGCCATGCAGCTTTTTGACCTCACCGCTGGCCTGTGCGGCTTCTGCAGCTTTGCCGACCTGCTCACCCAGGCCCCGGGCTGCCCAGCCCAGATGGGTTTCCAGAATTTGCCCCACATTCATACGTGACGGCACACCAAGCGGGTTCAAGACGATATCAACAGGGGTCCCATCAGCCAGATACGGCATATCTTCTGCAGGCATAATGCGCGAGATCACCCCTTTATTGCCATGACGGCCGGCCATTTTGTCGCCTGGCTGAAGCTTACGCTTCACTGCAACGAATACCTTGACCATCTTCATTACGCCCGGCATCAGCTCATCACCGCGCTGCAACTTGTCAACCTTATCGCTGAAACGGCCATCCAGAGCTTTTATCGCCTGTTCGAAATTGGCGTTCTGTGCTTCAACAGATTTCTGGACCTTGTCATCCTGAACCGCAATCTGTGACAGCTGATGACGGCTGAAGCTGTCCAAAAGCTCTTCATTCAGGACTGTGTCTGTGGCGACATCTTTCGGCCCGCTGGCCACTTTCTGGCCTTTCAGCAGTGAATGCATCCGGCTGGTATAACCGCCTTCCAGAATGGCCTGTTCATCATCACGGTCTTTTGCCAGACGTTCAATTTCAGCCCGTTCAATCGCCCGGGCCCGTTCGTCTTTTTCCAGACCACGCCGAGAGAAGACGCGAACCTCTACCACTGTTCCGGCCCCGCCTGGCGGCACCCGCAATGAGGTGTCCCGCACATCAGAGGCTTTCTCGCCAAAGATGGCCCGCAGCAGCTTTTCTTCTGGTGTCATCGGGGTTTCGCCTTTCGGCGTGACCTTGCCCACCAAAATATCGCCTGCCCCAACCTCTGCACCAACATAAACAATGCCAGCTTCATCGAGGTTTTTCAGAGCTTCTTCACCCACATTCGGGATATCACGAGAGATTTCTTCCTGACCCAGCTTGGTGTCTCTGGCCATCACCTCATATTCTTCAATATGGATAGAGGTGAACACATCGTCACGCACGATCCGTTCATTGATCAGGATGGAATCTTCAAAGTTATAGCCGTTCCAGGGCATGAACGCGACCAGCACATTCCGGCCCAGGGCCAGCTCGCCATCTTCAGTAGACGGCCCGTCAGCGATAATATCGCCTTTCGAGACATGGTCACCCACCTTCACCAGAGGCCGTTGGTTCACAGTTGTGTTCTGGTTTGAGCGCTGGAATTTCAGCAGGGTGTAGATATCAACCGGAGAGGCTGTGGCATCACCAATATCGTCAGTCCGCACAACAATCCGTGTCGCATCCACCTGGTCAACAATACCATCACGCTTGGCCACAATGGTCACACCGGAATCACGGGCCACACGGGCTTCCATGCCGGTCCCGACAATCGGGGCCTCAGCTTTCAGCAGAGGCACAGCCTGGCGCTGCATGTTTGATCCCATCAGCGCGCGGTTCGCATCATCGTTTTCCAGGAACGGAATCAGCGCCGCGGCAACAGACACAAGCTGTTTTGGTGACACATCGACATATTCAATATCGGTCGGGCGGGCCAGGCCAATTTCACCTGCCCGGCGTACCGGAATCAGCTCACCCACAAAGCCGCCCTTATCATCCAGCTCAGCATTGGCCTGCGCAATCGTAAAGCGACCTTCTTCCATCGCAGAAATATAGCGATATTCGTCAGTGACCTTGCCGTCAACAACCTTGCGATACGGGGTTTCGATAAAGCCGTACCGGTTGATCTGGGCATAGGTTGCCAGAGAATTAATCAGACCAATATTCGGGCCTTCAGGTGTTTCAATCGGACAGATCCGGCCATAATGGGTCGGGTGCACATCGCGCACCTCGAATCCAGCCCGCTCACGTGTCAGGCCACCTGGCCCAAGGGCAGATACACGCCGTTTATGCGTAATCTCAGACAAGGGGTTAGTCTGGTCCATGAACTGAGACAGCTGAGACGAGCCGAAAAATTCACGAACCGCTGCTGCTGCTGGTTTCGCATTGATCAGATCAGCAGGCATCACTGTGTCAATCTCAACAGAGCCCATCCGCTCGCGGATCGCCCGTTCCATCCGCAACAGACCCACACGGTACTGATTTTCCATCAGCTCGCCCACAGAGCGCACGCGGCGGTTGCCCAGATGATCAATATCGTCAACCTCACCCCGTCCATCTTTCAGATCAACCAGAACCTTCAGAACAGACAGGATATCCTGTTTGCGCAGAACCCGGACAGAATCTTCAACATCCATATCCAGACGGCCATTCATCTTCACCCGGCCAACCGCAGACAAGTCATATTTTTCAGAATCAAAAAACAGGCTGGTGAACAGCTCATGTGCTGATTCCAGTGTTGGCGGCTCACCCGGACGCATGACCCGGTAGATATCCACCAGTGCTTCTTCACGGCTGTTGTTCCGATCAGCGGCCAGCGTGTTGCGCAGATGCGGACCAATATTGACATTATCGATACCCAGCACAGAAAATTCGCTGATATCATTGTCCCGCAGCATGTTCAGCATGTCTTCAGTGATTTCATCACCTGCTTCTGCCAGAACCACACCAGTGTTCATATCCACCAGATCAGTGGCCACAAAACGGCCCAGCATGTCTGTTTCTTCGATCCGGATGTAAGACAAGCCGGCATCCTGGATTTTGCGCATGGTCCGCGGGGTCAGCTTGGTTCCTGTTTCTGCGGCCACTTCACCTGTTTCCGCATTAATCAGGTCTCTGGTCAGCTTGACACCGGCATAGCTGGCGCTGTGGAACTGGCACCGCCAGCCATCGCCATCACGGCTGTATTCCACAGCTTCATAGAATACAGACAAGATTTCTTCACGGCTCATGCCGGTGATATCTGACGGTTCAACTTCACGTTCTGCAGACGCCGCCTCAGAAACCATTTCAGCTGATTCTGTATCAGGCAGGGCCATCAGGAATGTGGTTGCCGGCAATTTGCGCTTGCGGTCAATACGGACATTCAAGATATCTTTGGCATCATATTCAAAATCAAGCCATGAGCCGCGATATGGGATAATACGGGCAGCAAACAGATATTTGCCTGAAGAATGTGTCTTGCCTTTGTCATGGTCAAAAAATACGCCTGGTGAGCGGTGCATCTGCGAGACAATCACACGTTCTGTGCCGTTGATGATAAAGGTCCCGTTATCGGTCATCAGGGGCATATCGCCCATATAGACATCTTGTTCTTTGATGTCGCGGATAGATTTGGATCCGGTGTCCTCATCAATTTCCCAGACCACAAGACGCAAGGTTACCTTCAGAGGTGAGGCAAATGTCAGGCCGCGCTGCTGACATTCATCAACATCATATTTCGGGGCTTCCAGCTCATAGGATTCAAACTGCAGAATCGCCCGGCCAGCAAAATCATGAATAGGAAAGACAGAGGAGAACGCTTCCTGAAGACCAGTATTGGTTCTGTCTGCCTTTGCCACACCAACCTGCAGGAACTGGTCATAACTTGACCGCTGCACATCGATAAGATTGGGCATCTGCGCAACTTCAGACAGGTGACCAAAGGTGCGCCTTACGCGTTTACGACTATCCAGACTGCTCACACGTTTTGCCATCAGCTAACCCTCATTCATTTGAAAAGCTGGTGCGCCCCAAACCGCCTGGCTCACCCCAGCAAAAAATCATTCTCAGCGGCGGCACGTCCCCTGGTTCAGGTCAGGCCACCTCAACAAACGCCGTGCACCGGACCCCTTAATGAGGCCCGGTGCTCAGCTAATTCAGTCATGCAGACTGAACGACCTCAATTACTTGAGTTCGACAGTCGCGCCAGCTTCTTCAAGCTTGGCTTTCAGCTCTTCAGCTTCAGCTTTCGCCACACCTTCTTTCACTGGCTTTGGTGCGCCTTCAACCAGGTCCTTGGCTTCTTTCAGGCCCAGACCGGTGATTGCGCGAACTTCTTTAATCACGTTGATCTTTGAAGCACCAGCAGCGGTCAGAACGACATCAAATTCGTCCTTTTCTGCGGCGGCTGCCCCACCGGCGTCACCACCAGCAACAGCGGCTACAGCCACAGGTGCGGCTGCTGCAGACACACCCCATTTATCTTCCAGCAATTTTGCCAGCTCAGCCGCTTCCAGTACGGTCAGAGCAGACAGGTCTTCAGCAATTTTTTCGATATCAGCCATTATAATCTCCTTATAGCTTTGTCTTTCTGATCAGTTCGGCAAATGCCTACTGCAATTGATCTGCCCGTGCCTGAAAGACACGTGCCAGCTTACCAGCTGGTGCTTGCGACACACGAGCCAGCTTTGCTGCCGGGGCATTAACAAGACCCACAAGCTTGGCCCGCAGCTCATCAAGAGATGGCATGGTGGCCAGAGCCTCGACACCGGCCTTGTCCAGCATTTTGCCATCCATAGAGCCGCCGACGATGGTCAGCTTGTCATTTTCCTTTGCAAAACTGACAAGGATTTTGGCAGCCGCCACCGGATCAGACGATGTACCCATCGCTGTTGGTCCGGTGAACATGTCTGTCATGTCCTCGTACTTAGTGCCTTGCAAAGCAATTTTGGTCAGTCTGTTTTTCGTTACCTTAAAACCGGCCCCTGCTTCACGCATACGCGCCCGCAGATCGCTGCTTTCCGCAACGGTCAGGCCGACCTGGTGGGTAACAACAACGGTTGTTGCCTCAGACAGGGTCGATTGCAGTGTTTCGATCAGTTCGGCTTTTTCGGTCCGGTTCACCTGATCATCTCCACTTCACTACAGTGAAAACGAAAACATCGCTTTCACCTGGTTTCACCCAGATACAGAAAGGCCCAAAAAGGCAAATCTGTACCCCTTGGCCTGCCCACAGAAAGTCAAAGCCTTTCAGCTTTTCCCCTTGTCTATGCAGGAAATTAAGGTTGCCAAAATGCAACCCCCTGCAGTCTTGGACAGGTCAGCAACGTTCTGTTCAGTTAATGGTCAGAACGTCGCCGCTACCCGCCAGCCTGTTGAAAGACTGGCGAATTCATCCCCTGAACCGGCGGTCAGCCAGCCAGAGTGTCATCAATAAATACGCCGGGGCCCATGGTTGAGCTGAGCGTGATTTTCTTGATATACGTTCCTTTTGCACCAGATGGACGTGCTTTTTTAATGGCATCGATAAAGGCAGAGGCGTTTTCAGCAATTTTATCAACCGCAAAGCTGGCTTTGCCAATACCGGCGTGGACCACACCGGCCTTTTCAACACGGAACTGAACCTCACCGGCTTTAGCCGTTTTTACAGCTGCTGCCACATCAGGGGTCACTGTACCCAACTTTGGGTTTGGCATCAGGCCGCGCGGCCCCAGAACCTTGCCCAACCGGCCAACAACACCCATCATATCCGGGCTGGCAATCACCCGGTCAAACCCGGATTCGCCGTTCTGGATAGCTTCTGCCAGATCTTCAGCCCCGACGAATTCAGCCCCGGCCGCTTTGGCTTCATCAGCCTTGGCATCACGTGCAAATACCGCCACACGCACATCCTTGCCAGTACCGTTTGGCATAGCAATAGCGCCGCGGACCATCTGGTCAGCATGGCGCGGGTCGACACCCAGGTTAATCGCGATTTCAATTGTTTCGTCAAATTTGGCTGTGGCGCCAGTTTTGATGATTTCAGCAGCTTCAGCCACGCTGTAATCGCGTGAGCGGTCAATATCTGCTGCGTAGCCTTTTTGTTTTTTCGACAGTTTTGCCATGATTATCCCTCCACAACATCAAGGCCCATGGCCCGGGCTGAACCGCTGATCATGGCGACAGCGCCATCCATGTCTACAGCGTTCAGGTCTTTCATCTTTTGCTCAGCGATTTCTTTCACCTGTGAAATGGTCACCTTGCCCGCGACAGTCCGGCCAGGCTCGCCAGACCCTTTTTGCAGGCCAGCTGCTTTTTTCAGGAAATAGCTGACCGGTGCGGTTTTGGTGGTGAAGGTAAATGACTTGTCCTGATAAACGGTAATCACAACCGGCACAGGCATGTTCTTTTCCAGGCTTTCTGTTGCCGCGTTGAACGCCTTACAGAATTCCATGATGTTCACACCGCGCTGACCCAGGGCAGGACCCACAGGCGGAGACGGGTTCGCCGCTCCCGCGGGAATGTTCAGCTTCAGATAGCCTTCAATTTTCTTTGCCATTTCTTCAAGACCCTTTGTTTATCTTCTGCCTGTTCAGCAGATGCCTTTTTGTGTGTTGCCCCGCCCGCCTGTGCGGACTGTTCCTGTCCTGACCTCTTGTCAGGTTGATTTTTCGACCTGGCTATATTCCAGCTCAACCGGCGTTGACCGCCCGAAAATAGAAACCGAAACCTTCAGCCGCTCTTTTTCATCATCAGCTTCTTCGACAATGCCGTTAAAGCTTTCAAACGGCCCTTCAATGACCCGGACCTCTTCACCGATATCAAAGCTGATGGTGGTGCGCGGCCGTTCAACCCCTTCATCCATCTGCCGGATCAACCGTTCTGCCTCAGCCTGTGTGATCGGCACAGGCTTGCCCTTGCCACCCAGAAAGCCGGTGACCCGGGGCTGGCTCTGGACCAGTGACCAGGTTGTGTCGGTCAGTTCCATATTTACCAGAATATAGCCCGGGAAGAATTTGCGCTCAGACTGGACCTTGGCCCCGCGGCGCACTTCAACCACCTCTTCGGTCGGCACCATCACATCGACGATCTGTTCATCCAGACCGTGTGTTTCTGCCTGCTCCAGAATCGACTGGGCCATCTTCTTCTCAGAACCCGAAAAGACGTGGACTACATACCAGCGTTTCGCCATGCCAGACCTACCTTAAACTCCAAACCGCCTGTCAGCCCTCAGCCACCAAGGCCGAGAATAAACTGAACCAGGTTCGACAACACCATATCTGCAAGCAGGAAAAACAGCGCGGCAATCGTTGCCATCACAAAAACTGTAACAGTGGCCAGCCCGGTGTCACGGCGGGACGCCCAGGAAATGCGGGACACTTCCTGTCTGACTTGTCTGACAAATTGTGCAGGGGACACTTTCGCCATCACCAGAGCTTCCTTTAAAACCGGTTTTCCTATTGCAAAACAGATGCAGACGCCCAGCAACGGCATACCTTGGTCAGTGTCCGCTGTGGTCGTTTTTCTGAATCGATGCGGGTATTTAGCACGGAACGACCGTGCGTATCAAGCCCCAGATGAGACGAAATGACCGCTTTTTTACTTTTTTTAGCATAGCCGCATCTGCTGGTCTGCGCCATACTGTACCGCAAGGGCAAAGATTACACCAGCAAACAAGGTTCCCATGTCGCAACAGGCCATGCATACGCACACCGCTGTCTTTTCCGGCTCTGTCGGCTGGTGCGGGCTGGGCGCAATGGGCGCGGCGATGGCCCCTCGCCTGTTGGCGGTGACGGACAGGCTCAGCGGTTATGACATCAACAAGGACGCCGGACAGAACCTTGGTCTGCAACGGGCAGAACAGCTGGCTGAGCTGGCCACGACAGATATTGTGATCACCATGCTGCCAGACGGGCGGGCCGTGCGTGAGGTGGCCGAAACCCTTCTGGCGGCCGGCTTTTCCGGGCTGCTGGCTGATATGTCCTCATGCCATCCGCAGGACAGCCGNGCCCTGGCTGCTGATCTGGCGGCCTCTGGCTGCCGGTTTATTGATGCGCCTGTTTCAGGCGGGGTGGCCAAAGCNGCCTCAGGAGAGCTGATGATAATGGCGGGCGGGGCCGAAACAGATATTGAACTGGCCCGCCCACTATTGGCCAGATTAGGCACGGTTCAGCCGGTCGGCCCGGTTGGTGCCGGTCATGCCATGAAAGCCTTGAACAACTATGTCTCAGCCGCTGGTCTGCTGGCCAGCTTTCAGGCGCTGGCCACGGCCAAGGGCGCGGGGATCGCACCAGAAACCTTCGTGAACGTCATTAATGGGTCAACCGGGCGCAACAACACCACTGAGGTGAAGCTGGAGAAATTCATTCTGAATGAGGCGTTTAATTCAGGCTTTGCGCTTCAGCTGATGGCCAAAGATGTGAATATCGCCTGCCAGCTGATTGAGGCCGCCGGCCATACTGTTGAAGCCACACCAGCGCTGGCTGCCTGTCTGGATAAGGCTGTGGCCAGTTTGGGCGTGTGTGCCGATCATACCGAATTATACAGATATGTGACAGGTGATCTGGCACAGGAAGGCAGCAGCGAATGACAGACCTGCAGAAGCCGGCCCAGGCAGAAGATATAGGGCAGTTTGATTATATTATTGTCGGTGCAGGCACAGCCGGATGTGCCCTTGCCAACAGGCTGTCAGCTGATCCCAAGACAGACGTTCTGCTGCTGGAAGCTGGCGGCAGTGATAATTATATCTGGACAAAAATTCCGGTCGGCTATCTGTATTGTATGGGCAACCCCCGCACAGACTGGGGGTTTAAGACCGCACCGGCAGACGGGCTGAATGGCCGGTCTTTGAATTATCCGCGCGGCCGGGTTCTGGGCGGCTGTTCATCTATCAACGGGATGATCTATATGCGCGGCCAGGCCGCTGATTATGATCACTGGCAGCAATTGGGGAATCGTAACTGGGGCTGGGATGATGTGCTGCCCTATTTCAAAAAATCTGAAGATCACTATGCCGGGGCAGATGAGATGCATGGCGCAGGCGGTGAATGGCGGGTGGAAGAACAGCGCCTGTCCTGGGAGATATTGGATAAGTTCCGTGCCGCCTGTATCGCCGCCGGTATCCCCGCCACAGATGATTTCAACCGCGGCGATAATGAAGGGGTCGGCTATTTTCAGGTCAATCAGAAACGCGGCTGGCGGTGGAGCAGCTCAACCGCTTTCCTGCGCCCTGCCCGGAAGCGGAAAAACCTGACCATTCTGACCGGGGCAACAGCTGAGCAGATTATCATGACTGGCCGCAAAGTCACCGGCCTGCGGTTTCACCATCATAACCGGTCTGCCATCGCGCACTGCGCTGCTGAGCTGATTTTATGCAGCGGGGCCATCGGCACGCCTCAGCTGTTGCAGCTGTCCGGAATTGGCCAGCCCGAATTGCTGCAGCAACAGGGCATTCAGGTGCGCCATGCCCTGAACGGGGTGGGACAAAACCTGCAGGACCATCTGCAGATCAGAACGATTTACAAAGTTAAGAATGTGCGTACTTTAAATGATTTTGCGCATACCCTGACCGGCAAGATGCGGATAGGGCTTGAATATCTGCTGAAACAGTCCGGGCCGATGTCGATGGCGCCCAGCCAGCTAGGCGCGTTCGTGAAATCAGATGCCGCCGTGGCGACACCTGATCTGCAATATCATGTCCAGCCCTTGTCTCTGCCTGCCTTTGGTGAGCCTTTGCACAGTTTTTCTGCTTTCACAGCCTCAGTCTGTAATCTGCGGCCACAGTCGCGCGGCAGTGTTGAGATCACCTCTGCAGACCCGTTTGCCAAACCAAAGATTGCGCCGAATTATCTATCTGCTGAGGCTGACCGGCTGGTCGCAGCAAAAGCCATTCGCCTTACCCGCAAGATTGTCAGCCAGACCCCGCTGGCAGATCATGTAACAGATGAATTCCTGCCTGGTGCGGATATCCGTTCAGATGATGAGCTGGCGGCCAAAGCCGGAGATATCAGCACCACCATTTTTCACCCCGTAGGCACAGCCAAGATGGGAAATGATTCTCTGGCGGTCGTGAATGACCGGCTGCAGGTTCACGGGGTTTCGGGCCTGCGCGTTGCTGATGCTTCTGTGATGCCGACCATCACCTCTGGCAACACCAATTCGCCGACCCTGATGATCGCTGAAAAAGCCGCTGACATGATCCTGGACAAAAGATAGGCCCGGACCGGTTACAGCCGGTCTGCCAGAATGGCGGCAACATGGCGCGCTTCACGGCCGGTTCCATCAGCAATCTGACACCGGCAGGATGTGCCATCAGCAACCACAACAGTCTCCGCAGATGCCTGCTGAACCTTTGGGAACAGCTTGGATGCGCCCATTTTCATAGAGATGTCATAAGTCTCAGCACCATAGCCAAAGGCCCCGGCCATACCACAACAGCTGGTCTCCACCTGTTCAACCTCAAACCCGGCCAGATCAGACAGAACCGTGTGCACCGGCCCGACCACATCAAAAGCCTTTTGATGGCAATGGCCATGCAACAATGCCTGCCCGCCTGTTTCGCGCAGCTTCAGATCAGGCTTGTCGCGGGCCAGCAGCTCTTCAAAGGTCAGCGCATGTTCAGCAACTTTATTTGCCGCTGCAGACGCCAGCAGGGCCGGAACCTCATCACGCAGGGCAAGGGTGCAGGACGGTTCTAGGCCCACAATGGGAATTCCCTGTTCTGCGAAGGGAAGATAGGTACTGACCAGATGTTCAGCCCGTTGCCGTGCTTCATCCACAAGCCCGGCAGACAGATAGGTCCGGCCACAACACACCGATCGGCGGCTGGCTGATTGCGGAATAAACACCTGATAACCCGCCGCGTTCAGCACACGCAAAGCGGCGCGCAGATTTTCAGGTTCAAAATACCGGTTAAAGGTATCTGCAAACAGAATCACCGGCTGTGTGCCCTCTGGTGAGGCTTGAGCTTCTGTGTCACGGAACGGGCGGGAAGCCCATTTCGGCAAATCCCGGCGCGCGGTAAATCCTGTAACTCTTTCTAGTAATGAAGATAAAAGCGGGATATGGCGACGCGCAGCCTGCAGCAAATTAACAAGACTCGCACATCGCGCCGCCAGCGGGGCATAGGTGGGCAGATGCGCAATCAACCGGTCATGCACAGACAGGCCTTTATCTGCGGCACGCAGGGCTGTGACCTCAATCTTCATGCGGGCCATATCAACACCTGTCGGGCATTCACGTTTACACCCTTTACAGGATACGCACAGCTTCATGGTTTCGGCCATTTCATCACTGGCCATCGCCTCAGCCCCTAATTGGCCAGAAAGGGCCAGACGCAGGGTGTTGGCGCGGCCGCGTGTGCTGTCTTTTTCATCTCCGGTCGCACGGAAAGACGGACACATCACCCCGCCCTCCAGCTTGCGGCAGGCCCCGTTATTGTTGCACATCTCTACCGCCCCCTGCAGACCGCCAGCCGCCCCAGGCCAGGCTGACCAGTCAAGCTGGGTTGGAAATTCATCCACAGAATAGCCAGGGGCAAAACGGAACAGATCGCGCGAATCCATCTCTGGTGCATCAATAATTTTGCCCGGATTAAACAGCCCGTTCGGGTCAAACATCGCTTTGACCTGACGGAACAGAGCGGCCATTTTCGGCCCGAACATGACCTCGTTAAATTCAGACCGCACAATGCCATCACCATGTTCACCTGAATGAGAGCCACCATAATGCTGAACAAGGGCGAAGGCTTCTTCGGCAATGCTTCGCATTTTTTCAACATCGCCGCCCATTTTCATATCCAGGACAGGCCGCACATGCAGACACCCCACAGACGCATGCGCGTACCAGGTTCCGCGCGTACCATGTTTTGCAAAGATTTCTGTTAAGCCCGCGGTGTAGTCAGCAAGATGTTTCAGATCAACCGCGCAATCCTCTACAAAAGAGACAGGCTTGGCTGATTGTTTCATGCTCATCATGATATTCAGGCCGGATTTGCGCATTTCGGCAACCCGCCCCTGAAGGCCAGGGTCAATGGCATCCATCACACCGCCGGTCCAGTCTGCCGCCTTGTTCCAGCCAAAGCCCAGATCAGACATCATCTCATGCAAACGCGTCAGGCGGCGCAGATTTTCAGCTTCATCCTCTTCAGCAAATTCAACCACCAATAAAGCAGCCGGCTCTCCCCTCACCGCTTCTTCAACAATAGGTCTGAAGATCGGGATTGAACGGGCCAGCTCCAGCATAGTGTCGTCAATCAGCTCAACCGCCACAGGATCAAGGGTGATCAGATGCTGGGCCGCGTCCATCGCCTTATAGAAGGTGGGAAAATGACAAATGCCCATGATTTTCTTGGCAGGCAGAGGCCATAATTTCAGCTCAATCGCAGTTGAATAGGCCAGCGTGCCTTCAGAGCCGACCAGAAGATGGGCCAGATTCATGCCGTCCCCGGCCTGGCCATCAGGACGAAGCGCCATCGCATCAGGGATAAGCGCATCAATATTATAGCCCCCGACCCGCCGCAAAATTTGCGGAAATCGCGTTAGAATTTCCTCTTGATGATCGCGGCCAAGTGCCTCCAGCTGAGGCCAGAGATCAGCCAGCATGCCCTGAAGACCCGACCCGTCCAGCGCGGCAAACCGGCTGTCAGAGCCATCTGCCATAATCGCGTCAATCGCGGTCACATTATCACGCATTATCCCATAGCGGATAGACCGGCCGCCGCAGGAATTATTGCCCGCCATACCGCCGATGGTGGCCCGGCTGGAGGTGGACACATCAACCGGAAACCAGAGGCCATGTGGTTTTAATTGGCGGTTCAGCTCATCCAGCACAATCCCCGGTTCAACCACACAACGCCTGTTTTCAATATCCAAAGACAGGATCCGGTTTAAATGTTTGGTATTGTCTATGACCAGCGCGTGATTAACAGTCTGGCCGCATTGTGAGGTCCCGCCCCCGCGCGGCAGTACAGCCAGACCTTGTTCACGTGCGAAATCCAGTGCGACCCGCACATCATCAATACTCTCCGGGATCACAACGCCATGCGGCAGCATCTGATAGATAGAGGCATCTGTGGCGTAGCGCCCGCGCGAGAAGCGATCGGCCATCAGGCGCGGACCAAGCGCACGCTGTAACGCAGACAAATCAGGAGCCGGAAGACCAGCTGTATCACGAGATGGAAAAGTAAGTGTATCTGGCATTTTTTTACATCAAATCACGGTTATGGTCTAAAGACACGGCACTATATTATCTGGCAGAATAGTCTTCCACAAAACTTGGAATACCGAATACAGTATGCCATAACTGATGAAGAGGCGACGACCTTTTTCACGATCCAACTATTCACAAAGCCGCCCTTTCAGGGCAGTTAAGACAGTTAAGTTAAAATGATAAGGATAAAGCTCTATGGCAAGTTCCCCCTATAAAGCTGGTAAACATTTTCTGCAGATCCCAGGGCCCAGCAATGTGCCTGATCGTATTTTGCGGGCCATGGATTATCCGACAATTGACCACCGGGGACCAGATTTTGCGAAAATCGGCGCCGCCTGTCTGGCAGGGATGAAAACCATCTTTAAAACAGACAGCCATGTTGTGATCTATCCCGCCTCAGGTACAGGAGCATGGGAAGCAGCGTTGGTGAATCTGCTGGCAGAAGGGGATTTGGTGCTGATGGTGGAAACCGGCCATTTCGCCACGCTCTGGCATAAAATGGCCAGCAATTTAGGGCTGGAAACAGAATTTTTATCTACAGACTGGCGCCGCGGGGTTGATCCGCAGGCCGTTGAAGACAGGCTGCGGGCGGACACAGACGGCAAAATCAAAGCCGTCTGCGTAGTGCATAATGAGACCTCAACCGGGTCAACCTCTCGTATTGATGAGGTCCGCACGGCTATGAACGCGGCCGGGCATGACGCGCTGTTGATGGTGGATACGATTTCCTCTCTGGCCTCAATTGACTACCGCCATGATGAATGGGGTGTGGATGTAACGGTATCCGGCTCTCAGAAAGGGTTGATGCTGCCGCCTGGCCTGTCGTTCAACGCGCTGTCTGAGCGGGCTATTGAAGAGTCAAAGACAGGCGGCATGCGCCGGTCCTATTGGGACTGGCAGGACCAGATTGCGGCCAATGCGTCCGGGGCCTTTCCGTTCACCCCCGCAACCAACCTGCTTTACGGGCTGAAAGAAGCGATTGATATGCTGCATGAAGAAGGGCTGGATAACGTCTTTGCCCGCCATGACCGGCATGCAGAAGCCACCCGTCAGGCGGTACAGGCCTGGGGGCTGGAGGTGTTATGTCAGGAGCCGAAGAATTATTCCAGCTCGCTGACCGCGGTTCTGTTGCCGGAGGGGCATAATGCAGATGCCTTCCGCGCCACTGTGCTGGATAATTTTGATATGTCACTGGGCAACGGCTTATCAAAGCTGGCAGGCAAAGTGTTCCGTATCGGGCATTTGGGTGACTTTAACGATCTGATGATGCTGGGCACATTGAGCGGGGTTGAAATGGGGCTAGGGCTGGCCGGTATTCCGCATCAGACCGGCGGTGTCGCCAAAGCCATGAGCTATCTGTCTGCCACCAGTTAAGACAGGCTTTTTTCTGCCCAATCAGGAGGACCGGTAATGGCTGAGAACACCACACCAGATGATGAGCTGATTTATGAAGCTGCTGACGGGGTCGGCATCCTGACCCTGAACCGGCCACACCGGCGCAATGCATTAACCTTTGCGATGTATGAGAAGATCAAACAGATCTGCGCCCGCGCCGGAACACCAGATGATCCTGACAATCTGAAGGTCATTATTTTCAAAGGCGCAGGAGACGCCGCCTTTGCCGCCGGAACTGATATCTCTCAGTTCAGGACTTTTTCAGGCGGAGAGGATGCGATCGCTTATGAGGAAATGATCGAAGCTGTCCTGCATGAGATTGAGCAGTGCGCCATTCCTACGATCGCCGCCCTGAACGGTTTTGTGACAGGCGGCGGGGCGGCGATTGCCGCATCCTGTGCGCTGCGTATCGGCAGCCTGTCTGTGCGTGTTGGCGTTCCTATCGCCAAAACCCTCGGCAATTGTCTGGCGATTGCCAATCTGAAACGGTTCATTGCCCTGATTGGTGAGGCGCGGACCGCCTATATCCTGCTGACTGCCCAGCTGATTGATGCTGAAGAAGCAAAGCTGGCCGGATTTATAACAGAACTTCTTGATGACCAGGCCGCAGTGGAAGCGCGCGCGCTTGAGCTGGCAAAATCAATCACTGAATCTGCGCCCCTGACCATAAAAGCCACCTTAACAGGTATCCGCCGTCTTCGCGCGGCAACGCCTCTGCCTGATGATCACGACCTGATCACCATGTGTTTCGGCAGTGCTGATTTCAAAGAAGGTGTATCAGCCTTCTTCGAAAAACGGCCAGCCGACTGGTCAGGCAGCTAAGCACTGTTTTTTATCCTCATCCCCGCGCACTTTCGGATTGCGGTCTGCGCAGAATCAGCTTATGGTTTTTGGTATACCATATATCGAATTTCTGCTGTTGTGAGGAGGGCAGGCCCATGGATTACGCACATTACATTGATGGAAGCTGGGTTGACGACAGCGAACGTTCAGAAAATATAAACCCGTCCAATACTGACGATATCATCGGCCGTTTTGCCAGAGGGGATGCGGGCCGTGTTGATGAGGCGGTTGCCGCTGCGAAAGCTGCTCAGCCCGCCTGGGCAGACGCCAGCCCGCAAGTCCGGCATGATGTACTGGAAAAAGCCGGTGCGCTGGTCATGGCGCGCAAGGATGAGCTCGGCCGCCTGTTGGCCCGTGAAGAAGGCAAAACCCTGGCGGAAGCGGTTGGTGAGACCATACGAGCGGCTCAGATTTTCAAATTCTTTGCTGGCGAGGCTCTGCGCAATCTTGGTGATGCGGTTGCCTCTGTTCGCCCCGGCGTCGATGTGATGATGGAACGAGAGGCGGTCGGGATTGTCGGCCTGATCACCCCCTGGAATTTTCCGATTGCGATCCCGGCCTGGAAAATCGCCCCTGCCCTGGCCTTTGGCAATGCGGTGGTGATCAAACCAGCTGAACTGACCCCGGCCTGTGCCTGGGAGCTGGCCAAAATTCTGGATGAGGCAGGCTGTCCGAAAGGTGTGTTTAATCTGGTCATGGGTGCCGGGTCTGTCATTGGGGCGCGGATTGCTGAACACCCCGATATTGATGCGGTCAGCTTTACCGGTTCTGTGCCGACCGGCCGCCAAATCGGCGTGACCTGTGCCAGTTTGGGTAAAAAAGTACAGATGGAAATGGGTGGCAAGAACCCTATGGTGGTGATGGATGATGCTGATCTTCAGGTCGCTGTCGGGGCCAGTCTGAACGGGGCGTTTTTCTCGACCGGCCAGCGTTGTACCGCCTCATCACGTCTGATTGTCACCAAAGGTATTTATGATGAATTTGTGGACGCGCTGACAAAAGCTGCAGACAAGCTGGTTGTTGGCGATCCGCTGGACAGTGCCACCGAAATCGGGCCTGTTGTTGATGGCAAACAGCTGCAGCAGAATGTTGATTATGTCAAACTGGCTGCTGATGAAGGCTGTGATGTGCGGGGCGGCGAAATCCAGAACGGCCCCGGCTTTTTCCAGAAGCCAGCGGTATTTGCAGGCGCGACCAATGACATGCGGGTATCACGTGAAGAAATTTTCGGACCCTGCGCTTCAGTGATTAAAGCAGAAGATTATGATGAAGCCCTGCATCTGGCCAATGATACGGATTTCGGCCTGTCTGCGGGTATCTGTACAACATCACTGAAATACGCCACAGATTTCCGCAAGAAATCAAAAGCCGGAATGGTGATGGTGAATCTGCCGACAGCTGGTGTTGATTATCATGTGCCGTTTGGCGGGCGAAAAGGGTCCAGCTATGGCCCGCGTGAACAAGGTGGTTATGCGCGCGAATTCTATACAATCGTGAAAACCAGCTATATCGGCGCCTAGTTGCAGGAAAAGGACAAATAGATATGAGCAAGACAGTCTATCAGGGTATATGGCCCGTTGCCCCCACCCCGTTCACAGCTGACGGCGCGGTTGATTATGACGGTATGAAGCGTGTGCTGGACTGCATGATTGATCAAGGTGTTGACGGCATCTGTATTCTGGCGAATTTTTCAGAACAGTTCCTGATTTCTGACGATGAGCGGGAACAGCTGACGAAGGTCTGTCTTGAGCATGCGGGCGGCCGCATTCCGATGATTGTTACTATCAGCCATTTTGCAACTGATATCGCGGTGGCAAGGGCACGGCTGGCCAAACAGTTAGGTGCAGAAGCGGTTATGATGATGGCCCCGTATCACGGCGCTTTGTTAAAGGGCACAGCCCAGCAGACTTATGAGCAGCTGGCCCGTGTGGGTGAGGTCGGCATTCCCATCATGATACAGGATGCGCCGTTGTCTGGTGTTGAGCTGCCGGTTGAGCTGCTGATCAAAGTGGCCAACACCATCGATATGGTGAAAATGTTCAAGATTGAATGCGCCGGCGCGGCGGCAAAGCTGCGCACCCTGGCGGACGAAGGCGGGGCCGCCATTGAAGCCCCATTTGATGGTGAGGAAGCTATTACGCTGTTGGCTGACCTGGATGCCGGGGCGCGCGGGTCAATGACCTCTGCGCTGATCCCGGATTTGATACGCCCAATTATCTTTGCCCATCTTGAGGGCCGCCGGGATGAGGCGGTACAGCGCTACAGCACATTGCTGCCGGTGATTAATCATGAGAACAGACAATGCGGGTTCAGGGGAACCAAAGAAGCCATGGTAGAGGGCGGCGTGATCGCCTCAGCCTTCTGCCGTCATCCGATTGCCCCGCTTCACCCGCAAACCAAAGCTGGCTTGCTGGAGCTGATGGCCCCACATGACCCGCTGGTCCTGCGCTGGGGGAAGTAGCTGCTATGGTCCGCAACCCTTCATTNAGCAAATTGCTGGCTGATGGGCATATCCCNGTGAAGACACGCAAATCACTGGGAGAAGAGACCGCAGACACCCTGCGTGAACTGATCCTGCTGGAAAAGCTGGCCCCGGGCACATCTATTCCCGAACGTGACCTGGCTGAATTGCTGGGGATCAGCAGAACGCCCATGCGTGAAGCGATGCGATTGCTGGAGACAGAAGGGCTGATTGAATATACCGCCACACGCCGTCCGTATGTGGCCAACCCGACAATTGAGGATATCTGCCAGTATCTGGCTGTCATCGGCTCATTAGAAGCGTTAGGCGGCGAGCTGGCTTGTACAGTGGCCACAGATAATCAATTACAAGACATCAGTGTGCTTAACGAAAAAATGCAGGACACGTCTGATACAGAAGCCGCGCTGAATTTTTTCGAACTTGATATGCAGTTTCACAGCAGCATCGTTCAGACGAGCGCGAATATCCCGCTGATTGAAACCCATAAACAATATAACCGGCGGCTGTTCCGGGCCCGGTTTGTGTCGTCACGCATGCGCCTGAAACGCACCCAGACCCTGGCCCAGCATCAACGGATCACTGATGCGCTTCTGGCCAGAAACCCTGATGACACCGCCCGGGAATTGCGCGACCATCTGCACAGCGCGGTAGAGAATATAAAACTGGCCTTTGAGGCTGATCAAACGAACGATGAGTAACAGAAGGATATGTAAGTGATGAAGCCTAAAATTGGCATTATTCCAGGTGACCCGGGCGGCATTGGCCCTGAACTGATCGCAAAGCTGCTGAGCAAAGAAGACACCGCTGAGAAAGCTGATATTCTGCTGATCGGGGATGGTCATCTGTTCACCCAAGGCATGCAACAGGCAGATGCACATTATAATATGCGCGCGTGCCAGCCGCAAGATGGTGACTGGACCACCGGTGAGGGTTATGCCCATTTTGACCGGCAGACCATCACTGAGGATGAGGTGAGCATTGCAGATGTCACCCTTGCCAATGGTCAGTCTGCCTTAGCCAATCTGAATTGCGCGCTTGAGCTGGCCAGAGACGGGGTTATTGATGCCATCACCTTTGGCCCGTTCAACAAGGCGGCCCTGATTGAAGCTGGTCTCGGCCATGAGGATGAACTGCATTATATGGCTGAATTTCTGGGTGTTGAGACCTATATATCTGAGCTGAACACACTTGACGGGGTGTGGACCAGCCGGGTGTCCAGCCATATCGCGCTGAAAGACGTGCCAGACTATATCACAGATCACCGTATCTCTGAGGCGGTGCATCTGATTGACAAAACGCTGCGCCGCTCTGGGTTGAGCCGGCCGCGCCTGTCTGTTGCAGCCCTGAATCCGCATGCAGGGGATAATGGCAATTTCGGCTGCGAGGAAATTGATGTCATCACCCCTGCGGTGCAAGCCCTGCAGTCAGAACAGGTAAATGTGGATGGCCCCTGGCCGTCTGATACGGTCTTTTTGAAAGCCAAGGCTGGTGATGTGGATGGTATTATCACCATGTATCATGATCAGGGCCAGATCGCGCTGAAACTGATGGGCTTTGACCGCGGCGTCACCGTTCAGGGCGGTATTCCGTTTCCGGTCACCACCCCGGCACATGGTACCGCCTTTGATATCGCCGGTTCAGGCACAGCAGATGTAAAAGCCATGACCGCAGCCTTTGACATTGCCTGTAATATGGTCAGCAACTGGCAGTAAGACCGGACAGCATAAAACCACCGTCAAAGGGGAACGGAGCATGAGGGCATGAAGATCACCGCGGTCAGGGCCTACGCGCTGAATGTAACAGCAGAGCTGGATATCACAGCTGAGGTCAAGACAGCCGCGCATCAAGTCTGTGTGGTGGAAATTGATACTGATGACGGCCTCACCGGTCATGGGCTGACCTCTATCGGGCCGGCGGTACCAATAAAGGCGGCGGTTCTGTCTATTGCCGCACCAGAACTGATCGGGGCTGACCCCATGCGGCATGAACAGATTTGGGATCAGCTGTACTGGCTTCTGGTGCCGCGCGGCCAGTCTGGTGTAGGCATGCATGCAATCGCCGCGATTGACATTGCCTTATGGGATATCAAAGGCAAAGCCCTCGGCCAGCCGATCTGGAAGCTGCTGGGCGGGGCACGCGGCAAATGCCCTGTTTATGCCACCTTTGGCTTTGGCTTTTATCGCACAGAAGAGCTGGCTGAGGCCGCACAAAACTGGCAAAAGAACGGCTTTCACCGGCTGAAGATGACCGTCGGCAATCAGGCCCTGAAACGACGGGATGAGCCGCGCCTGCTGGCAGATGTCATTGTAGAAGACGCGACACGTGTAAGAACAGTGCGTGAGGCGGCAGGACCAAAAGCTGAGTTGTTTATTGATGCCAATTGCAGCCTTGATCTGTATCACGCCCGCGCGCTCTGTTCGATGATTGAAGACTATCACATTGAATTTTTTGAAGAGCCAATCATCCAAAATGATGTCCGGCAGATGGCCGAACTGCGCAGCCAGACCTCTATCCGCCTTGCTTGCGGTCAAAATGAAGGTCAGGCCTATCGCTTCAGGGATATGATGATCGCTGGTGCGGTTGATATCATCCAGCCCAATGTGGCGATAACCGGCGGCTTTACCCAATGCCAGAAAATCGCCGCTCTGGCGAACAGCTTTAACATTTCGGTGGATAATGGCGGGGCCTGGCCCTTTTTTAACCAGCATCTGCAGGCCGGCGTGTCAAATGGCGGACTGGTTGAATATCATTACAGCTCTGTTGAGGTCTGCAAACAAATCTACACCGGTCTTCCAGAACCCAAAGAGGGCTGGCTGGAGATGAGCGAGACGCCGGGGCTGGGGTTTGACTTAAACACCGCAGCCCTGACTGCGTTTGAAATCGACTGACGCTTACTTGCTCTGCCCCTCTTTAGCGTCAAATGACCCCCTTGTCACCAGCCTGAACAGTTGCGGTCCGCATAAGCCCAGGAACGCCAGCAACAGGAAAAATACCGCCAAGGGCTGAGTGAATATAAGCCACCATTCACCATTGAATATCTTCAGTGAGTTCTGCAGGTTCACTTCAACCATCTTGCCCAGAATCAGACCAACCGCAATCGGGGCAACAGCAAAGCCAAACCGGCGGGCCAAAAACCCGATTACACCAAATATCAGAACAATCCAGATATCAAGCAATGAGGAATTCAGCGCATAAGCCCCAATCACCGACAAGGCAAATACAATCGGCCACAATATTGGTGTTGGGATCAGGGAAATCCGGGCAAAAATCTTTGCAGCATACAGACCCATAAGCAGGAAGACGATATTCGCAACAAACATAGACCCAAATATCTGGTAGACCGCTTCAACCTGTTCTGTGAACAGATACGGGCCAGGGCGCAGACCATGCACCATCAACCCCACCAGAATAATCGCCGTTGTCCCGCTTCCTGGAATGCCCAGAACCATGGTTGGCCCCATCGCCCCGCCAGTCGCCGCGTTATTCGCGGATTCCGCGCCGGCAATGCCTTCTATTGAACCTTTGCCAAATTCTTCTTTGTTCTTCGACCATCTCTTGGCCTCAGAATAGCCGATCATGGACGCAACCGTTGCCCCTTCAGCTGGCAGGATGCCAATAAATGTGCCGATGCCGGAGGAACGGACAACAGTCTTCCAGATTTTCTTGTAATCTGCACGACTGGGCAGTTGAACAGCCTTCATCTTTATGAACTCAACAGCCTGATTTGCCATTTTTGACTGGACCAGAAGTTCTGACATCGCAAACAGGCCGATCATAACAGGCACGAAAGATAGGCCTTCATAAAGTTCATAATTGCCAAACATGAACCGTTCAATCGCCGTCACGCGTTCCGCACCGATCGTTGATAACCAGACCCCGAACACACCACCGATCAGGTTTTTCACCGCACCGCCTGAACTGATACTGGCCAACATGGACAAACCAAAAATCGTCAGGGCAAAATATTCAGGCGGCCGGAATTCATAGGCCACACGAGCCAGCAAAGGCGCAGCAAAACACAGCACGATCACAGACACGATGCCGCCAAAAGTAGAAGCAATTACCGCAATACCCAATGCCCGCCCGGCTTCACCACGCTGTGCCAGCGGAAAGCCGTCAAACGTGGTGGCAGCTGCCGCAGATGTCCCTGGCGTGTTAATCAAAATAGCGGTTATCGACCCGGCAAATGTCGCTGAGACATAAATCGTTGCCAGAACCGCAATCGCATGCACAGGTTCCATTGTCAGCGTAAACGGGAGCAAAAGGGCTGCCCCTGTGGTCGCCCCCAATCCGGGCAACACACCGATCACAATACCGATGATGGTGGTCGCAAAAATGAGAAACAGCAAATAGGGATCAAAGAACACAGAGCCCAGAGCAGATAACGCTTCATACATCAGTTTGCCTCCCTAACCGTAATACCAGTTCATCAGAATACCCCGCGGGAACCGAATACGTAAGACATTATCAAATAGAAGAAAAATGAAGAAAGGCGTAAGAACCGCATTCGCCGTCGCGACCAGCAAGCGCCGTTCTCCCCACGCCAATGACATCAAAAACATCACCACCGCAATGCCAATAAACATATCAGTGGAAACAGTCAGCCCATAAAAAAGAACCATCAGAATCATGGATGACCACGCCGCACGATTTATCGGTTCAGGCTGCTTTGGTGGTGTCTTGTAAATCTGAAAAGCGAGTACAGCTGTCAGAATAAGATTTAGTATCATCAAAAATATGGGAAATGATCGCGGCTGCATACTGTCCCCTACAATCATAGGCGGTGACAAATCCAGCTGTAATGCCAGATAGATGATCACAACAGAAATAGTTGTCAGCACAATCGGCACGATTTGTTGTTTGAACATTGTCAATCCACCCCCGTGAAAAAGACGCTCCCGCAAAACCATGCGGGAGCGCAACATATTGGAAGCTAAGGTGATTACTTAACCAAACCCATTTCTTTCAGGGCCGGGCCAAATTCATTAACCATCATCTTCATCTGCTTACCCCATTCGGCAGCACCCATAGGTGACGTTGAATCGAGACCAGAGTTCATCAGATAAGCCTGATAAAGTGAATGACCCATAGCCTTCATCATGCCTGCTTCCAGCTCGTCAAGACGGGCCTTATCAACACCAGCATGTGTGGCATAGCCGCGAGTGGTGGCCAGCTCTAAATCGATGCCCATTTCGACAGATGTCTTTGCCTTTGGAATTGGGGCCATTGGATTTCTGTCCAGGATAACCATCGGACATACGTCACCAGCCTCAACTTGTGACAAGGCTTCAGACAGGTTCAATGTACCAACGTCAACCGCACCAGCGACCAGCTGTGTAGCCAGTTCAGCACCGCCACCAAATGGGACATAATTTGGCATTGGCTGGCCCATCTTCTTGGCCCACAGATACACAGTGATATGGTCAATAGTACCTGACTGTGTACCGCCATAAGTCAGCTTATCACCAGCTTTGACGCCAGCAACAAATTCTTCAGGTGTCTTATATTTTGTCTTCTTACAATTCACCATCAGGATTTGCGGATCATTTGTGCCGCGGCCAAGTGGTGCCATCTCATCAAGAGTCAGCTTTGTTTTGCCAGCAGCCATAGAAATCGCGTGGCCGACAGTAAACATCAATATTGTGTTGCCATCAGCTGGACGTGTTTTGAAATAATTCATTGCCGCAGCACCGCCGCCGCCACGCTTATTTACAACAACCATGTCCTGCTTCAGGGCGCGACGTGTACGAATCATCATCATTCTGGCATTCACGTCTGTACCGCCACCTGCACCAGCATGTGTGATCACTTCGATCGCTGGCTTATCGTCAGAAATCGCCGGTGTCGCTGTCATCATCATGGCACCGGCCATGATGGCCACACCAGAACCAACGGTTGCTAATAGTTTTGTCGTTTTCATGTGCAAATCCTCCCTTGGAAATTTTGGTATACACAATTCCATTTATACAATAAGTAAACAGCGTTATTTGGCGGTTGGCAAGTGATGACTTCTTATCGCGGCAGATTTTTTTGCTCATAAGAAAACCGAAATTTGGACTTGCGCATTGGTGAAAAGCAGGTTCATCCTTTTCAAGGATGCGGCAGCCTGAACAGAACATGAAGCGAAACTAAGCTATGAGCGAACGTTCACAGCAAAAATGGACCAGAATTAAAGTTGACCCGGCTGTGTTACGTCAGCTGATGCAGCGTCAGGACGCGCGGCCACTGCGTGACATGCTGAGCTGGCTGGGGCTGATGGGCCTGTTTATGGGGCTGACCATCTTTTTATGGGGCAGCTGGTGGGCGGTTCTGCCGCTTTATGCTTACGCTGTTTTATACAGTACCGGCTCTCAGTCCCGTGAACATGAAACTGGCCATGGCACAGCCTTTAAGAGCAAAGCCTATAATAAATTTTTCTTTGAGCTGACTAGCTTCATGGTGCTGAGAGAGAGCTTTTTGCGGACCAAGAGCCATGATACGCATCACCAGCACACGATCTTAACAGATAAAGACCCTGAAATTGTCACCCCTACCCCGCCGAATTACCGCGCGCTGGTGTTAAATCTGTTTATGCTGGAACGATCTGTTAACGGGTTGCGGGACCTGTTCACTCACAGCCTGAACCAGCTGACCGCAAAAGACCGAAAAAACGGGCTGACGGCTCTGCCTGAGGGCGCGCTGGGCAACGCCAGGCTGTGGGTCGCCATCTTGCTTAGCATTGCTGGTCTGAGCATTTATTTGTCCAGCTGGCTGCCTTTGATGCTGGTCGGGCCATTGCCCACAATATTCGGCGGCACACTCAGGCATTTATTTGCGTTATCACAACATGTCGGCCTGGCGCAGAATGTCTATGATCACCGCATGAACACACGCACTATCCATCTGGGACCTGTACTCAGTTTTTTATATATGAATATGCAGTATCACCTTGAACATCACCTGTATCCGAATGTGCCCTATTATAACCTGCCTGCCTTGCATCAGGTGATTAAAGACCAGTGCCCGCCTGCCTATAACGGGTTGTGGCCTGTTTTTGCTGAGATGCTGCCTGTATTGTGGCGCCAGCGCTATGAGCCCTGCTATTTCATTGAACGGCCCCTGCCGGCCTGACGCGCTGAATTCTCCGGCTAATCGATTTTAACGCCGGCTTCTGCTGCCCGGGCCAGCATATAGTAACGGCCGGCCAGCATATCATCCAGAGTGGTGAAGCCGTTGGTATAATGGCCTTTATAGCCCAGACCTTCAATTTTCTTGAACATCGCACCAAAATCAATAGTGCCCTCACCAGGACGCTGGTGAATCTCATATGAGCCGTTATTGTC
>PBLR01000010.1 GCA_002722385.1 SAR116 cluster bacterium | reverse complement strand
CCAGCAGGACAGACAGCAATCTGAATGGGTGGAAGGCCTGTTTATCCCGAAGTTACAGCCGGGCTGGCGGTTCAGCTGTTATAAACTTTCACGCCGGTTTGATCAGGATATCTCTGCTGTGATGGGCGCCTTTGCCCTGAATACAGACGGGACGGTCATAGAACAAGCGCGGGTTGCCTTTGGCGGCATGGCCGGGATCCCGCAGCGGGCAGCAGCCCTTGAAACCGCCCTGAGCGGCAAGCCCTTGCGGCCGCCTGAACAGATGAATGAGCACTGGATTGATGACGCGCTGGCGGCTGATTTCACGCCGCTGACTGATGTCAGGGCCTCACAAAGCTATCGGTTATTGGCAGCCCGCAATCTGGTTCAGAAATGCCGTCTGGAAGCGGCAACAGATACCTCTGTCCGGCTGGCCGGAACAGGGCTGACAGAGGCCGAGCTGATCCCGCCGGCCTTACAACAGGGCCAGTGATGAGCAGATCTGAAAACAACACCCAAATCCGCACCCCGCTGGCCCATGAAAGCGCGGCGTTGCATGTCACCGGGCGGGCCGCTTATGTTGATGATATGGCGCTGCCGGCAAACAGTGTGCATATCGCGCTGGGGCTGAGCGATATTGCCCATGGCCGGGTGAACAGCATAGATACAGAACAGGCGCTGTCTGCGCCCGGTGTTCATGCTGTTCTGAGCGCGGCGGATATTCCGGGTAAAAATGACTGCAGCCCGGTGATGGGGGATGATCCTGTCTTTGCTGAAGATGAGGTGATGTATCATGGCCAGACCCTGTTTGCCGTGGTGGCCGACAGCCGGGCCCAGGCCCGAGATGCCGCTGAGCTGGTGAGTGTGGATATCACCCCGCTGCCAGCTGTGCTGACCATTGATGAGGCGATTGAGGCAGACAGTTTTCTTGAACAGCCGCTCTGCCTGAGCACAGGTGATCCGCTTGCTGCTTATAAGGCGGCCCCCTATCAGATAGACGGAGAGCTGATTGTCGGCGGGCAGGAGCATTTCTATCTGGAAGGTCAGGCAGCGATTGCGCAGGTTGATGAGACCGGCGGTCTGCAGCTATATGTGTCCAGCCAGCACCCGAGCGAGATTCAGCATAAGGTCGCGGGCATGTTAGGGCTGTCTTATCATGATGTGCAGGTTGAGGTCAGGCGGATGGGCGGCGGTTTCGGCGGCAAGGAAAGCCAGAGCAACCTGACCGCCTGTATCGCCGCGCTGGCGGCCCGCAAAACAGGCCGCCCGGCCCGGCTGGTCTATGACCGGGATGATGATATGCGGGTCACCGGCAAACGTCATGATGTGAAGCTGGTCTATAAGGTCGGGTTTGATGAGCAGGGCCGGATAAGCGCGCTGATTATGGATCAGTATCTGCGCTGCGGGATGTCTTATGATCTGTCCAAGGCAATTGCGATACGGGCGATGACACATGCTGAAAATGCCTATCATATTCCGCATGCCCAAATCACCGCCCGCCTGTGCCGGACACATACGCCGTCCAATACCGCATTCCGCGGCTTTGGCGGGCCGCAGGGGATGATCGGTATTGAACGGATTATGGAACAGATCGCGGCCCATCTGGGGCGAGATCCGGTGGCGGTCCGCGCCGCCAATTATTACCCTGATTATCAGGCCGGCAAGCCCCTGGCCACGCCTTATGGCCAGCCGGTTAAGGACGGCATCCTCGGCACATTGACAGATCAGCTGCTGAACAGGTCTGATTACCACCAGCGGCGGGCCGAAATTGACCGCTATAACCAGACCAACCCTGTGCTGCGGCGCGGGCTGGGCTTTACCCCTGTTAAATTTGGCATTTCATTTAACAGAACCATGCTGAATCAGGCCGGCGCGCTGGTTCATGTCTATTCTGACGGATCCGTTCAGCTGAATCATGGCGGCACAGAAATGGGCCAGGGGCTGCATACCAAAATCACCCAGATTGTCGCTGATGTGTTTGGCCTTGAGGTCAGCAAGGTGCGGATTACAGCCACCACCACCGCCAAGGTTCCCAACACCTCAGCCACGGCGGCTTCTTCCGGGACTGACCTGAACGGCATGGCAGCCTTGCGGGCAGCAGAGGCGATAAAGGCGCGTATGGCAACGCATCTGGCTGAGCTGTATCAATGTGCAGCTGATGAGATCAGCTTTACCAGCGGACAGGTCAGCCTGCCTTCTGGTCAGTCGCTGTCTTTTGCTGAGGCGACCGGCTTGTGTTATGAGGGGCGGGTATCCCTGTCAGCCACCGGGTTTTATGCCACCCCTGATATTCACTGGGATGATGCCAGCCTGACCGGCCAGCCTTATTATTATTTTGCTTATGGTGTGGCCTTGTCTGAGGTTGCGGTCGACACGCTGACAGGCGAAAGCCGGATTGTGCGGACGGATATTCTGCATGATGCAGGTCATTCACTTAACCCGGCCCTGGATAAAGGTCAGATTGAAGGCGGTTTTGTTCAGGGGGCGGGCTGGCTGACCACTGAAGAGCTGGTCTATGCCGCAGATGGGGCGTTGCTGACCCATGCGCCCTCCACCTATAAGATACCGGCCTGTTCGGACCGGCCTTATGTGATGAATATCAGCCTTTATGACGGTGAGGGAAACCGGTCTGAGACCATCCACAGATCAAAAGCCGTGGGTGAGCCGCCCTTTATGCTGGGCATATCTGTCTTCCTTGCGTTTGGTGATGCCTTGAAAGGGCTGAGCCCGACCAACAACTATCCAGAGCTGAACGCCCCGGCCACGGCTGAGCGGCTGTTGATGGCAGCACAGGCACAGATATGGCCATCTTAATCAGCCCGTTTCCGCCAAACTGGGCTGAGGCGGTTTTATCTGCCCCAGCCGGAACGCCTGTCTGTCTGGTGGTGATCGCAGATGTAAAGGGCTCTGCCCCGCGTGAGACAGGCGCCATGATGCTGGTCCATGCCGGCCATATTCAGGGCAGTATCGGCGGCGGTGAGCTGGAATATCAGGCGATTGACGTGGCCCGGTCGCATCAACCGGAAACAGGTTTTGAGCGCCAGATCCGATCCTATCCGCTGGGCCCGTCACTGGGGCAATGTTGTGGCGGCCATGTGAAGGTGATGTTTGAATGGTACCAGACAGATGATAAATCTGTGCAGGCCGCGCTGGCCGGCCAGATCACCGGTTACAGCCTGCATGACACCACAAGCCAGGATGTGCCCGGTTTTGTTGCGCACCGGCCGACACCAACACCGGAGACAGCCTGTGTCCTGCCTGTAGGTGTTAAGATGTATGATGTGTTCATTTACGGGGCCGGTCATGTCGGCCGGGCCGTTGTTGAGCTTGCCCGCCACCTGGCCTGTCAGATTTTCTGGGTGGATACAGATGAGGACCGCTTCCCGGAAGTGATCCCGCAAGGGGTGACAAAACTGCCTGCCCGTCACCCGCAAACCCTTGCCGCACGGGCACCAGACAAGGCCATACATCTGGTCATGACCTATTCACATCAGCTTGATTATGACATCATTTCTGTTTTGCTGAATGCCGGCGGCTTTGCCAGATGCGGGCTGATTGGATCAAAAACCAAGGCGGCACGGTTCCGCAGCCGCCTGCAGGATAACGGGCTGACGACAGAACAGACGGACAGGCTTGTCTGCCCGATCGGGATTGAGCAGGTCACCGGTAAAGCCCCGCTTCAGGTGGCGCTGTCCATCACCGCGCAATTATCCAACTGGCTGGATGAGGGGCGAGCGATAAGATAAATAAAGGGCCCCTGAACCCGGCAGGTGCAGAGGCCTTATGTCATTATGCGTTGTGAAGCCGGGGCTCGTCTGTCTTTAGCAGAACAGCCGCCGCATGAACCTGTCCTGTTTCGACTAAGCTGACAAACCGAAATACAGTTTTGACCCATAGCCATTAAACACAGATCTATGACCTGCTCACCACATAGGCCTCATCAAACCAGTATTCCTCAATATTTGCCCCCGGTCCGATCCTGTCAATCACAGCAAATCGTCCAGGAGTAGAAAGGGGCGTAAGAACACCATGCCAGATATTGGCATGATAGTTCACACCCATATACGGTTCTGTTAAAAAGGCCACAGGCTGGCCCGGGCGGCCCTGATCATCAGGTGCGACAATGACCAGAAACACAGCTTCGGTCATCGGCAGAAAGGCCTGTGATCCCAAGGGGTGACGTTCCATCATCTCCAGCCGATAGGGCAGCTGGCGCGCCGCCGCATCAAATAAACTGATGCCCGCGCGGCCATCATGATGAACAAGAGTGGCCCGGTCATGATAGCGGCCACACAGACCCTGATTAATCAGCTTGTCCGGCGCGCCAGAGAAGTCGAGAACATCACCAAAAGGCGCAAAGCCGGCCGCCGTCAGAGGCTGTGTCTTGATCTCTCGTCTCACAGATCAGAGATCCAGCCGGGCATGCCGGTTCACATCTTTGTATAAAAGATACCGGAACGGTTCTGGCCCGCCGGCGTAACAGGCCTGAGGGCAAAAAGCGCGCAGCCACATATAATCACCAGCTTCCACCTCAACCCAGTCCTGATTGAGATGATAAACCGCCTTGCCCTGCAGCACATAAAGGCCATGTTCCATCACATGTGTTTCCGCAAAAGGGATCACGCCGCCAGGCTGGAAGGTGACAATATTCACATGCATATCATGACGCATATCGGCAGGGTCAACAAAACGGATGGTGGCCCAAACCCCGTTTGTGTCCGGCATCGAGACCGCGGGCGTGTCTTGATCTGAGGTCACAAACGGTTCCGGCCTGTCAATACCGTCAACCGGCTGATAGCGTTTGCGGATCCAATGAAAGCTGCAGGGCTGATCAGAGCTGTTCTTGGCTGTCCAGGCTGTCTTGGCCGGAATATAAGCATAACCGCCTGTATCCAGCTGATGAGGCTGGCCGTCAATGGTGATCTGCAGCTGGCCAGAGACAACAAACAAGACAGACTGCGCGCTGTGATCTGTGTCAGGCCGGGTTGACCCGCCGCCCGCGCCAACCTCCATTATGTAATGCGAGAAGGTTTCAGCAAATCCGGTCAACGGCCGGGCCAGAACCCACAGACGGGTATTGTCCCAGAACGGCAGATAGCTGGTGGTGATATCACGCATCGTACCTTTCGGGATGACGGCATAACCCGTTGTAAATACAGCACGGTCAGACAGCAGATGAGACTGAGGCAGCAGGCCGCCTTTCGGGGTAAAGTAAGGGGGTGAAGTCATCTCAGCATTATGTCCGGTCAAGCTGGTTGTCTGTTGGGGGGTGGTTGTCAAACACATCATCCACCCGTAATCGTGCTATTTTTTCAACCTGTTGGCAAGCCTCGGCAAATTCCTGGTCAGGGCTGTTGGTCAATCTGCGTTCAAAAATATGTTTGATTTCAGAAGCAGACAGCCCCTTCACAGCCACAATAAAGGGGAAGGAAAATTTTGCCTTATAGGCCTCATTCAGCCGGGTGAAATAGGCCTGATCTTCATCTGATAAGACGTCCAGACCAGCAGAGGCCTGCTCAGAGGTTGAGGCGGCGGTCAGCTTTTTTGCTGCGGCCAGCTTGCCCGCCAGATCAGGATGCGCGTTCAGAACCGCGAGACGATGTTCATCTGAAGCCAGGCGGAACTGAACACAAAGGGCTGTATGCAGGCCTGTGGGCGTATCCAGGGCGGGGCTGCGTTCGCCATCATAAGCCTGTTCAGCAACCCAAGGGGAATGTTCAAACACAGAACCAAACACAGAAATAAAGGCCTGACGGTCAAGCCGGGACGGCCGGAAGGTGGGCTGATACGGTACCGCCGCCTGCCAGCATTCAGCAATATCAAGGCGGGTGGCAAACCAGATATCGGGTTTCTGGGCCACATAATCCAGAAACGCCTTTAATGCCTGCATCCGGCCAGGCCGCCCGGCCAGACGGCAGTGCAGACCTATCGACATCATCCGCGCTTTGCCGGCACAAGCGTCTTCATACAAGCCGTCAAAGGTGTCTTTCAGATAGTCAAAAAACTGCGGCCCTGAATTAAACCCCTGCGGTGTGGCAAAGCGCATGTCATTTGCGTCCAGCGTGTAGGGCACGATCAGCTGCGGGCCAGAGGGCGTGTCCTGATAATAAGGCAGATCATCTGCATAGCTGTCTGCCTGATAGGTGCAGATGCCCTGTTCAGCCACCAGATCAACAGTGGCCTCAGAACACCGCCCTGTATACCAGCCTTTCGGTGCCTCGCCGACCACCGCTTCATGCAGCCTGATGGCCGCAAGGATATCAGCCCGTTCTTCATCAGGGGTGAAGTCTTTATAATCAATCCATTTCAGACCGTGAGAGGCGATTTCCCAGCCCGCCTGTTTCATCGCTGCAACCTGTTCCGGGGCCCGGGCCAGCGCCGTGGCCACACCGAATACCGTTATGGGTATGCCGCGGGCGGTGAACAGAGCATACAGCCGCCAGAAGCCGGTGCGCGCGCCATATTCATAAATGGATTCCATATTCCAATGCCGCTGGCCAGGCCAGGCCGCCGCGCCGACGATCTCAGATAAAAACGCTTCTGATTCAGAATCACCATGAAGCAAACAACGCTCGCCGCCTTCTTCGTAATTCACCACAATCTGAACCGCCAGCTTGGCCTTATTCGGCCAGGGCGGCGCCGGAACAGCGCGGCCATAGCCTGTCATATTGCGCGGATAATAGCTCATTCTCTTCTATTCGATCCCCGTTAAACCGGACCAATCTATGGCATCAGATATCATTGAGACAGACCGCGGCCTGTCAATCAAGAAAAAGATAGAAACCAATTCTGAAAAGCAGTTTAATGAGAAGCAGAAGAGAACAGCAACCAAGGATACAAAAGAGTGGCAACAGGTTTTCTGACAACTCATGTTCTGGACACAGCAAGAGGGGTGCCGGCTGCTGGTCTTGTGATCAGCCTGTTCGGTGTTCATGACGACAGCCATCAGCTTATCACCAGCATGACAACGAATGCAGATGGCCGCACAGACAGCCCTATCCTGCCTGCAGGCGCGTTTCAGGCCGGAGGTTACCGGCTGGTGTTTCACGCCGGGGCGTATCTGGAAGCACATTTTCCGGATCTGCCAGAACCGAAATTCCTGTCAGACATCCCGATTGATTTTGCCATCGCTGATGCCGCCTCGCATTATCATGTGCCGTTATTGCTGTCGCCCTTTGGCTATTCGACCTATCGCGGCAGCTAGCAGAAAAAAGGCCGGTCATGGATGCGGAATTGATTTATCTTGTTGGTCTTGACTGGGCAGAATTCGCCTTGCGGTGGCTGCATGTCATCACGGCGATCGCCTGGATTGGGTCTTCGTTTTATTTTATTGCCCTGGATCTGGGCCTGCGCAAAGACAAGCCCCTGCCAGAAGGTGTGCATGGCGAAGAATGGCAGGTGCATGGCGGCGGGTTTTATCATATCCAGAAATATCTGGTCGCGCCGGCCGCATTGCCGGAACATCTGACCTGGTTCAAATGGGAATCCTATGCCACATGGCTGTCCGGTTTTGCGCTGATGGCGGTTGTGTATTATCTGGGGGCGGATCTGTATCTGGTTGATCTGGAGAAGGCAGAGCTGCCGATATGGGCCGCGATTGGCATCTCGTTAGGGGTGCTGGCGGTTGGCTGGCTGGGGTATGATCTGTTATGCAAATCCCCGCTTGGCCAGCGATCAACCCTGCTGATGCTGGCGTTGTATCTTCTGCTGGTGGTGATGGCCTATCTGTTGGATCAGATCTTCACCGGACGGGCCGCCTTTTTGCATCTGGGCGCGGTCACCGCGACCATTATGTCTTTTAATGTTCTGGTGATCATCATCCCGAACCAACGCATTGTTGTGGCTGATCTGAAGGCAGGGCGTGTGCCGGATGCACGCTATGGCCAGATCGCCAAACAGAGGTCAACACATAATAACTACCTGACCCTGCCGGTGATTTTCTTCATGTTGTCCAATCATTATCCGCTGGCGCATTCCTCAGCCTATAGCTGGGTGATTGCCGCGCTGGTGTTTTTGCTGGGTGTGTCTATCCGGCATTATTTCAACAGCCGCCATGCCCGTCAGGGCAATCCGGTCTGGACCTGGGCGGTGACCGCCGCGTTATTTGTTGTGATCATGGTCTTATCCCTTCTGCCTGCCGTTCAGGGATCAGGCGAACCAGACCAGCAGGCCAGCCGCACAAAGCCGCCAAGCCAGCTGGAGATGACCCTGGCCAGCGCAGCCGAATTTGAAGAGGTCAAGGATATTGTGCTGGGCAGATGCAGTATGTGCCATGCCAGCGAGCCGTTTTATGAGCGCGTGTTATGGCCGCCAAAAGGGGTCATTTTAGAAACAGATCAGCAGATCGTCAGTCAGGCAAAAGCGATCATCATGCAGTCTGCTTTATCGCACGCCATGCCGCCCGCAAATGTCAGCTATATGGAACCAGAAGAACGAAATCAGTTGCTGGCCTGGTATCAAGAAGGGCTGAAATCAGCCAAGTAATTTGGTCAGATTTTTTTAAGACAGCATCTCATCAGCAAAGGGCGGGTTACAGCCCTGGCGGCTGCAATTAATCGCCGCGGCCTGTGCGGCGCGCCTGACCATCGCCAGCTTATCACCCAGTGACAGACCGGCCAGCTGGCCGATAGCCCCGTTCTGGACCAGCCAGACCAGCATCGTTGCCATAAAGGTATCGCCCGCCCCGACCGTGTCTTTCAGCTCGTCCATAGGCGCAACAGGTTCATCATGCCACTGGCCGTCATGAAACAGGCTTGCGCCGTTCTCTCCTCTGGTCAGCACCAGAACAGACGCGCCGCTGTCTTTGACAAGCTGGGCCAGCGCGTCCTGTTCAGACTGGTCCGGATAAATCCAGGTCAGATCCTCATCACTCAGCTTGATGATATCTGCCAGCTGCATCATCCGCGCCAGCCGCGCCCGATAGCTATCCGGGTCAGCGATCAGGCCGGCCCGCACATTCGGGTCCAGACTGACAGCAATACCGGCCTGTTTGCAGCGTGCAGAAAGCGCCTCCCACACATCAGCATCCGCCCCGCCCGCCAACGCCAATGAGCCGATATGAAACAGCCGGGCGTCTGTTGTGAGGGCGGCTGTCAGCCTGTCTTCTGAAATCTGTCGTTCAGCCGTGCCATCCCGGTAAAAGCTGTAGGACGGCACACCGTTTGTCAGCGTCACCATGGCCAGAGAGCTGGGCGCCGGATGCCGCCCGCCCGCCAGAACAACACCAGCCTGATCCAGCCGGGCCGCCAGAAGATCACCGCTTTTATCTGTTGATATCGGGGTCAGATAGCCGGTCTGCAGCCCCTGACGGCCAGCGGCAATCGCCAGATTAAACGGCGAGCCGCCGGGAATCGCCTGATATAAGGGCAACCCGTCTTGCTGATCAAGCTGCACTAGATCAATCAGATTTTCACCACCAACAAAAAGCATACCCTGTCCCCCCGTTTCTGGCGTAGAGCATTCCTCTAATTTAGAGCTGTTGTCAATCCTGCGACCGGCTGAACAGAAGATTTGATGAGGTCATCTTTGGGTTGATTTTAGCTCTGACCGCGTTAGGCTCAGACAAGTCTTAACCTCTTTTCTTGACGCCTTCTGCCATGACACAGCTACAGCTTACCGACATCAAAAAATCCTTTCATAAACAGACCGTCATTCATGGTGTGAATCTGGCGATAAACAGTGGTGAGTTTGTTGTGTTTGTCGGCCCGTCCGGATGCGGCAAATCAACCTTATTGCGGATGATCGCCGGGCTGGAAGATATCAGTGAAGGCACATTGCAAATCGGCAGTGATATCGTCAATGATGTGGTCCCGGCGGAACGGGGTGTAGCCATGGTGTTTCAGTCTTATGCGCTGTATCCGCATATGACCGTGTTTGAAAATATGGCGTTCGGGCTGAAACAGGCCCGTACCCCCAAAGCAGAAATTGACAGGCTGGTCAGGGCCGCAGCAGACACACTGCAAATCGCAGATTATCTGGACCGGCTGCCCAAACATCTGTCTGGCGGCCAGCGCCAGCGTGTGGCAATTGGCCGGGCCATTGTCAGAGACCCGAAAGTGTTTTTGTTTGATGAGCCGTTATCGAATCTGGATGCGGCGTTACGTGTGCAAACCCGAATTGAGATTGCCAATCTGCATAAGCGGCTGGCCGCAACCATGATTTATGTTACCCATGATCAGATCGAAGCCATGACCCTGGCAGACAGAATCGTGGTGCTGAACAAGGGCCAGATTGAACAGGTCGGCTCTCCTCTGGAGCTGTATAACACGCCTGCAAACCAGTTTGTTGCCGAATTTATCGGCAGCCCGAAAATGAATATTCTTCAGGTTCAGCTGCGCGGCAACCAGCTTTGTCTGGATTCAGGAGAGGTTCTGTTTGATAACTGGTCAGGCCCGGCAAACATTGGTGCGGTGGGGATCAGACCTGAACATCTGGTTCCAGTCACAAAGGCAAAGGCCCAGTTTTCAGGGCCGGTCAGGCATATTGAACATTTAGGGGAATATTGTCTGTCTTATGTCCAGCTGGCCGCAGATCAGGATTTAACCGTCAAGCTCAGCGAGGAACAGGCAGAACAACAGCAGGATATCCTGCATCTGGCCCCGCTTACCGACAAGCTGTATATGTTTGACACATCAGGCCTGGCCCTGACAGCCTCATAGCCCATGTGCGCCCACACCCCTCATCTTGGCGTCTGTTATTATCCTGAACATTGGCCGGAAGACCAATGGCAAAGCGATGCTGAACGGATGGTCAGTGCCGGGATCAGACAAGTCAGGATAGCTGAATTCAGCTGGGCAAGAGTTGAGCCTGAACGCGGGCGATTTGACTGGGACTGGCTGGATAAGGCGGTGGAGATACTGGCACAGGCCGGGCTGTCTGTAACCATGTGCACCCCCACCGCAACGCCGCCAAAATGGCTGGTTGATGAGATACCGGACATGCTGGCTTTTGATCAGAACGGCCAGCCGCGCCGGTTCGGCTCAAGACGGCATTACAGCTTTTCACATCAGGGCTATCGTGCAGAAAGTCAGCGGATAACAACAGCCTTTGCCAAGCGCTATGGCCAGCATCCGGCCGTCACCGCCTGGCAGACAGATAATGAATATGGCTGTCATGATACAGCCCTGAGCTGGTGTGTATCAGCCCGTGACGCGTTCCGGCTGTGGCTGGCTGAGAAATATAAAACCATTGACGCCCTGAATAAGGCCTGGGGCACAATATTCTGGTCAATGACCTATTCCTCATTTGATCAGGTTGAGCTGCCGAACCTGACCGTGACCGAAGCAAACCCGTCTCATCACCTGGATTTTTACCGCTTTTCAACAGAGATGGTCAGACAGTTCAATGCAGAACAGGTTGAGATTCTGAGGCAGTTCAGCCCGGGACGGGCGATTGCACATAATTATATGGGTATGTTTGACCAGTTTGATCACCGCCCGGTGGCAGCAGAGCTGGATATCGCCTCCTGGGACAGCTATCCGCTGGGCATGCTGCAGAATATGAAGGCTGCTGCCCCGTTGGATGCGCAGATGCAGTCTGACTGCCTGCGCACAGGTGATCCTGATTTTCAGGCGTTTCATCATGATCTGTATCGCGGCATGGGCCGGTTATGGGTGATGGAACAACAGCCAGGGCCGGTCAACTGGGCCAGCACAAATGCTGTACCTGCCCCCGGTGCGGTCCGCTTATGGAGCTTTGAAGCAGCGGCCCATGGGGCAGAGGTGATCAGCTATTTCCGCTGGCGGCAACTGCCTTTTGCGCAAGAACAAATGCATGCCGGTTTGTGCCTACCTGACGGGCGGGATGCCCCGGCGATGGCCGAAATTCAGCAGTTCCGGGCAGAGGTGCAGCAGCTGGACTGGGGCGCAACAGCGCCCGCCCCCATCGCCGTTGTCTATGATTACGAGGCCAGCTGGATGGCGGCTCTTGACGGGCAGTCTTGTGATTTTCATCATCTGCGTCTGGTCCTGGATATGTATCAGGCGGTGCGCCAGAATGGCGGGTCAGTTGATATTGTCGGCCCTGAAGCTGACCTGTCGGGCTATCAGCTGGTCATTCTGCCTGCTGTACTGGCTGTGTCTGGCGCGCTGGCCACACAGCTGGAAAACACCACCGCCCAGATCCTGATCGGCCCGCGAACCGGGGCGAAGACAGCCGATTTCCAGATCCCGGCCAATCTGCCTCCCGGGCCTGTGCAGGGCTTAGCCGGATTTTGTGTTGAACAGGTTGACGCGCTGCCTGCTGACCAGCCTGTGGCGTGCCGGTGGGGCAATGTTGAAGGCCGTGTCAGCATCTGGCATGAAAGAGGAGCTGTCACCGGGACTGCTGAAGGCCAGACTGAAGAAGGATATCCGCTGATGATCCATCATCAAAAGGTCAGCTATCTTACCGGCTGGGTAGATCAAAAGCTGTTCAAGCTTATCTGTGCCGAACAGATGAAAAAAGCAGGCCTTGTGGTGCATGATCTGCCGGCCTATCTGCGGGTGCGTCAGCGCGGGGATATGCTGGTGTTCACAAATTACGGGCCAAGCCCGGCCCGCATTCCGCAGAGCTTTACCGGCGGTCTGCTGCTGGGGGACAGGCTTGTACCACCTGCAGGGGTGGCCGTCCTGTCAGTGTCCGGCTAGGGCCGCCTCCGGGCGCATCAGGACAAAGCCGGTATCCAGCCTTCATGGGCCTCAAGCAGTTCGTCAACCATATGCCAGATTTGATCCAGATTCAGCTCAGCAGAGGTATGCGGGTCCAGCATGGCGGCATGATACACCGCCTCTTTCCGGCCGGTAACAATCGCATCAACGGTGAGCTGCTGGACCGTGATATTGGTCTGGATCAGGCCGGCAAGATGCGCCGGCAAATCGTCAACCTGGCGCGGGGTCAGCCCAGCGCCATTGACATCACACGGCACTTCCACACAGGCATTTTCCGGCAGATTGCCGATAAGGTTCCGGTTCAGCACATTACCATAAATCACATCAGGCGTGCCGGTAACGATAGACGAGATAATCCGGGCCGCATATTCAACTGATTTTTCGCATAATGGTTTTGTGTCAGCCAGCAGATCAGCTTCCTGGGCGTCCCATTCCGCCAGCTGTTTTTCACAACGCCGGATATATTCATTAATCGGGATATCAAATTTCTTGATCAGATCAGGCTGGCTGTTTTTGATAAACCAGGGGGTATATTCAGCAAAATGTTCTGATGATTCAGTGACAAAATATCCTAACCGTTTCAGCACCTCATAGCGGACATGGTTGGTACAACCATCCCAGTTCGGCCCGTAAGAGCGTGGTTCGATCAGCTGATGCAAACGCGGATAGAGATCTTCTGCCTTGCCGTCAGCATGCCGCTTTTCAAAACGAGTGTAGAAGGCGACATGATTAATGCCAGCACAATCATAATCTATATCTTTCAGATCTTCGCCCAGATCACGGGCCAGATCAGCCGCTGTGCCTTGCACAGAATGGCACAGGCCAACATAGTTCAAATCGGGCAGAAGATGTGATAACGCCAGACAGTTAATCGCCATCGGGTTGACATATTGCAGCATCCAGGCGTCAGGACAAAGCTCTTGCATATCCCGGCCAATATCCGCCAGCACAGGGGCGGTGCGCAGGCCCCGCATAATCCCGCCAATGCCCAGCGTATCAGCAATGGTTTGTTTCAGGCCATATTTTGCCGGAATATCAAAATCAATAACCGTAGACGGCTTATAGCCGCCCACCTGAATCATCACGATCACGAAATCAGCCCCTTGCAGGGCTTCACGTCTGTTTTCGGTGGCGGTGATTACAGGTGATACAGGCAAGACCTCTGCTACCCGTTCGGCAACCAGCTTTGAGGTGGCCAGACGTTTGGGATCAATATCCTGAAGCGCAAATTCACATCTTGCAAATGGGTCTTCCAGCAGAATATCGGTCAGGATATTTTTCATGAACACGGTAGAGCCCGCGCCAATCATCGCTATTTTTGTCATTATTTTTTCCCTTGCGCTTACCCTGTCCACCTAACCTTTATTTGCCCCGAGGGTCAGGCCAGCAATGAAATGCCGCTGCATCACAAAAAACATCACCACAGGCGGTACCGCCGCCACAATTGATCCCGCAGATATCAGGTGATAAGCCGCAATCCACTGGCCGTTCAGCGATTTCAGACCAGCTGTGACCGGCATGGCATGCTGGCCCTGGATGAGAACCGTCGCCCAGAAATAATCATTCCAGATAAAGGTGAAAATCAGCACACAAAGCGCGGCAATCGCTGGCCGGGTCAAGGGCAGAACAAGTTTCCAGAAAATTGTGAATTCAGACGCCCCGTCAATGCGGGCCGCTTCGAATAATTCATGCGGCAGCGCGCGGATAAAATTACGCATGAACAGCGTACAAAAGCCGGTTTGAAAGGCCACATGAAACATCACAAGGCCGGTCACCGTATCATAAAGGCCGATCTGGAAGGTCAGGTCACGGACCGGGATCATCAAAATCTGGAACGGAATGAAATTCCCGGCCACAAAGATAAAGAATAAAATCACATTGCCACGGAACTGGTAAGCCGCCAGCGCAAAGCCGGTCATACAGCTGAGCGCAACCGCACCGATCATGGTCGGTACAGTGATTTTAAAACTGTTGATGATGAAATCCAGCATCGGGGTGTTGCCAAACACATCGCGCATATTGGCAAAAAACATCCATTGTGTGGGCAGGCCCCATAAATTGCCAGCGGTAATATCACCCGGCCCGCGCATGGCGGTCAGCATCACCCCCAGCAAAGGCACCAGCCAGATAATCAGCGACAGGGGCAGAGCGATCCGGTAAGCAGACCGCGTTACAGAAGAAGTTTTTTCAATCGGGGTGGGAAACATGGCCTACAACCCCCTTTTTTCATCACGGTACATACGGATAATGAAATACAGAATGTAAACCAGCATGATGAGGAATAAGATTGTGGCAATGGCTGAGCCATATCCCATCCGGTAGCCATATTCACTCAACGCCTGTTCAAACATGAAATAGGCCAGCACATTAGATGAACCCCAGGGCCCGCCCTGTGTCATGATGGCGATCATATCAAAACTGCGCAAAGCACCGATAACCGTCACAACAATCGCAATAAAGGTGGCCGGACGCAGTTGCGGTAAAATAATATTCCAGAACAATGACCAGCCTTTTGCCCCGTCAAGGCGGCCTGCTTCTATCTGGTCAGCGCTGATATTGTTCAGGCCGGTCAGGTACAGAATCATGCAGTAAGCGATCTGCGGATATAAGCCGGCAAAAATAATGCCGTATGTGGCGTAATCTTCATCTGCCAGAATGGCCCAGCCGTCCCAGCCCAGAAACGAGAGAACCGGCGCGATCACGCCGTAATTCGGCTCATAAAACCAGGTGAAGATCAACCCGATGACGACTTGTGAGATCACAAAGGGAAAGAAAAACAGTGATTTGATCAGCCGGATACCAAACACCGCCTGATTTAAAAACAGCGCCAGGGCCAGACCAACAGGAACCGCCGCCATGAAACAAATCAGCCAGCGGACATTATTCCATAAAGAGACATAAAATTGTTCATCATCCAGAAGTTCAACATAATTGGCGAGGCCAACATAAGTTGCCGGAGACAGGCCGTCCCATTCATAAAAAGAAATCGAAATTGACTGAAAAATCGGGGCAATGACATAAACAGTGAAAAACAGACCGCCTGGGGCCAGAAACAACCACGGCGTGATTTTGGCCTGATGACGCTTCCACCAGCTGGAGCGGTAAGAGTGTAAATGAAGTTCAGACATGGGTGCTGTCATAATCCATCGTCCCGCCTGACCGCGTCTTTAAGCGAAACAATAAAACATCCGGAGCAGCGGTGCGCCGCTCCGGACAGAAGAGTTGGTTACTTGTAGACGCGCTGGCGAATTTTCTCCAGACGCTGCAGAATTTTTTCCCGGCGCTCAGGCTTCACCATATATTCCTGGAACCCCTTCATGCCTTCAGAAGCCATTTCCGCAGGGGCGTCACGATCATAGAACTGTGCCATTGCATAGGCATTGTTCAGCATTTCGTTACCTGCTTTCAGGAATTTGTCATCCGCCACAGCAGAGGCGCTGTTAATCGGCAGCTGACCCAGAATCTTGTTCACTTCTTCTTGAACATCCGCACGCGCCATAAAGATCAGGAACCGCTTGGCATCTGTCTTGTTCTTGGCTTTTGACGGAATGTGAACGGTGTCTGTTGGGGCTTCTTCAGCCATTGGCAGACCCGGGGTGATCTCAGGGAACTGGAAGAAGCCAAGCTGGTCATCTGTCAGACCGGCTTCACGCAGAGGCGCAACCGCAAAGTTACCCATCACATACATCGCTGCTTCACCCTTTACCATTGGTGTCAGCGCTTCCTGCCAGCTGTAGGCAGCGTGGTTTTCAATGAAATAACCTGGCTTTACAAGACGGTCCCACGCATCAAACACCGCATTTACGCGCGGGTCTGTGTAGGGGATTTTCCCGTTGGTCAGATCCATATGGAATTCATAACCGTTCACGCGCAGATCCAGATAGTCAAACACACCTGCTGTAGTCCACAGATATTTTGAACCGATTGTAATCGGCGTAACCCCGTTTTCCTTCAGCTTTGCACAAGCGGCAACAAATTCATCAAAGGTCCGTGGCACAGCAATGCCCAGCTTTTCGAAAATGTCTTTGCGGTAATATACACCCCACTGATAATAGGTGTAAGGCACACCCCACTGGCGCCCGCCAATGGTCATTGATTTTTGCGCATGNGCCATGCTGGATGACAGCTCACCATCATTCCAGCCGCCGCCCTGTGCCCAGATATCAGACACATCTTCAAACAAACCTGCCTTTACAAACGGACGCATCCGGTTGCCGGCATACCAGTTCGCCACATCAGGCGGGTTGGTGTTCAGGAAGTTCCGAATCGACTGTTTGTACCCTTCATGGTCAAACAGGTTCCATTCCACCTTCACATCCGGGTTTTCTGCCTCGAATTTCTTGATGATCATCTCAAAGGCTTTTTTCGGTGCAGGATCAGAAGTATCGGTGTTAATCACCAATGTTCCTGCAAAAGACGATGCAGACAAGCAGATGCCCGCCATAGTCGCCCAGGCTGTCAGTAATTTTTTCATGTCCATCCTCCCATGGAATTGCGGCTGTGAGGTTGGCACAGATATCACTGCAGGCCAAACTCATTCGCTCAATCGGAATGCCGGATAAATGTAAACACATTCCCTCAAGCTATAAGAGGGCCAAAAATTTTACCTGAATACTTCCGCCAAACTGCATTAATTTTCCGGAATCCTCATCTTTTTTCTTTTTTCCTTATGAAAAACCGACCATGATACGAAGATGCAGACACAGACAATTTTAGACACAAAACAATTCCCTGACGGTTTTTTCATGCAGCGGCATGAACCTGAGGTCATGCCGGATAACCATGCCCACAGCCATGTTGAAATTCTGCTGCCTGTGGGGTGCGATCTGACCTATCTGACGCAGATGGGCCCGGTCATTGCCAAAGACGGCTATATCAGTGTGTTGTGGGGACAGATCCCGCACCGGCTGAGCCAGATTGACCGTACAGGAGAAGTGTTTATTGCCAATCTGCCCTTGCCAGAGCTGTTGTCCTGGTCGATGCCGGACAGGTTTTTATCTGCGCTGTTCACAGGTCAGGTCATCAGCAGCACCCGAAGTGAAGATGCTGACAGCCTGCATTTCAGAAGGTGGCATGATGATTATCATTCACGGGATTCAGAACTGGTTCAGATTGCCAGACAGGAATTACAGCTCAGGCTGCGCAGACAGTCTTTTGCAGGCTGGCATCTGGGGCCTGCCGCCGCGCTGAAGCGGGGCGGGGCCAGAATCAGATCCTTTCAGCATGTGCATAAAATGATCCGCTTTCTGGCGGAGAATTATACCAACCCGATATCGGTGGCAGATGTGGCGGCGGCGGCCAGCATCTCGACAGGCTATGCGATGGGCGCGTTTAAAAAATCGCTTGGCCAATCCATCAACGGATATCTGAATCAGCTGCGTCTGCATCATGCCAAAGTTGCGCTGATAGACAGGGGCGAAAAAGTGATTACCGTTGCCCTTGATTCCGGTTTTGGATCTCTATCGCGTTTCTATGAGGTGTTTATCGCCGATACCGGAAAAACACCCCAGCAATTCCGCCGTGAGCATCAACGGCAATTGCGTGACTGAGCCTGGCTGGTCTGCAGACCGGCAAGAATAAGGCTGTCTTGTTCATTCAACACGAAGCCGGGTTTTCATGATCGCTTCAGACCATCCAGCCTTTATCAGGCGCCGCTTGTCATCCGCCATAGCTGGTGTGAACTGGCGGTCCTGCTGCCAGCTGGTAGCCATATCGTCCAAGCTGGCATGTGCCCCGTCTGCCAGCCCGGCAAACATCGCCGCCCCAAGAGCGGTGGTTTCCAGAATACGGGGCCGGTCCACAGGCATATCCAGAACATCAGACAAAAACTGCATTAACCAGTCATTTGCGGCCATGCCGCCATCCACACGCAGCCGCACAGGCTGAACACCATCCAAAGCCATGGCGTCAAATAAATCTGCTGTCTGATAGGCCACTGATTCAAGTGCGGCACGGGCAAGCTGGGCCGGCCCAGTATCCCGGGTGAGGCCGTAAATCGAACCTCTGGCCTCAGCGTTCCACCAGGGCGCGCCCAGACCAGTAAAGGCCGGAACCATATATAAACCGTCATTTCCGGTGAGGCCCGCTGCCATCTGTTCAGAGTCAGAAGCTGAGCTCAGCAGATGAAGCCCGTCACGAAGCCACTGGATAACCGCCCCGGCAATAAATATAGACCCTTCAAGGGCATAAATGCGCTGCCCGTCAAGCTGCCAGGCGACGGTGGACAGCAGCCGGTTTGAGGATCGGACAATTTTATCGCCTGTATTCAGAATCACAAAACAACCTGTTCCGTAAGTTGATTTTATCGCGCCTGGTGTCAGACAGGCCTGCCCTACCGCCGCGCTCTGCTGGTCGCCAACAGCTGATAAAATCGGCAGCTCGCGCCCGAATAAATGTGTGACACGGCCCAGATCGCCTGCACAATCCACGACATCTGGCAGCATCTGCATCGGCACATTGAACAGCGCACACATACCCTCATCCCAGTCTCCTGAAGAGATGTTGAGCAAGCTGGTTCGGGCCGCGTTGGTGGCATCGCTGATATGGGTGCGGCCTTCTGTCAAGCGCCAGATAAGGAAGGTTTCAACAGTACCAAAGACCAGCTCTCCTGATTCTGCACGTTGTCTGGCACCGTCAACATTATCCAGAATCCAGGCGATTTTGCTGGCTGAAAAATACGGGTCCACAACAAGGCCGGTGCATTGTTCAATTTCCGCCGCCGCCCCTTGGGCCGTCAAACCGGCGCAGATATCCGCGGTGCGCCGGTCCTGCCAGACAATGGCGTTGTAAACAGGCTGGCCGGTTGTACGATCCCAGACAAGTGTTGTTTCGCGCTGATTGGTGATCCCGGTACCGGCAATCTTGAGCCCGTCTTTATCTGCCTGTGCGACAACCTGATGACAGACATCAAGTACAGACTGCCAAATCTCTTCCGGGTCATGTTCCACCCAGCCGGGATGCGGAAAAATCTGGCGGAATTCTTTTTGTGCCGTGAACAGGCTGTTGCCGTTCTGATCAAATAAAATCGCGCGGCTGCTTGTTGTGCCTTGATCAATCGCCAGATAAACTTTCGTCATTACCTTCACCCTTGCTCTGGTTCAGCCCGCCTTAGCACGCGTCTTTTTGCTGAATTTTTCTTCGCTAAAAAGAGTAAAGGGGGGCAGAGCCACAACGCAAGCTTAAATGAAATCCAGCGGATCAAAACGCGATATGACACCAGACCAGAACAAACAGACAGGATTTGACATCGTTGTTATCGGCGGCGGAATTAACGGGACAGGGATCGTGCGTGATGCGGCCGGACGCGGCTATAAGGTATGTCTGCTGGAACAAGGTGCTCTGGCCCAGGCCACCAGTTCAGCCAGCACCAAGCTGATCCATGGGGGCCTGCGTTATCTGGAACATTATGCCTTCAGGCTGGTCAGGGAATCCTTGCAGGAACGCGCTGTTCTGCAGGGGCTGGCCCCTCATATCATCTGGCCGATGCGCTTTATCCTGCCGCATCATAAGGGCCTGCGGCCAGGCTGGCTGATCCGGCTGGGCTTGTTTATCTATGATCATCTGGGCGGCAGACGTTCTGTCCCTGCCTCAAAACCTGTCCGGCTGAAGACGCATCCGGCGGGTGCTGTTTTGTCTGATAAATTTACCACCGCTTTTGCTTATTCAGATTGCTGGGTGGAAGACAGCCGCCTTGTCGTGCTGAATGCTGTTGATGCGCATCAGCGCGGGGCTGAGATCAGAACCCGAACCAAGCTGGTGTCCGCCCGGCCTGATGACAAAGGCTGGCAGCTTGCGGTGCAAACACAAGACGGACAGACACAGACCCTCACAACCCGTCTTTTGGTCAATGCGGCAGGGCCATGGGCTGTTGACGTGCAGCACCGCACAGGGTTTTTGGAGAATCAGGCCTCTCTGCGGCTGATTAAGGGCAGCCATCTGATTCTGGACAGACAATTGCCAAGTGAAGATGCCTTCCTGCTGCAGAACACAGACGGGCGAATCACCTTCATGATCCCTTATGAAGGGCGCTTTACGCTGATCGGCACAACTGATGTGGATTTGGATATATCTCAACTAAACGAGCAGCTGGAGATTTCAGATGATGAGATTGAGTATCTTCTCAGCGCCATCAACAGCTATCTTCACACCCCTGTCAGCCGGAGGGATATTGTGGCCAGCTATGCCGGTGTGCGGCCCTTATTTGATGACGGGACAGGCCAGGCGGCAAAGGCAAACCGTGATTATCATCTGAAGCTGGAACGCTGTGCAGGGGCGCCATTATTGTCTGTGTTCGGCGGCAAGCTGACCACCTATCGGCGGCTGGCTGAATCAGCGATGATGACCATCAATTCTGCCTTTGGCGAGACAAGGCCGCACTGGACCGCAACAGCCCCGCTTCCCGGCGGCGATTTCACTTGTGTGGACGAGCTGCTTGTTCAGCTGAAAGAAAAAATTTCCGATATTTCTGATGAGGCCGCGTTACGGTTGGTCAGGGCCTATGGAACAAAGCTGTTCAGCTTTACCGGCACAGCATCCTGTATGGCTGATCTAGGAGAGCAGTTTGGCTGCGGCCTGAGCGAGGCTGAACTGTGCTATCTGATGGCTCATGAATATGCCCTGAGCGCAGAGGATATATTGAAGCGGCGCAGCAAATTATATCTGCATCTGAGCCCAGCACAAAAAGACAAGCTGAAGAGCTGGCTGTCAGCTGAACAGGACAAGCGACCCGCATCGAAAACCCTTAACCAGCCAGCAAAAACAGCCCGACAGCGATCAGAACAGAACCGGTAGCCACATTCAACCGGCGCCGCCCAGCTTGTGAGGTCAGTATTGTTCTGGCTTTTTCCACACCAAGAATAAACAGCAGATTGCCCATAAACGGCACCAAAGCAGAGATGATCACAACCATGGTGATATCAATTGTGGTCAGAACAGAGATGTCAAAAAAGCCGGGCAGAATCCCCAGATAAAATAAGATCGCCTTGGGATTGCCCAGAATCACCAGCACCCCGGCAATGAACCCGGTCAGCCGGCCAGGCTGTGTCAGCCGGCCACCCGCCTCAGGCTCGACAACAGGGGCCCTGATCAGCTGAACCCCCAACATCAGAAACACAGCAACAGCCAGAAAGCGTAGGCTCTCCAACAGCTCAGCATAAATTTGTGCAAATTGAGTCAAGGTCAGCAAAGCAAGCAGAGGCCACAAGCAATCCCCGACCGCCACACCAAGGGCCAGCGGCCAGCCGCCGGAAAAGCCGCTCTGCAGACAGCGCGCCGTCAGCGCCACCCAGACCGGGCCTGGGGTCAGGAACAACAAAAACAGCGCAAACGCATAGACAGATAGTTCAGTGAGACTAAGGCTCATATCACCTCTCGGCTGAGTTCAGGGGTGGAGTTAACAGGGGGGGTTAAGAGTTTTCAGACGAATCAGTCTGGCGCGCTTTGTACAGATGTTCGATCACATATACAACCGTCATTACGCCAACAAACCAGGCGACAAACTGATCCTGAAGATGTTCAGTCAGGACAGCTTCATCCTGATTCTGCTGATCAGACGACATGGGCCGGCCTGTCAGAAAACAGCTTCACCATCAGCTCATCAAGCTGATCAGCATCCTGCTGGTCAAAAAAGGCGGGCCGATCAGAATCAATATCCAGAACGGCAAAGACCTCACCTGCGGCATCAAACAGCGGAATAACCAGCTCAGACCGGGTGCTGGAGGAACAGGCAATATGCCCGTCAAACTGGTCAACATCATCAATAAGCTGGATTTGTTTCAGGCGCGCCGCCGCCCCGCAGACCCCCCTGTCAAACGGGATCACCAAACAGCCATGACCACCCTGATAGGGCCCAATTTTCAGCAGCCCCTGGTCAACAACTCGGTAAAACCCGACCCAGTCAAACCCGTCAACCTGCTGATACAGATGACAAGAGATAGTGGCCATCAGGGCAATAGGATCTGTTTCGCCCGCGCACATCGTGGTTATCTCTGTCAGGGTCTGCTGATAATCTTTCGGCATCACGGTCTGTCCTTTATGATGGTTTGTGAAGAGCAGAGGGCGGGCCAGGATTGGCCTGGCGGCGGCGCTTGTGAACATCATCTGCCAGCAGCCTGTGCAGCTCATCAGAAACGGTCACGGCGGTGTCTCTGTTCCGCAAGGCTTCTGCCAGCTGAGCAGAGGAATAGACGCCTTGCTGAGAGAGATTGAACTCATCTCTGTTCTCTTCTGAGCGCAGAGAGGCGGCCAGAATTTCAAGCCCCCGTTTCATCATCGCTGCGTTGTAATTTTGCTCAGGCGGCAAGGCGGGGGCTATTTTGTCGGTGAAATCAGCATAAATCGCCTCAATCAGTCCGGTTATCTGTGTTGTGGTCATCATCCTATCCTGTTGCGAGCCAAATGAGCTGACAGTATCAGCTGTCAAGGTCCTGCCAATTGCCGGTTGTTATCTCGTCTATCAACGTCAGCATATTCACTTCCATTTCCGGCACAAGATAGCCGGACAAAGCCAGTTCCAGAGACATCTCCTGTCCAGAGCGGTTGCGGGCAGCCTGTTGCAGAGCGATCACCGCCCATCTGATTTCCGCCATCACCTGCCAGAAGCCAATCGCGGTCACATTCAGCAGCTGGCCGCTGATCCTCTCATAAGCCTGACGGAAGGCCGAGAACGGGCCCAGCCCGCCGACAGCCAGATGCGTATTGCCAAACCGCCAGCACCGCGCACACAACCAGCCAATATCTTCATGCCGGTCGCTCCAGCCCGCAAATTCCCAGTCCAGAAGTGCGGTGCAAAGGCCGTCTTCAACCAGAAAATTACCGGTTCTGAAATCACGGTGACATAAGACAGTCTCGCCCGTGCCTTCCCATTCTGACAGATTGTCTTCAAGCCAGTTCAGCCCGTATTCCAGTACCGGATGGGCAGAACCCAGCTGGTCAAGAGCGGTGCGCATCTGCGCAATCTGAAAGACCGCCGCGCTGTCATTATATCCGGGCAGGCCAGACAGCTCATATCGCTGTGCGTGCTCATCTTGCGGGGTGATCTTGTGAATCCGGGCCATAATCTCACCCAGCTGGGCCACAAGGCCCGGGCCAGTGGTCTTTAGCTTAGGATCACGCACCAGCTTGCGGCCCTGAGCCTGGCCAGATACAGCTGTCATCAGGAAAAACGGCCTGCCCAGAACAGAGCTGTCTGTACACACACAAATCGGCTGCGGGACCGGCACATCCTGACCGCAAACCGCCTGCAGCAGGGTGAATTCCTGAACACGGCTGCTGGAAACAGCAACAGCAGACGGGGCGTCTGTACGCAACACCCAGAGCTGTTCGCCGTCATAACGCCCGCCTGTGATCTGAAGTTCCAGCCGCCAATTTTCCTGAATCGCCCCGCCAGACAGTTTAACCGCCTTGTGGCAGGTCACCTTATCCGCGCCAAGCTCTGTTTGCATCCAGCGCAGAACAGGCTGAACATCCTGGGCAGACCTCAACATGCCTGTCTACCCCCACTGCCAGTAATCACTGCCCTGTTCAGCATAATGACGGGCCAGAACCATTTTGTGCACCTCATCAGCCCCGTCAACCAGACGGGCCTGACGGGCATAGCGATATATCCATTCCAGAGGCGTGTCTTTTGCATAACCGCGCGCCCCGTTCAGCTGAATAGCGGTGTCCACCGCCTTATGCAGGGTGTTGGCGACGTGAATCTTAGCTGAGGAAATCTCTTTCCGGGCAAAACGACCCTGATCCAAAGACCAGGCCGCATGCATCACCAGCAAGCGGCCAATCTGAATCTCATGGGCCAGTTCGCCCATCTTGATCTGGACAGATTCGCGTTCTGCCAGCTTGATACCAAAGCCTTCGCGGTGAGAGATATAGTCAGCCGCGATTTCCATTGACCTCTTGGCCAGGCCCAGCCAGCGCATACAATGGGTGAGGCGCGCAGGCCCCAGCCTGATCTGGGTGACTTTCAGCCCGTCACCCACCTCCATCAGGCGGTTTTCATCAGGAATTTCAAGCCCGTCAAAGATCAGCTCGCAATGCCCGCCATGTTCTTCCGGGCCCATAATGGGAATCCGGCGGCGGATATGCCAGCCAGGCTGATCTTTATGAAACAGAAACGCGGTCAGGCCTTTGCGGCTGTCTTCTGAGGTGCGGGCCACAAGAATGAAATGAGCCGCCTCTGCTGCCCCGGTGATGTACCATTTATGGCCATTGATAACCCATTTATCGCCTTTTTTTTCTGCCTTTGTCAGCATCATGGACGGGTCAGACCCGCTACCCGGGGCCGGTTCAGTCATCGCAAAGGCTGATCTGACTTCGCCGTCAATCAGCGGCTGTAAGAACCAGTCTTTCTGGGCATCTGTGCCGATTTTGGAGAGCAGGTTGATATTGCCGTCATCAGGGGCAGCACAGTTCAGGACCACAGGCCCGAAAATGGACCTGTTGGCTTCTTCATAAAATGCCGCCCAGCCCGTGACAGGCAAGCCGAGACCGCCTCTGTCTTTAGGGGCTTGCGGGGCCCACAGGCCCTGCTGTTTTGCCAGCGCGCGCTTTTGGTCCAGAACCGGAAGGGCGATATTTTCATGCGCGTCATAATTGGCACGATCTGCTTCCAGAGGCAGAATGTCTGTATCGATAAAGGCTCTGACCCTGGCCCGCAGCTCATCTAAATCCTGCTCAAGCGTAAAATCCATTCTGTTATCCCCTATTTGCCTGTGCTGCTGCTCAGTCAGGCAGATATCCAGCCGGTCTCCTGCGTTACCTAAACTGGATCAAAACCCGACTTTGTCAGCCCCTTTCAGCTTCAGCATCTCTCTGGCTTCATCTGGTGTGGCTATCTCAAGGCCCATACCTTCGATCAGCTGGCGTGCCTTGCTGACCTGTTCAGCATTTGATGTGGCCAGCTGTTTTGGCTTGATCCACAAGCTGTCTTCCAGCCCAACCCGCACATTGCCGCCCATACCCGCCGCCATCGCCGCGATCCGCATCTGATGCCGGCCCGCACCCAGAACAGACCAGTGGAACTGATCCCCAAACAGCCTGTCAGCAGTGCGTTTCATATGCATAACATCTTCAGCATCTGTGCCAATGCCGCCCAGAATCCCAAACACAGACTGGATAAAAAAGGGCGGTTTCACAATGCCGCGATCCGCAAAATGCGCCAGCGTGTAGAGATGGCCGATATCATAACATTCAATTTCAAACCGGGTGTTATTTTCAGCACAGGTGGTCAGAATATATTCAATATCTTCAAATGTGTTTTTGAAAATCAGATTGGTTGACCCCGCCAGATAGGGCTGTTCCCAGTCATGTTTAAAGTCACTGAACCGGCTGAGCATCGGGTAGAGACCGAAATTCATTGATCCCATATTTAACGACGCCACTTCTGGTTTGAACTGTTCTGCCGGGCGCACACGTTCATGCACCGTCATGGTCGGGGCCCCGCCAGTGGTGATGTTGACCACCGCATCTGTTGCCTGTTTGACAAGCTGCAGGATCGGCGTGAACGCCTCAGGAGACTGATCCGGCCGGCCTGTCTGCGGATCCCGGGCATGAATGTGAACAAGGGCCGCGCCCGCTTCTGCAGCCCCAATCGCGGCATCAGCTATTTGTTGCGGTGTTACCGGCAGATGCGGCGACATAGAGGGGGTATGTATAGCCCCTGTCACCGCACAGGTTATCATCACTTTTCTGGCCATCTGCTCACTCCTTCATCTGCCGGTCACACATCATCAGCCTGTTGGCCTTTCCACGCCGCCAGGCTGGCCAGACGTTCATTGCGCCATCCGGTCCGGGTCAGGATATCGTCCTTGCCCAGCTTTGTCTGCCATTTCTGCGCAATGGCGCTGGTCACAGCCTCATCAAACACCCCTGGTCCGGGCGGCACAGCCGCCATATCCCGGTACAGCCCGCAATAGCGTGCGAAATAATCTGCCACACCTTCCGGGGCGTTCAGCTCAATCGTTTCAAACGGGCCCATAAAGGCCCAGCGCATCCCCAGACCATCTTTCATGGTTTTATCCAGATCCTCAACACTGACCACATCCTCATCCAGCAGGCGCAGCGCCTCAGCCAGAACCGCCCCCTGAAGCCGGTTCAGCACAAAGCCCTGTTTTTCAGTTTTGATCCGCACAGGAACCATGCCGCTTGATTTATATAGGTCATGCGCCCTGTCCAGCACCGCCGCCGTCGTCCAGGGAGCGCCGCAAATCTCAACCAAAGGGACCAGATGAGGCGGGTTCACCGGATGGCCGACAAAACATCTGTGCCGGCCCGCAAGGGTCTCTGTGAACTGAGAGGCAGGGATCGCCGAGGTAGACGAAGCAATCGGTGTGTCTGCTGGGGCCAGGCGGTCCAGCTCAGCAAACAGGACCTGTTTCACCTCCAACCGTTCCGGGCCATTTTCCTGAATAAAGTCAGCTGTCTGCACAGCTTGTGACAGATCTGAGCTGATGTGCAGTTTTTTCAGAACAGAGCTGATATCAGACACCAGCCCGTGCCGGTGCAAAATCTCACATTCAAATTTCACCGCCTCAGCCAGCCCCTCACGGCAGGCCGGGTCTGTGTCATACAGGCTGACCTGGCATCCTGCTTTTGCAAAAATCACTGCCCAGGCCCGGCCGATGAGGCCTGAACCGATAACCGCCACATGTTTCATCTATCTCCCCTTCTTATCCTGTTCAGTGCCTTAAGATGAACTGCACAATCCGCACGCCTTTTTGTCAACCAATTGACTTATGTTTGGCAAACAAACACAGTTACCTCAATGATATGTTTGTCCATCTGATAAACAGAACCACCAAAAACCAAACAGGGAAAAAACATGGATCTCGGGCTGAACGGATTAAAGGTATTTGTCACCGCCGGTGCAAGCGGGATCGGACGGCAGATTGTCGAGAGCTTCACACAAGAAGGGGCCATCGTTTCAACCTGTGATGTGGACCAGAACGCGCTGGATGAGCTGGCCACCGCACAGCCAGATATATTCGCCCATTATTGTGATGTGTCTGACAGTACCGCCATACAGGCCCTGATCAGAAGCGAGGCAGACCGCATGGGCGGGCTGGATTGTCTTGTCAATAATGCGGGCATTGCTGGCCCCACCGCCGCTATTGAAGATGTTGATGATGCGGCCTGGCATCAATGCCTTGATATCTGCCTCAGCAGTCAGTTTTATTGTGTGAAAGCGGCTCTGCCTTATCTGCGGGCCAGCCAGAATGCGTCAATTGTGAATCTGTCCTCTGCTGCCGGAAAATATGGCTTTCCGTTGCGGGCACCTTACGCCGCCGCAAAATGGGGGGTTGTTGGGCTGACCAAAACCTTATCTATTGAACTGGGCAAGGATAATATCCGGGTGAACGCGATTCTGCCCGGGCTGGTTGATGGTGATCGGATCAGGCGGGTGATTGAGGCGAAATCCCAGCAAAGAGGGGTGGCCTTTGCTGAGGTCGAGGCAGAGGCCCTGTCTAATGCATCAATAAAAGATTATGTCAGCCCGCAGCATCTGGCTGATCAAATTTTGCTGCTGGCCAGCTTGCGCGGGCGCATGATCAGCGGACAAGCCTTGTCAATTGACGGTGATACCAAAATGCTGATGTAACCGCACTGGCTTACAGGCCGGTGGTCTGCACATCCTTATACCGGCTTCTGAGAAGTTCACGAAACCAGATGACAAGGCCGGAAACAACAATGATGAGCGCGCCCATCACCGTCCATTTGTCGGGCAGATGGTCAAACACAGCATAGCTCCAGATGGTCAGGAACAGAATAAAGGAATAGCCAAACGGGGTCAGCATGCTGGCCGGGGCCAGATTATGGGCTTTGGTCAGCAGCTGATGACCAGACCAGCCAAAAAAGCCCAGCATGATCAATATCATCCAGTCAGACAACAGATCAGGCGAGCGCCAGCTGTAAACCGCAAAAGGAAGCAAACAAAAGGTACCGAACGCCCCTGACCAGAACTGCATCACATCCACATCCACACGGCCTGCCAGACCCCGCGTTAATATGGAATAAAGCGCAAAACAAACCGCCCCGCCCAAAGATAACAAGACCGCCCAGTGAAAGCTGTCATCAAACGGGCGGATCGCCACAACAACACCAAAAAAGCCCAGCATGATCGCCGACCATCTGTAGATGCCGACCCGCTCACCCAGTAACGGCCAGGACAGAAAACAGATGATAATCGGGGCTGAGAACAAAATGGTTGAAGTCAGGGTCAGCGGCAGATAGGTCACCGCAAAAAAATTCAGAACGGTTGAGCCCATCAGCAAGGCCCCTCTGAACATCACCAGACCAAGATGAGCAGGAATGAACTGGCGCACGCCGCCACTAGACAGGCCAACCAGGCCAGTCGAAATCACGAAATGCCCAAAATAGCGCATGAACGCCAGTTGCAAAGCAGGCAGACCCAGCTGGCCAAGCCATTTCGCAGACGCATCAATAAAGGAAAATAAAAAATACGCCCCCAGCATCAAGCCTATGCCCAAAAGGGCTCTGTCCTGATGTCCGTTCAGCACATTCTATCCCCTCTTCACGCCCGCTAGCTGATCAGGTCTGACGGGTTCATGCCCTTTTGAATTTCATAGATAGATCTGTTTTTATCAGGCTGAGGCTGGGGGATGCGCACCGGTACATCCGCAAGCCGCGGTTCAAGAACCGGCTCACCACATAAAATAAGCTTATTATAATCGTTAATATCTGTGAATTTCGTCATGCCGCCTGTGATCGGAAACGCATCTGTGGCCATCATCTCGAAAAACATCAGGCGGCGAGACCGGTCAGATGTATTGCGGGCAGAGCCATGCACAATACGGCCATGATGAATAGAGATTGAGCCTGCAGGCCCGGTCAGTTCAACCGCATCTTCTGCGGCCAACCCCGCGGCAGACAGGCTCATCCCGCCGGCAAAAACACCGTCTCTGTGATGATCATGAATCGGGCCTTTATGGCTGCCCGGATAAACCATCAGCGGGCCGTTTTTGGATTCCATATCATCAATAATAATCCCCACCGCCAGCACATCATCATTGGTGTGCGGATAAAAAGCGAAATCCTGATGCCATTCAATCGGCGCGCCATATTCAGCTGATTTCATATTCAGCTTTGTTGTATGCAGGCGCAGATTAGGACCGATCAAATCGCGTATCGGGGCCAAAATCTGATCTGAATAGAGCAGTTTTTTGACCACATCACTTTGTGTATGGGGCAGTTTAATCCGCCTGACCCGCGGCGCATCGGGGGTGTGGCTGTCTTCCAGATCAAGCCGGTCATCTGATTCCGTCATGCCCAGAGCCAGAGATTCCAGACGCGCAATCTCATCACGGATATCCTGAATCACCACCATATCAAGATGATTTTCAAGAACCAGATAACCTGTTTCCTGATAAAAGCTGACCTGATCTGCGCTCAGACATTCATGCTGTTCTGCGCTCATCTGTTCCTCCGCTGTCTTTCGGTGTGCTGTGATGACACCTGTGCCTTTGTTTACGGCTACATCGTGGCCCCGATTTGCCACGGCACAAATTCATAATCGCCCAGCCCCTGTGCTTCAGATTTTGACGGCTGGCCAGAAGCCACAGCCAACAGAAGCTGGTAAATCTGCCGCCCTTTTTCTTCTACGCTGAGATTGTCAGTCAGAATATCGCCGGTATTGACATCCATATCGTCAATCAGGCGGGTATACATGTCGGTATTGGTGGCGATTTTCACACAAGGCGAAGGCTTGGAGCCGAAGGCAGAGCCTCTGCCTGTGGTAAAGGTGACCAGATTACAGCCGCTGGCGATCTGGCCTGTTACAGAGGCCGGATCATATCCCGGCGAATCCATGAAGGTGAACCCTTTTGCGGTTACCGGTTCGGCATATTTATAGACCCCGTTCAGAGGTGTTGTGCCGCCTTTGGCCGCCGCGCCCAGCGATTTTTCAAGTATTGTGGTCAGCCCGCCTTTTTTATTACCCGGGCTGGGGTTGTTATCCATAGACCCTTTATTGCGGGCGGTATAATCCTCCCACCATCTGATCAGATCAACCAGCCGCTCTCCTGTCGCCGCATCGCAGGCCCGCCTGGTCAACAGATGTTCAGCCCCATATATTTCAGGTGTTTCGGCCAGAACCGCTGTGCCGCCCTGGGCAACCAGCAGGTCACACGCATAGCCCAGAGCCGGGTTCGCGGTAATGCCGGACAGCGCGTCTGAGCCGCCGCATTGCAGCGCCACCATCAGTTCGGATACCGGGCAAGGGGTCCGCTGAATTTTATTGGCTTCAGGCAACATTGCCCGCACCATCTCAATGCCTGTTTCAACTGTTTTTGCCAGACCTTGTGTATCCTGAATATTCATCGCTTTAAACAACGGGCCCTGTTTCAGCCCATAGGCCTCCAGCAGCCAGTCAATCTGGTTCATCTCACAGCCCAGACCGACCATCACAATACCGGCATGATTAGGGTTACGCGCATAACCCCATAACACGCGTTGCAGAGCTTCAAAGCCTTCTCCCTGGCCTGCCATGCCGCAGCCTGTGCCATGCACAAAGGCCACCACACCGTCAACATTGGGATAATCTGCCATTTCTTCCGGACCAAAGGCAGAAGCGATCATACGCGCGGCTGTTGCTGAACAGTTTACTGAGGTCAGAATGCCAATATAATTGCGGGTACCGACTTTGCCATTTTCCCGGCGATAACCCATAAATGTATCCCGTTCAGATTCAGGCACAAACGTCACCGGCTTCAGATCAGTTGCAAATTCATAATCTGCACTCGTGTTCCGGAACTCAACATTATGGGTGTGAACATGATCACCGGGATGAATGTCTGTGCTGGCATAGCCGATGATTTGTGCATATTTGCGGATAGCGTCACCTTGTCTTATCGCTATGCTGGCGATTTTGTGGGTGCGCGGCACAAGACCTGTTGTGATCACGTCTTCAACAGCCACACCAGCATCAAGAGCAGTGGTCACCGTCACCACATTATCGCCTGGATCAAGCCGGATAAAATTGCTCATCTGTTTTTCACTCTTCAGTTTTGTCAGATCTGAACATCACGCGCAGAAGGGCGCATCAGACGCCCATCTGTGGATAGGAATATGCTGCTCTGCTGCCAAATGGGTGCGGGCCTCTTCCCACATCGACCGCCAGACGCGCCAGTCTTTTAATTCAGCTTCCGGCTGCGCCCGGCTGCGGACAATGAAGTCAGGGAAATGAGACCGTCCAGTAGGATCACCGGTCCGGTTAAAGCGGATGTCAAACGACCATCTGAAGGTGTCAGTCAGATTCGGCAGAGACGAATGCGGCACAAGCGGATCAAGCAAGACAATGCCGCCTGATTTGACCGGCAGAGGAACAGCCCAGGCCTCATCAATAAAGGGATCAGCAATCGCTGTCTGTGTTTTCGGGCAATGCGGCAACAGCCCCTGATCAGCTGTTTTTGGGATCACCTGAAGACAGCCATTTTCGATGCTCGCATCTGTTACCGCGATCCAGACCGTCACCATCTGTGTCTGATCTGCCTCAGCATGCGCAACACCTCTGTCCTGATGCCAGTCTGTGCGGGTGATATGGGCCCGCACTTCATCCTGATACAGCATTGGCGCAGGCGGTTTCAGGCGCACATGCTGAATCGGGTTAGAGGTCAGCTCAGGGCCAAGCAAACATTCCACACAATCCAGCAGCCCGGGATCGGTCAGCATATCAAACACGGCAGGCCCGAAATGCATCGGGGTCTGAGATGTGATCCGATCTCCTGGCAGAGAAATATCCAGAGGCTGAAACCAGTCACAACCCGCCTGATAAGCCAATTTCAGCTGTGTGTAAAAATCTGCACCTGCAGGCAGGCTGTCCATCCGGCCTGCACTGACCCAGTCTGAAATCAGCTCGCTCAGAAGGGCCTGATATTCCGCACGAACAGGGTCCAGCCTGTTTTGTTGTGAGAAAACATCTTCAACAACCAGATAGCCGTCACGGTTGAATTGGACGATTTGAGAAGGGCTCAGCATGGCCTGATTCGCTTTTCACTTATATCTGCACTAGATCACCTTATCGCTTATGATAGGTGCGGATACCAGCCCTTTGTCAAGAACCTAAGGCCGGATGATGGGTTGAGACCCAACCGTCAGCCCCAGGCCCGCCTGGGCCGAAAATCACCTGATATTTTGATATAATATTTCGTTTTAGTCCATTGACCTGATATTTAGTTAAAGATACGGTTAGGGCCATTATTGTTTCACTAAAACTTAAAAGCCCATCCGTTGTGGACCGGCTAAGGGGAGGATACAAATGAAACTATTGAAAACATTGACCGTAGCAGCAGGTGTTGCGGCGCTGTCAGCAGGTGTTGTTGCCACAGCACATGCCGATGGTCATGCCAAGACCAAGCTGAGAATTCAGACACACTTCTCGCAAGAAACTCTGTCTGGCCAGCTGGCTGGTGAATACATTGAAAACATTACAGCTATGTCAAATGGCGGTATTGAAGTTGAAATGTTCTACGCCTCATCAGTTGTTAAGTCAGCTGAAACATTTGATGCAGCAGCCACAGGCATTCTGGACTGTGACATGACAGGTGGTGCTTACCAGACTGGTAAGAACCCTGCATTTCAGTTCACAGGCGATCTGATGGGTGGCTATTCAAACCCATATCAGCAGATGTCATGGATGCTGCATGGTGGCGGCCGTTCAGCCATTAACGATCTGTACAATGCCCACAACATGGAATTTGTTGGCTGGTGGATCCCTGGTCCTGAATCACTGTCTTCAACTGCCCCAATCCGTGGTGTTGACGACTTTAAAGGCTGGAAGTTCCGCTCACCTCCAGGTCTGGCCACAAAGGTTTTTGCAAACCTGGGTGCGTCACCGATTGTGATGGACTTCAACGAAATCTTTACCGCTCTGGAAACAGGCATCATTGACGGTGCTGACGCGGCTAACCTGACCAACAATATCGGTCTGGGTCTGTATGACATTGCCAAGCACACCAACTTCCCAGGCTTCCATTCAATGCCTGCTGACCACCTGGCCTGCCGCAAGGATGTATGGGACGCGATGCCAGATCATCACAAGCGTATCATGATCGTTGCTATGGACGCTCTGGCTCTTCACAACGCCACAATCAACGAAGTGAAGAACGCGCAGAACGCAAAAGTTCTGCGGGCAAAGGGTGTGAACCTGTATGAATGGTCACCAGAAGAGTTGAACAAGTTCCGTGCCGCTGTGAAGAAGGGCTGGACAGAGTTCGCCACAACACCAGAAGCCAAGGCCCTGCTGAAGAGCCATGTTGACTTCCTGGTTGACCTGGGCGCAATGCAGTAAAGCTGCGCGAGTAAGCGATATTTATCGTTCGAAACAAGCAGAGCAGGGTCAGTTTTGGCCCTGCTCTTTTCACACAGACAGGCTGATTTTCTTTTTCAATTGCTTAAAAACTATGCTTCACTGTCAGTCATAAAGACTCGGTACGACAGGCGAACGCCAGAAAAATAACCTGATATCCTGTTAGATAATCAGATTGTTCCCTGTCACGATGTTAGGGGGGAAATATGCACACTGCAGATGCTGAAACCAGCAAGGGCAGCTTAACTGAATGGACCTATCCGTTCATGTTTTTTGTCTGTGCCGGCTGGGCCGTATGGCACACACCTAATTATATTCTTGATTTTCTTCCACCAGAAAGCCAGAGCCTGGTCGACCAGATGAGCCAATTGGCCATCCGCAAGGATGTCACACCTGGCCTGTCCGGACTGTTTGGCGGCTTTACAGATGTGATTGACTGGCTAGCCCTGGTCATGCTGCCGGTATTTGGTGCGCTGGGAATCAGAACGGTGAAATGTGCACCAATGGAGTTTCAGGACTGGCGCGCGATTGACCGGCTGGCTATTTTTGTCGGCCGGGTAGCGATGATCATGATCATCAGCATGACAGGCGTGATGCTGTATGAGGTGTTCCTGCGTTATGTGGTTGAAGCCCCGACCTTATGGGCGAATGAGCTGACCCTATGGATCGCCGGCTTTGTGTTTCTGACATCCGGGTTTTACGCGATGCAGCAGCGCTGTCATATCCGTATTTTTATCCTGTATGAGATTGTGCCGCGCTGGCTGCAGAAAGTTTTTGATGTGATTTCTGTTGCCTTGCTGGTGCTGTTTGCCTGCGGCCTTGTCTTTGGCAGCTATAAACAGGTTTTCGTGGTGAAATTCTATAAGTGGGAGATGTTCGGAACCGCTTTTGACCCGCCTATCCCCGCAACCATTCAGCCGATGATTCTGATTATCATCCCGCTGGTCGCCCTGCAGGCCATTCTGAATCTGATCTCAGACTGGAATAAAGAGCCTGTCAGACATTCAGCTGATGCGATCGATGAAACAGAGCTTGAAGCCATCAAGCGCAGCGTGGAGAAAAACTAATGGACGTCGGTACTATTTCACTTGTTCTTGTTATTGGCCTGCTGTTTTTGCTGGCTATTGGTATGCCGCTGGGTTTTGCGTCTGCCGTTTTGGCCCTGCTGGTCATGGTGATGAAATTTGAGCCGGGTCTGCTTTTGAACCCGCTCAGCTTTGGTGAAGGGTTGCTGACTATGCGACCGGGCACCGGGCCGCTTTACATTCTCACCCAAAAAATCTTTGATTTGATGACGGAATATGTGCTCATATCCGTGCCCCTTTTCATCTTTATGGCGGCCCTGCTGGAACGGTCAGGCATCGCCAAGGAAATGTATGATGCGCTTGATTTCTGGCTGAGCCGGGTGCGCGGCGGTATTGCCATTGTCACCTCTATCATGGCGGTGATTATGGCAGCGATGTCAGGGATTATCGGTGGCGAGGTGGTCTTGCTCGGGCTGATTGCGCTGCCGCAAATGCTGCGTCTGGGCTATAATCAGAATCTGGCGATCGGGACGATTTGTGCCTCAGGATCCCTGGGGACAATGATCCCGCCGTCAATCGTTTTGATCATTTTTGGTCTGATTACCGAAACCTCGATCAAATCATTGTTCACCGGGGCCTTTATTCCGGGGGCGATGCTGGCCAGCTTTATCATCATCTATATCATCATCCGCACGAATTTGAACCCGTCTCTGGCCCCTCTGCCAGAGCCGCGGGCAGATGAACCACAAGGAGCAGAAAAAGGCCTGATGTTCGCCAGCTTTCTGAGCCTTGTGTTCTCAGGGGCATGCGGCCTTCTGTTGATACGAGCCATCTTCTATACGCTGACCGGCCGCAATGACCCGAGCGTTGAGGATTTTGAACCAATTTTCCTTGGTATGACCCATCACATCCTCTATCTCAGCGTGGCTATACTGGCAGCTTTGGCGCTGTCCTTCTACGGTTTCGGTAAAGAACGCACGCTGACCGGCTGGAAACACGGCAAAGGCCTTGTGCCACCTCTGACTGTTGTTGGTGTGGTTATGGGGTCTATTTATGGTGGCATTACCGGCATTACCGAAGCCGCGGGTATGGGCGCGCTGGCTGTATTTGTGATCGCCGCGTTCCGGGGTGAAGCCTCTATTGAGCTGATTTGGGACAGCCTTATGCGGACGCTGCGCTCAACCGGAACCATCATCTGGGTTACAATTGGCGCGGCTGCACTGGCCGGGGCCTATACGCTGGCCGGCGGGCCATCTTATATCGCTGAGCTGATTGTGGGTGCGGAAATGCCGACAATGCTGGTGTTGCTGACGATGATGCTGATCCTGTTGTTCATGGGTGCCTTTATGGACTGGGTCGGCATTGTGCTGCTGATCATTCCGGTGTTCCTGCCAATCGTAAAGCGGCTACCGATTGAAGAAATCGGCTTTATCGGCCAGCTGGAGCCGCAACATGTCGCGGTCTGGTTCGGGGTGTTGTTCTGTATGAATATGCAGGTCAGCTTCCTCTCACCACCATTTGGCCCGGCCGCCTTTTATCTGAAATCTGTGGCCCCGCCGCATATCTCGCTAACGGATATTTTCAGAGGCTTCCTGCCCTTTATCTGTGTGCAGCTTGTCGCGCTGTCAGTCCTGCTGATCTGGCCGTCAATCGTCACATTATTGCTGTAGGACACTTTAACTTCACCGGGAAGGCATGGTGGTCATGCCTTCCCTTTTTTTATTTGGTTCTCTCTTGCCATGTCTGAAATTACCTCTGTTCACACACAATTATTTAATGTGCCGCTGGCTGAAGTGCTGAGCGATGCCAAACATGGCGATCATACGCATTTTGAGCTGATCACGGTCACCATCCGGCTGTCTGACGGCAGTGAAGGGACGGGCTACAGCTATACAGGCGGGCGCGGCGGGCAAGCGATAAAGGCCATGGTGGATCATGATCTGGCCCCTTTCCTGACCGGCAGAGACGGGACAGCGGTTGAAGAGCTGTATGAGGCGATGCAGTGGCATGTGCATTATGTGGCCAGAGGCGGCATTGCGTCATTCGCGATTTCGGCTGTTGATATCGCGCTGTGGGATATCCGCTGTAGGTCAGCTGGCCAGCCTTTGTGGAAACTGGCCGGGGGCACTGCTGACAGATGCAAAGCTTATTGTGGCGGCATTGATCTGAATTTTTCCCTTGAAAGGCTGATCGCCCAAACCGAAGGCTATCTGGCCCGCGGCTTTAATGGAATCAAAATCAAAATCGGTCAGCCTGAACTGGCTCAGGATGTGGAGCGGGTCAGTGCCATCCGGTCCGTGATTGGCCCGGATATCGCCTTTGCTGTTGATGCGAATTACGCCATGGAAGTTGATCAGGCCATTGCTGCGGCACAGGCCTTCGCACCTTATGATCTGCTCTGGTTTGAAGAGCCGATTATCCCGGATAATTATCATGGCTATAAACAAATTGCAGAAGCCACCGGCATGCCACTGGCGATGGGCGAGAATTTGCACACGATCCATGAATTTGAATATGCGTTTGCTGATGCCGGCCTGTCCTTTATCCAGCCGGATGCGTCCAATTGTGGCGGTATCACAGGCTGGCTTCAGGTGGCCGAGCTTTCAGAACAACATGGCCTTCCTGTCTGCAGCCATGGGATGCAGGAATTACATGTCAGCCTGGTCTCTGCACGCAAGAATCCCGGCTGGCTGGAAGTACACAGCTTTCCTATCGACACCTACACAACCCGGCCTTTGGTTGTTAAGGATCATCTGGCAGTTGCCCCGAATGAGCCAGGAATTGGTGTCAGTTTTGACTGGGACAAGCTGCACACCGCCCATATAGAGATATAGAGTAACGCACATTTTTTTTCAGGAGGCCCGTGATGAGCCCACAAACCATGAACGCTGCCATTTACAGAGGCAATAAACAGTTCAGTGTTGAACAAAAACCTGTCGCCATGCCCGGAGCTGGTGAGGTGGCTGTCAGAATTGCGTATTGCGGTATCTGCGGCACAGATATGCATGTCTATCACGGCCATATGGATGCACGGGTTGGTTTTGAGCGGGTGATCGGCCATGAAATGTCAGGCACGGTTGAGGCTGTGGGCACAGATGTGGACGGTTTTGTCCCTGGTCAGCCTGTTGTGGTGCGCCCGCTTGATCATTGCGGGGACTGTCCGGCCTGTGAGGCAGGCCATCAGCATGTCTGCCATAATCTGAAATTTTTGGGGCTGGATACAGACGGGGCGATGCAGGAAATCTGGGTTGTGCCGGCACACACCTTACACCGGCTGCCTGATGAAATCCGGATGGATCACGCCGCCCTGATTGAGCCTGTTGCGGTCGCCTGTCATGATGTCAGGCTGTCGCGCCTGACCGCAGGTGAAGATGTGCTGGTCATCGGCGGCGGGCCTATCGGGGTTCTGGTCGCGATGGTGGCCAGAGACGCTGGCGGCAATGTGGTGATCTCAGAGGTTAACCCAAGCCGGCTGGCGATCGCTGAGAAACTGGGCTTTGCGACCATCAACCCGAAACAGACAGATCTGGCAGAGGCCATTAACGCCCGCACAAAAGACAAAGGTGCAGATGTGGTGTTTGAAGTGTCCGGCACGCAAGCCGGGGTTGACGCGATGACAGCCTGTACCGCAACCAAAGGCCGGATTGTGATGGTGGCGATACATGCCCAGAAACCGGAAATTGATATGTTCCGCTTTTTCTGGCGCGAGCTGGAGCTGATCGGCGTGCGGGTCTATGAAAAAGAAGATTATGAAAAAGCGATTTTAATGATTACATCTGGCGGCGTGGACGCAGATACTGTGATCACAGATGTCAGTCCTTTAAGCGATATCCAGTCCGCCTTTGAAGAGCTGGATGCCAGCCCGACCGCCCTGAAAAGCCTGATTAAAGTGGGAGCCTAGAAAGAGCTATGTCTGTAAATGCGTTATTTGATTTAACCGGAAAAACCGCCCTGGTGACAGGATGCAAACGCGGTATAGGCCGCGGCATGGCAGAGGCTCTGGCCGCCGCCGGCGCAGATATCATCGGCGTTTCTGCGTCTCTGGAAGCTGAAGGCAGTGCAGTTGAACAGGCAGTCACCGCACTTGGCCGCCGCTTTACCGGCTTCAGATGTGATTTTTCTGACCGCACCGCGCTGAACAATTTTATTGAAGAGGTTGAGGCCGCGGGTCTGGCCCCGGATATTCTGGTCAATAATGCAGGCACCATCAAACGCAAACCTGCTGCCGAACACCCGACAGACTGGTGGGATGAGGTGATTGAGGTGAATCTGTCTGCGCAGTTCCTGCTCAGCCGCGAAATCGGCAAAGGCATGATCGAACGCGGATCAGGCAAAATTATTTTCACAGCCTCTTTGCTGACCTTTCAGGGCGGTATCACTGTACCGGGCTATTCAGCCTCTAAGGGCGGGATTGGCCAGCTGACCAAGGCCCTGGCCAATGAATGGGCATCAAAGGGGGTCAATGTAAACGCCATTGCCCCTGGCTATATCGCCACAGATAATACCGAAGCCCTGCGCAATGATGAAGATCGCTATCAGGCAATTCTGGAGCGGATACCGCAGGGCCGCTGGGGCACACCTGAAGATTTTGCCGGACCGGTTGTGTTTCTGGCCTCTGCGGCGTCTGATTATGTCAATGGCGAGATTCTGACTGTAGATGGCGGCTGGATGGGCCGTTAAGCCCACCTTCGCCAAAACAGATCGGTTACGCCGAGGCTGAGGGGAGATCATCTTCCAGGTAAATGCGGATGATCTCTTCAAAATCAGTTTCGCTCTCAAAGCCCAGATCGCGGGCCCGTTGCGGGTCAAAATTACGCGGCCAGCCCGCAACAATCTTCACAATCCGGTCATCCAGTTCTGGTTTGATCAGCTTGACCACATCATTGCCGGCAACAGATCGCAAAGCGTCTATTTGTTCAGCAACTGTGCAGGACACACCTGGCATATTCAAAGACCGGCGGCTGCCCAGCGGGCTCAGATCAAGGCTAGCCGCATGTGTCAGGAACCGGGCAGCAGACCGCGGCGAGGCATGCCAATGCCGTACCTCATCACTGACCGGCAATACAGCTTCTACCCCGTTCAGCGGTTCACGGATAATGCCAGAAAAGAATGATGAGGCGGCCAGATTCGGCTTGCCAGGACGCACACAAATGGTCGGCAGACGAATAGACAGTGCATCAACAAAGCCTTTGCGGCTGTAATCAGACAAAAGCAGCTCAACAATGGTTTTCTGGGCGCCATATGAGGTCTGCGGGGTGCAGAAAAATTCATCCGAGATTTTTTCAGGGAATGGCGCGCCAAACACCGCAATTGAGGAGGTGAAAATAATTTTGGGCCGGTAGCTGCCGCCGCTGGCGTCATGATGGCGTCTTAAGGCTTCCAGCAGGCTCCAGGCCCCTGACATATTGATCTGCCAGCCTTTTTCAAACTCAAGCTCAGCTTCGCCTGACACAATAGAGGCCAGATGAAAAATCAAATCAGGTTTTAAATCTGCCAGTTTCTGGGCTTCAGCCGGATCAGCAACATTGCCGACCATAACTGTACAATTATCAGCCTCATCAGGAACCCGGGCAGAGACGATATCATGCAGATAAATTTCAGAAACAGACGCTAACCCTGACTGGCCAGACATAATTCGGCGCAGCAATTTCTGGCCAACCATACCTGCCCCACCCATAATCAATACACGCATTCTTCTTTCCTTTAATTTTTGTCAAATAAGCGTTTGCTTCACGAATTACTGTTTTCAATTTACTGCAATCTGTCATTATATTTCAGATAACCGGCGTTACTATAGAAATTTATTCCGCAACGGACGGGATTAGTCAACTTGACTAGTGAAATCGCCGCAAAACAAGAGAGGATATCAGCTTATGGTCGCATCACCTTCAGGGCAAAGGCTCGCCGGCAAAACAGCATTGGTCACGGCTGCGGGTCAGGGCATTGGGCGGGCATCAGCCCTGGCGATGGCAAATGAAGGCGCGCATGTGTTCGCCACCGATATTAATGCCGAGACCCTGGCCTCGCTGGCTGAGGCAGGCCATAAGAATATTGAAGTGTTTGAGATGGACGCCACAGACACCGCGTCTGTCAGTCAGGGGATGGCAAAGGCCAGCCCCGATATTTTGTTCAACTGTGCAGGATTTGTGCATCATGGCACCATTTTGGACGCCACGGATGAAGAATGGGATTTTGCCTTTGATCTGAATGTCTGTTCCATGTTCCGCACAATCCGCGCGGCTCTGCCGGGTATGCTGGACAGGGGCACAGGTTCTATCATCAATATGTCGTCTGCCTTGTCGTCTATTATCGGCGCCCCAAACCGCTTTATTTATGGCACCAGCAAGGCAGCTGTCCTCGGCCTGACAAAATCAGTTGCCAATGATTACATCACCACCGGGATCAGATGTAATGCCATTTGCCCCGGCACCGTTGACAGCCCGTCCCTGCATGACAGGTTGCGCGCCACAGGTGATTATGAAGCCGCCATGAAAGCGTTTGTTGCCCGCCAGCCCATGGGCCGCATTGCCCAGCCAGAAGAAATCGCGGCTTTGGTTGTATATCTGGCGTCTGATGAAAGCGCGTTTACAACCGGCCAGGCGCACGTCATTGACGGCGGTTGGTCAGGCTGATAGTCCAAAAAGCAGGCCAGTATACTCCGGCAAATTAATTCGTTTCAAAGTAAATAGGTAAAGACATGGCAGATCGTAAAATCAAACCTGAAAACCTGCGTTCGCGTCTCTGGTTCAATAATCCAGATGATGCAGAGATGACCGCTCTTTATACAGAACGCTATCTGAATTACGGGCTGACCAGAGATGAGCTGAGAGCTGGCAAGCCGATTATCGGTATTGCCCAGACCGGATCTGATTTATCGCCCTGTAACCGGCATCATCTGGAGCTGGCAAAGCGTGTGCGGGACGGCATTATCTCTGCTGGCGGTGTGCCTATGGAAATTCCGGTTCACCCGATTCAGGAAACCGGAAAACGCCCCACCGCCATGCTGGACAGAAATCTGGCTTACCTCAGCCTGGTTGAAAGCCTGTATGGCTATCCTATTGATGGTGTTGTGCTGATGATCGGCTGTGATAAGACCACACCTGCCCTGCTGATGGCCACGGCGACTGTGGATATTCCGGCGATTGCGCTGTCTGTCGGTCCGATGCTGAATGGCTGGCATGACGGTGAGCGGACAGGGTCAGGGACCATTGTCTGGAAAGCCCGTCAATTAATGGCTGCTGGCGAGATTGATGATGACGGCTTTTTGGATCTGGTGACCTCTTCAACACCGTCAACAGGCTATTGCAACACAATGGGCACAGCCACAACCATGAATTCTCTGGCGGAAGCCTTGGGCATGCAACTGCCGGGTTCAGCAGCGATTCCTGCCCCTTATCGTGAACGTGGCCAGATTTCCTATGAAACCGGGGCACGGGTTGTTGATATGGTGTGGGATGATCTGAAACCATCTGACATCATGACCCGGCAGGCCTTTGAAAATGCCATCGCGGTAAATTCCGCAATCGGCGGGTCAACCAATGCGCCTATCCATCTGAACGCGATTGCCCGGCATCTGGGTGTACCGCTTAACAATGATGACTGGCAGGCGGTCGGCCATCAGATTCCATTGCTGGTCAATCTTCAGCCTGCTGGTGAATATCTGGGTGAGGATTATCATCGGGCCGGCGGTGTGCCTGCTGTAGTGGCAGAAATGATGCGCCATAAGCTGTTGCCGCACCCGGACGCTGTAACCGCAAACGGCCAGTCAATCGGCCAGAATTGTGCTGAGGCCAGAATTAAAAATACAGATGTGATTTTTTCTGTCGACAAGCCAATGAAACAGGCGGCCGGCTTTATCAATCTGAAAGGCAATCTGTTTGACAGCGCGATTATGAAAACCAGCGTGATCAGCCAGGCTTTTGCAGATCGGTATCTGTCTAATCCTGATGATCTGAACGCGTTTGAAGGAACCGCCTTTGTCTTTGACGGGCCGGAGGATTTTCATCACCGGATTGATGATGAAAGCCTGAATATGGATGAAAATTCCATTCTGGTGATGCGCGGGGCCGGGCCGATAGGTTATCCTGGCGGCGCTGAGGTGGTGAATATGCGTCCGCCTGCTTATCTGATTAAAAAAGGTGTGGGTGAACTGCCCTGTATCGGGGATGGCCGGCAGTCTGGCACGTCAGGCTCACCGTCTATTCTGAACGCTTCCCCTGAGGCAGCAGCAGGGGGCGGGCTGGCGCTGTTGCGATCTGGTGACCGGATTCGCATTGATATGAATAAATGTACTGCTGATATTCTGATCAGTGATGATGAGCTGGTCGCCCGCCGTGACGAGCTGGCCGCGCAAGGCGGCTTTGCCTCACCGGAAAGCCAGAGCCCGTGGCAGCAATATTTCCGTGAAATGGTGCAGCCATTTTCTGAAGGCATGGTCCTGCGTGATGCCCCTGACTATAAGTCAATTGCCCGCACCAAAGGGGTGCCGCGGGATAATCACTGACGCCAGCCACAGCCGCAGATAAAAACCGATAAGAACAAGGAGAGAAGAGAATGAAACTGGTAAGATATGGCGATGCAGGACAGGAAAAGCCCGGTCTGATTGATGCAGATGGTCAGCTGCGCGATTTGTCAGCCCAAATAGAAGATGTCAACGGTGCGGCCCTGTCAAAAGACAGCCTGGCAAAGCTGAGCGTGCTGGATACTGCCAGCCTGCCTGTGGTTGACGGCTCACCCCGGCTGGGGGCCTGTGTTGCCGGTATCGGAAAATTCATGTGTATCGGCCTGAATTATTCAGATCATGCTGCTGAAACCGGCGCCGCTATTCCTGAACATCCTATTTTGTTCATGAAAGCCACATCTGCTGTGGTGGGGGCAAATGACACAGTCATGCTGCCGCGCGGATCAACCCATACAGACTGGGAAGTTGAGCTGGGTGTGGTGATCGGCACGCCATGTAAATATGTCTCTGTTGAAGAGGCGCTGGACTATGTAGCGGGTTATTTTGTGTCTAACGATGTCTCAGAACGTCATTTCCAGACCAAGCTGACTGGCCAGTGGACGAAAGGTAAATCCTGTGACACCTTCGGCCCGATTGGCCCGTGGCTGGTGACCGCTGATGAAATGTCTGATCCGCAAAATCTGGATATGGGACTGGATGTGAACGGCCAGCGGATGCAGACCGGTAACACCTCAACCATGATTTTCACCGTTGCTGAATGTATCTCTCATCTGTCGCAGATGATGACCCTGCAGCCAGGTGATGTGATCTCCACCGGCACACCTCCTGGTGTGGGCATGGGCATGAAGCCAGAGCCTGTTTATCTGAAAGAAGGTGATGTCATGGATGTCTGGATTGAAGGTCTGGGCCAGCAAAGACAGCTTGTCGGGCAAGACCGTTAAGCTGCGGCCAGAGCGGCGGTAACAGCGTTGGATGAAGCAGCAGAGATAGGAATGATAAGAATGTCTTCAGATATGAGAATTGCGTTTTTGGGAACCGGCCTGATGGGCAGCCATATGGCCCGGAATATTCTGAAAGCCGGGTTTTCTGTTGCTGCCTGGAACCGGACACTGGCCAAGGCAGAAGCGCTGCGCGGGGATGGCGCAGAGGTTCCTGAAACCGCTGCACAGGCGGTTGCAGAAGCAGATATTGTCATCACCATGTTGAGTGACGGGGCGACCGTCCATGATCTGTTTTTCACCCAGGATCTGGCCGCGCAAATGAAAGACGGCGCCATTCTGATTGATATGAGCTCTATCAAACCACGAGAGGCCCGCCAGCATGCAGAGCTGATGCGCGAACGCGGGCTGAGGCATCTGGATGCGCCTGTATCCGGCGGCACAAAAGGAGCAGAGGCCGCCAGCCTGGCGATTATGGCAGGGGGTGATGAGGCGGTCTATCAAGATGCCGTTCCGGTTCTGTCTGCCATGGGCAGGCCTGTGCGGGTCGGGCCGGACGGGTCTGGCCAGCTCTCCAAGCTGGCGAACCAGACCATTGTTGCGGTGACAATAGGTGTGGTTGCCGAAGCGATGTTGCTGGCAGAAAAAGGCGGGGCTGATCCTGCGGCTATCCGTGATGCCTTGAAAGGCGGGTTTGCTGATTCCGTTATTCTGCAACAACATGGCGAGCGTATGACAACAGGCAATTTTGAACCTGGCGGGCTGACCAAAATGCAGCTGAAAGATATCAATAACGCGCTGGAAGAATCTGGTCAGCATGACCTTATCCTGCCGCTGACCCAGCAGATGCAGGCCCGCTACACCAGCCTGGTTGAAGAGATGGACGGGGCAGATACAGATCATTCAGCGATTTATCTGGAATTGCTGAAGCAGAATAATCTGTAAAGACGCATAGTCAGGTAACGGAGGCAGCGATGAAGCCTGGGCTTCTAATTATCGGGGAAATTACGCCGCGGATGGCAGAAGCCTTTGCCGCGTCTTTCAGCTGTTATTATCTGGATCAGATTGCGGATATCGACCAGTTTCTGGTCACAAATGGGCCATCTGTGCAGGCGATCACAACCTCCGGCCATGACGGGGTTCCAGATGAGATTCTGGACAGGCTGACAGCTGTGAAAATCATTTCCAATTACGGGGTCGGTTATGATGCGATTAATGTCGATAAAGCAGTAAGCAAAGATATCATTGTCACCCATACACCAGATGTTCTGAATGAAGAGGTCGCCACCACAGCGCTGATGCTGCTGATGGCGGTCTGCCGCGAATTGCTGGTCAATGACCGCTATATCCGTGAGGGGAACTGGTCAAAGAAAGGCAATACGCCGCTGAGCCGGGCGGTTGACGGGATGGCAGTCGGCCTGCTGGGATATGGGCGTATAGGCCAGGCGATTGCGGCCAAGCTGGAGGCGTTCAGTTGTGATGTATCTTATCACGCCAGAACAGAACGTGAAAACAGCCCGCATCGTTATTATCCGGATCTGGTCAGCATGGCACAAGATGTTACGGCGCTGATTGTGATCACCCCCGGCGGGGCGTCAACCCATCATTTGGTGACAGATGAGGTGATGGAAGCGTTAGGCCCGGACGGGATTCTGGTCAATGTTGCCCGCGGATCAGTTGTTGATGAAGACGCGCTGGTCGCTGCGCTTACAGACGGCCGGTTAGGGGCCGCCGGCCTGGATGTATTTGCAGCAGAACCGCATGTCCCGGAAGTTCTGTTCACCATGGATAATGTTGTGCTGACCCCGCATATCGGCTCAGCCACCATTGAAACCCGCCAGGCGATGGGCGATCTGACCGTGGAAAATCTGGTGCGGCATTTTTCAGAAGGCAAAGTCACCACACCAGTCCCGGAATGCAAACATCTGGTCAGCTGATCACACTGTCGTGGTCATACCGCCATCAATATATAAAATCTGGCCATGCATGAAACCAGATGCAGGCGCGGCCAGATAAATCGCTGCGCCGACCAGATCATCAACCTGGCCCCAGCGACCCGCAGGAGTGGACCCGAGAAGCCAGTCGCTAAAAGCCTTGTCTTCAAACAACGCTTGTGTCAGTTCAGTTGAGATATAGCCAGGGCCAATCGCGTTACAATTAATCCCATATCCCGCCCATTCAGATGTCATCGCCCGGGTCAGCCCGCCCACCGCGGCCTTTGCCGTTACATAAGCCCCGACATGATGACGGGCCATTTTGGTCATGATTGAGGCGATATTGATGATCTTGCCCTGGCCCCTTTGTTTCATATGACGCGCGACAGCCTGGCCAAGATAGAACAGGGCGGTGGCGTTGGTCTCCATCACATTCTGGAACGCCTCAGGCGCAAAATCTTCCAGCGCCTGCCTGTGCTGAATACCGGCATTATTGATCAGAATATCAATCGGGCCTTTATCTGCTTCAAAGCCGTCAATGGCCTGTGCCACGGCGGCCTGATCGCGCACATCAAAACAGAGTATATCTGCTGTTATGCCCGCCTGCTGAAGCCGGTCTTGTGCCGTAGCTAGCTTGGTGCTGTCCCGGCCATTGAGAATCACATGCGCGCCCGCCTCAGCCAGCCCTGCGGCCAGACCAAAGCCGATACCGCGGGTGGCCCCGGTGATCAGGGCTGTTTTGCCTGTTAAATCGAAATAGCGTGTCAGACCTGCTGTCATTTCCCTCTACCTTATCTGTTCACTCTGTCTGACAGTCTCAGGCAAAATGCTGTTTGAACAGATCAATGCTTGATCTGAACCCCTCTTCAAAATTGCCATTGCCCGGATGATACACACTTTCAAAAGAGATCACCCCGTCATAACCAATATCGCGCAGCCCCTTTGCCATCGGGTCAAATAAATCAGCCAGCTGGCCTGTGCCCATCTGGCGAACCTCAAGCGTGGCTTTGGGTGTATCGACCTTGACATCTTTGATATGGATATGGCCCAGATACCCATCCTTGGCGGTGTCAAACCCGTCTGGCCAGGCCAGTTCGTGACACCAGCAATTATTGGCCGGATCCCACAAGATTTTCAAAACATCCTTGGCATCCAGCGCATCAATCAGTTTCACCGCCGTATAGTTTGAATTCACCATGGTGCCATTACCGGTTTCAACAACCAATGTGATGCCTTCTGCACGGGCCAGATCAACAGCAGGGGCGATCAGAGGCGGCAGTGTCTGCCACGCCCCCTTGGCCACATTCCAGTGTTCTGCCCCGTTCATGCCCCACAAAATCTGTTCTTTTTTTGAGGTCATGATCCGCACCAGAGGACAGCTCAGCTCATGCGCCATATCTATGACACGTTTCAGATAATCCATATGCCGTGTGTGATCAGCATCACCAGCCCGGGAAGCGGTGGTCAGGCCTGCAAAAATATGCCGTGACAGACAGGATACAGGCTTGTTATGCGCTGCCAGCAATTCTTTTATTTTGGCAATTTCGCCCGCATCATGATCACCAACTTCTTTATCCCACACAAATTGCAGTTCAGCATAGTCAAGACCAAATTCATCCATCACATTCAGCGCATGAGCCAAATCACGGCTGATCCCGTCACAAATAACACCCAGTTTCATGGTCTAGCTCTCCTCCTAGTCAGCCTTTCGGTGCAGCTCAGCACCGACGATGTCTTCCAGCACACGTGTGACGACCCAGTTATCACCGTCCGGATATTTTGTCTTGCCTGCATGAAACAGCTGCATAGCGGTAGAGGCGGTATGCAGCGGCACGCCCAGCTGTTCTGCCAAAGCAAGTGAGATTGTCAGATCCTTATGCATGGTGGCGATATGACTGCCGGTACCTTCAAACTGGCGATCAATAATGTTTTCAAGCGCCGAATTTGCAACCCCGCACCCCGCCCCTGAGCTGGAAAAAACATCAAACAAGGTCTGGCCAGACACACCCGCTTTTGCCGCCAGAACAGATGCTTCGAATGTAGCCGAAAAAATAGAACCTATAAGAGACTGCAGACAGGCTTTGACAATCTGGCCCTTAGGGGCTGCGTCCCCCACATGATGAATGGTTTTCGATACCGCCTGCATAATATCTGCACATGTGGCCATATCAGCATCACTGCCCGCAGCCATCATGGTCAGGGTTCCGGACTGTGCCCCCGGAAAACCACCGCTGACCGGACTGTCAATCAAAGACAGGCCACGTCCGGTAAGGCGGGTGTGAATATCTTCTGCTTCAGCTGGCTTGATTGTGGCGGTCAGGATGATCACGCCGCCTGCTGGCAGATGATCAGCAAGGCCGCCTTCATCAAAAATCACCGCCTGGGCCTGGGCCCCGGTCATGACCATCACAAACACAGCCCGCGCCCCTGCCGCAACCTCAGAAAGATTGGCCGCAGCCTGTCCGCCCATATCGGCAAATTGTTTCATTCTGTCCGGACTGAGATCAAACCCGCAGACATCAAAGCCGTTCTGCAGCAGATTTTTCGCCAGCCCGCTGCCCATATCGCCCATGCCGACAATGCCGACCTTATTCTGCTGTGCTGTCATTCATCCCTCCCAGACGCCATAAATTAGATATCAGCTTTTCCATTCAGCCCCGCATGCAGGCACAGTCTTTGTCCGCAAGGTAATCAAAAGACAAATATCTGAAGCTATCAACAAAAAAATAAAGTCTTGAAACACAGACAACTCTGTCTATTTGTGAGAGAAATAACCCGTTGTGTAATTCAGACCGTGCCGCGCAAATCTCTTTTCACCTGCAGGCTTAAACAAGAAAGGCCGTCAACAGATGAACAACAGCCCCCAAGCAGAGCCGTTGGACCAGAATTTATTCCGTAAAGCCTTGTCCCGCTTTCCAACAGGTGTCGCTGTGGCCACAACCGTTTCAGCCAGCGGGCAGCCCAGAGGAATGACCATCAGTTCATTTAATTCGGTGTCGATGAACCCGCCGCTGATTTTGTGGAGCATCGGGCTGGAAGCAGCTTGTCTGGAAGATTTCAAAACAGCAGACAGGTTCGCAGTCAATATTCTGTCTGCCACACAGGCCGAGATCAGCCAGAAATTCGCAGCAGCGCAGAATGACAGATTTGCCACCATCGACTGGTCTTTATCTGCATTTGGCGTGCCGCTTATCCACGGCGCGGCGGCCATCTTGGAATGTCAGGTCTGGGCCCGCTATCCAGGCGGCGACCATGAAATCATGGTCGGTAAGGTCTGTCATCTCACCGACAATGAACAAACACCTCTTCTTTATGGTCTGGGACGGCTGACCTCATTTCCGTCTGAAACATAGAGGCTAACTGTTGCCCTCAGAAGCTCAGAGACCTGTTTCCAGCAGCGTAACCCCTGTTGTTTTGCGGCCGGTCAGCGCCCGGAACGCGTCTGCAGCTTCGGCCAGATCAAAACGCTGATTAACAGATACGCTGATCTTGCCAGACTGTAGCATCGCAAACAGATTTTCAGCAGAGGCGGCGAGCTGATCAGCTGTGGCAATATAGGTTGCCAATGTCGGCCGCTGGGCATAAAGAGAGCCATTTGCCGCCAAATCGCCAAGCTTGAAATCTGTGGCCAGACCACTGGACTGACCAAAAGAGATGAAATGCCCGCAATTCTGGATAACCTTNAGTGAGCCTGGATAGGTATCCTTGCCAACAGAATCATAAACCGCCCGCACGCCTCTGCCGCCTGTGATGTCCATCACCGCCTCGACAAAATCAGTATCGGTGTAGTTAATCACATGGGCATAACCTGCCTGTTTGGCCAGGTCAACTTTTTCAGGCGAGCCAGCTGTGCCGATTGCCTCTACCCCCATTGCCTCCATCCACTGGCCCGCCAACAGGCCAACACCGCCGGCTGCTGCATGAAACAGAACGGTATCACCTGCCTGTAACGGCACAGACTGGTTCAGCAAATATTCTACTGTCATCCCCTTCAGCATAGAGGCCGCCGCCATATCATCACTGACATCATCAGGCAGCTTGACCACCCGGTTTGCCGGGATCACGCGTTCTTCAGCAAAGGCCCCGACATGCATGGGATAGCCGACCCGGTCTCCTTCAGACAGATGGCTGACCCCTTCACCAACAGCAATGATGCGGCCGGCGGCTTCATTCCCGGGCACAAAAACATCATTTTCCGGAAACGGATACAGACCGGAAGTCTGGTAAATATCCAGAAAATTCAGGCCTATTTTTGTTTGTGAAATGACGATTTCGCCAGCTCCAGGTGTTGGGGTTGGCCGGTCTCTGACCTGCAATACATCCGCATTTCCCGGTGTTTGTGCACACACAAAACGTCCCATGATAATTCCTCATCTCTTGCTAATAACTGACTGTTCTTTGTAATTCGGTATGGTCTACAGGATATAGGCTGGACAGCCAGAAAGTCACGGGTAAATTTCTGCCAGAGAGCGGGCGCAAAACAAGCCTGTTCATTTCTGGATTTTTGCTTGTCATCTCTGTCTGTTTTTCGGCACACTGGCGCAGAGCCTTGTTTCATTTCGTTTTCACTTAATCAGCTTACTATTATGCAACAGACTAGTAGCCGCGCTTATCACCTCCGTTCCAGCCTGATCAGGGAAATTGCTGAAAAAGGCATGCTGATGGAGGATATCATCCCGCTCTGGTTCGGAGAGGGGCAGTGGCCGACCTCACAAATTGCGGTGGCCGCGGCGAATAAGGCGCTTGAAACCGGCGATCATTTCTACCAGCCGAACAGCGGCAAACCGCCCTTCAGAGACGCGCTGTGCAGCTATATGAACGGGCTGTATGGCACGAAGAAGACCCGCCAGAATATCACGGTCACCGCCTCTGGCATGCAGGGGCTTGCCCTGACCGCGCTGGCACTGATGGATGTCGGGGACAAGGTGGTGTGTATTGAGCCTGTCTGGCCCAATCTGGCAGAAAGTTTCCGAATTGCCGGGGGACAGATTGATACGTTAACGCTGACAGCCCGGAACGGACGCTGGCATCTGGATATGGACCAGCTGCTGGCAAAATTGACAGACGAGACTAAGGCCTTGCTGATCAATTCGCCCAATAATCCTACAGGCTGGGTCTGTTCAGCAGCAGAACAGCAGGTGATTCTGGATCATTGCCGGAAAAAAGGCATCTGGATTATCGCTGATGATGTCTATGCCCGGCTGTATCAGCATGGCACGGTGGCACCCAGTTTTCAGCAGCTGGCTGATGAAGAAGACAGGCTGATTTCTATCAACAGCTTTTCCAAAGCCTGGTCGATGACCGGCTGGCGGCTGGGCTGGATTACAGCCCCTGCCTTTCTTGAGCAGACCCTGGCGCAGTTAACCGAGTTCAATATCGCCTGTCCGGCAGGCTTTGTTCAAGAAGCAGGTCTGGCGATGATTGAACAGGGGGAGAGTGAGGTTGAGTTGCTGCAGAACAGGCTGAGAGCCGCGCTGGCGCTGACCCGCACCCGTCTGCAAAATCTGGCTGAGGTTTCTTTCATCGAACCTGATGGGGCGTTTTATTGTTTCTTTTCGGTTGCGGGACTGACAGACAGTCTGGGGTTTGCCCATGCGATTCTTCAGCATACCAAAGTGGGCCTGGCCCCCGGGCTGGCCTTCGGGCCGGCAGGAGAAGGCTATCTCAGGCTGTGTTATGCACAAGACGAACCTGTTCTGAATGAGGCGTTTAACCGGCTGGAAAAAGGGTTTCAGACAGCACGCCAGGCGGTCATGACCGCGTGAGCAGATGAGCCAGAAAGACTGAGGGACATTATGCTGATAGAACTAGAGATAATCACATCCTGGCTGACAGAGATATTTGAGCAGGCTGGCTGCCCGGCTGAGGAAGCCAAATTAATCGCGGTGCATCTGGTTGATGCAGATGCCAGCGGCCATCCCAGCCACGGCATTGTTCGGGTTCCCCGTTATATTGACTATATCAAGGAAGGGACTGTGCGCCCTGTATGTGCTTATGAAACACTTGTTGAGTCAGGGAATTTACGCCTGCTGGACGGCCAGTTCAGCTTTGGTCAGGTCTTGGGGCATGAAGTGGTCAAGCTGGCAGAAGAGCTGTGTGAGGAGACCGGCCTGGGGATTATCGCCCTGCGGAATGCCGGGCATCTGGGTCGGATCGGCGGCTGGGCAGAATTACTGGCAGACAAAGGGCTGGTCTCTGTTCATTTTGTCACTGTTGCTGGGTCACGTATTGTCGCCCCTTTTGGCGGCAAGCAGGCCCGCATTTCCACCGCACCTGTGGCGATAGGTGTGCCCCACCAAACAGATAACAGCCGCACCGAACATTTCATTTTAGATTTTGCCACCAGCCGGGTTGCAGAAGGAAAAATTCTGGTCAGCCAGAAAACCGGTTCAGACCTGCCCGCAGATGCGATGGTTGACGGCCAGGGTCAGGATTCGCAAATCCCGGCAACCATTTATGGGCCCACCGCAACAGGAAATGTCCCAGACCCGCGGGCCGGAGACGGGGCGATCCAGACCTTTGGCCAGCATAAAGGGTCTGGCCTTGGTCTGGCCTGTGAGCTGCTTGCAGGCGCCCTGACCGGGGCAGGCACAAACGCCCATGACCGGCCGTTCTGTAACGGGATGTTGTCAATTGTGCTTGATCCGCAAAAGCTGAACACTGATGATCATATTGCTGCAGAGGTTTCGGATTTTATCGCCTCTATCCGCCAGACCGCCCCTCGCGAGGCAGGGTTGCAGGTGCTGATCCCAGGTGATCCGGAACGGGCAAAGCGGGCCGCCGCGCGGCAGCATGGTGTTGAGCTGAACCAGGCCATTGCTGACCAGCTGAACGCCATTTCAGCTGATCTGGGCATCATCGCCCCTGAACTTGACTAGAGTCAGTCAGCGGTCCAGCCGCCATCTATCAGCAAGCTTGTGCCGGTGATCAGGGCCGCCGCGTCTGAGGCCAGAAACACCACACCGCCCATCATATCTTCTACCTCGCCCACACGGCCGAGCTTGATCTTCTCTTCAATCCAGGCCCGGCGTTCCGGATTCTGGAAGGTGGATTCTGTCAGGGCTGTGCGCACAAAGGTCGGACAGATGGTGTTGATTCTGACCTGATGCGGGCCCCATTCAATCGCCATCGCTTTGGTGAACCCTTCCACCGCTGATTTAGACGCACAATAGACCGACCGTTCAATGCCGCCGACATGCGCCATCTGTGAAGAGATATTGATAATCGACCCGCCGGTTCCGGCAGAAATCATCTGGTTGGCGATCTGTTGCGAAAGAAAATAGGCCCCGCGCAGATTAACCGCCATCACCGCATCAAAATCTGCAGCCTTAGTATCTGCTGCCGGGCCATGGCGGGCCATACCGGCTGAATTAACCAGAACATCAAACCGGCCAAGAGCGCCAAGTGTTGCTGTCATGCTGTCCAGATCAGAAACATCCAATGCACAGGCCGTCATATTCAGGCCCTGGTCCTGAGCCGCGCTGACCAGTTCAGCCAGCTTGTCTTCTGAGCGGGCGGCCGCGATAACTTCAGCCCCTGCTTGTGCAAGAGCAACAGCACAGGCAAGGCCAATCCCAGATGAGGCCCCGGTGACCAGGGCCCGTTTTCCGTCCAGACGAAAGCTCGGTGTTTTTGGCAGGTTCATCTTTACAATCCTTTATTCTGCAGCTGTGCCATAGGCCACATTGCGGCCACCATACCGGCGCACACGCACATTGGCCTGTTCAGCATGGCCAACAAACCCTTCCAGCATGCATAACCGTGAACAATAAGCGCCAATCTCAGCCGCCGCCTCATCTGAAGTGACTTTCTGATAGGAATGTGTCTTCAGGAATTTGCCGACCCACAGCCCGCCTGTATAGCGGCCGGCTTTCTTTGTCGGCAGGGTATGGTTTGTGCCGATGACCTTATCCCCATTTGCCACATTTGTGCGCGGGCCTAAGAACAAAGCCCCATAACAGGTCATATGCTCTAAGAACCAGTCATCTCTGTCTGTCATCACCTGAACATGTTCTGAGGCAATTTCATCTGCCATCTGCAGCATTTCATCATAAGTATCGCAGACAATCACCTCACCATATTCTGCCCAGGACACAGAAGCTGTTTCTGCAGTGGGCAGAATAGTCAGCAGCCGGTCAATCTCCTCCATTGTCTGGCGGGCCAGAGTCTCAGAATTGGTCAGCAGGACAGCAGGTGAATTATAGCCATGTTCTGCCTGTCCCAGAAGGTCTGTTGCGCACATTTCGGCATCAACCGTTTCATCAGCAATCACCATTGTTTCGGTTGGTCCGGCAAACAAATCAATCCCGACCCGGCCGAATAACTGACGTTTGGCCTCAGCCACAAAAGCATTTCCCGGCCCGACCAGCATATGTACAGGTTCAATTGTTTCTGTGCCCAGCGCCATCGCCCCAATGCCCTGCATGCCGCCAAGCACATAAATTTCATGCGCCCCGCCCAGATGCATAGCCGCCACAACAGCCGCATTTGGTTTGCCCTGGAACGGCGGTGTGGCCGCAATGATCCGCGGCACACCGGCAACAGACGCGGTCAGAACAGACATATGCGCCGACGCCACCATAGGAAATTTGCCTGCAGGGACATAACAGCCCACAGACTGAACCGGAATATTTTTATGCCCAAGGATGACACCCGGCATGGTTTCAACCTCAATATCTGTCATTGAGGCACGCTGAGCTTCAGCAAACCGGCGCACCTGATCCTGCGCAAAACGGATATCGTCAAGATCGCGCGGGCTCACCTCAGCGATGAGCGCCTCTATCTCATCTTCAGACAGCCGGAAAGATACCGGGGAATAGTGATCAAATTTTTCAGACAGCTCGCGAATGGCGGCGTCACCGCGGGCCTCAATATCAGCAAGCGTATCCTCAACAATCGCTTTCACCTTTGCATCATCTTCTCTGCGCTCAGACTGAGACTTACTCTCTTTCAGATACCGAATAGCCATACTTTCTCTTCCTCTGGGACCTCGATTATAAACCTGTTCTATAATTAAGCCTGAAGCCGGTGACGTCCAGATGAAAGTCACATCTTCAGAACTGATTTCGCTTTTGTTTCTGCGATTCAGACAGATGCATATGCCGCGCCAGAGCTGCTGCCTGACGAGAGATGGTGGTGGCGCCCACCACATCACCTTCGCTGCCTACGGTCAGAGCGCCCAGAGCATAGGCTGACGGGTAGGGCTGGCCAGACGGGGTGCATAACCGCAAATCGTCACCAAGCCCCGGGCCGCGGCCAATGGCATCAGCCCGCACCACACCCGTGGTCAGCATATCTGCCAATAACGGGTCCCGGCCCATGCCGGTGCAATTCACAATTCTGTCTGCCAGCAGCGTCTCACCTGAGGCCAGATGAGCAGACAGCCGCCCGGGGTCAGCCGCAGCTGAGATATGCACAACACGTCCGGTCAGAAGCTCTAGCTGTCCTGAGTTCTGGAGCTGTGTTGCCATTGCATTTGTCTGCGGAGCAGACCGGTAGCGGGCAAGAGACCAGAACGCCCCCAGATGCGCCATAAGGCGCCGTTTTTCTGAATCAGCCAGACGCCGCCAGACAGGGTTAAGATGAACCCGCAACGCCTCAAAACGGCTTTGCCAGACTGTATCTGTCCAGTCATAGCGCTTATTTGCTTTCAGCCTGCGGTTAAAAAACCGGATAAATTCAGACGCGCTGTCTATATCATCCGGCCAAGTGACCGCTTCATACGGTATCCAGTCCGTTTGTGCTGGCGGCAGCAGGCCCACAGGCGTGACAATGCGGATGCGGCCACGATGCCCGGCCCGGCCCAGCGCATAAACCGCATCCATCGCTGTCAGCCCGCCGCCTACCACAACAATCTCGTCACCAGGGTCTATCTTATCAAGCCAGGTCCCGGACCAGGGTGAGCGGATAAGAAGGCTGTGTGCCTCTGGCCAGCAGGCCTCATCTATCGGGCAGGGCCAGTCTGGTGTCGGGTTTCCGGTCGCCAGGATCAAAGTCTCAGCTGTGTGAAATTGGCCATCTTCGCGAACCAGATGCCAGAGTGCTGACCCGTTATCAAAATCAGCAGAGATCACGCGCTGAGCACAAAAGCTGACTTCATCACTATGGGGGAGTTTTTCTATTTCCGTGTTCAGATAGCGGGCAAAATCAGCCCGCCGGTAAAACGCCCCTTCTGCGCAATGGGCGGTTTTATCCTCTATATTCTGTTCTGCCCAGGCTGGAAACACATCAGGGCGGGCCGGGCGAAGCTGCATAATCTGGGCCCGCACATTCAGCCTGAAATCAGGATGGGCTGTCCCAAAGGCAGCCCCATGCCCAAAGGGGCCAGGCCCGAACACAGTGATCTGAGCAGCCAGCTCTGGCTGCAAATCCAGAAGATGAGTAAGGATGCTGGCTGATGTATAGCCAGAGCCAACAACAGCAATACCCAAAGCAGATGGTAAGGTCATCAAAGCCGGCGCTGCCGTTCAGCTTTCCACCGGGCCGCCCTCATCTTTCCAGGTCCCAAAGCCACCCACATTGCTGACATGCTTGTAACCCATTTCAACCAATGTGCGCCCTGCCAGTGCGGCCTGACCGCCAGCGGCACAAACAAGGATAATATCCGCGTCCTTATCCATCTGCGGATGATGAAATTGTGTCGCCTCATCAGCGGCGAATTCAATAAAGCCGCGCGGGATTCTCAACGCCCCGGCAATGGTTCCGGTCTCTGTTATCGCTGCGCTGTCCCGCACATCTACGAACACCACGCCGGTTTGGCCATGTTTTGAAATCCCGTCCTTTGTATCCAGTTTCGGGACAACCGCATTTGCTTTTGCAAGATAATCTTGTGCTGATTTCATGGTTCTGTTTCCTTTTCGTCTGTCGGGCTGGCCCCATTATATGTTGGCCGGCCGCTCGCTGGCTCCATCCTAATTGCCTCTCGGCGACAATCAACTCTGTTTTTTGACGTTCTGACCCTGAGGGCAGGTGTTCAGCTGTCTGCTTGCGGGCGTGTGGCCACATAAACCCCGACAGTAGCGATCATCAGACCCGCTATATCAATGGCGGTCAGCTGTTCATTGACAAACAGCCAGCCCATAACCGCTGAGACCGGCGGCACAAGGAAAAACAACGTGGCGGTCTGGCTGGCAGACCCGGCCTTAATCAGATACATCAGAATCGTAAATGCCCCGAAAGACACAGCCAGAATCTGCCACCCCATGGCCATGATAAATGAAGGGGTGAAATCCAGGAACGGCTCTTCTATCGCCAGCATCACCGCTACATGAAACAGACAGGCGGCCAGGGCCTGATACATATTGGATACAGACAGTGGCAACCGGCCGCTTAAGCGTTTCTGCCAGAGCGTGCCTGCTGTGACCGCCAGTAAAGAGACAGCGGTGGCGATAAGACCTATAAGGGGCAGTTCTCCGCCGACATCCAGGCCCAGCACAAGGGCCGCCCCGCCAAACCCAAGGGCAATGCCCAGCCATTGCCGCCAGGTTACCTGTTCGCCCAGAACAGGGCCTGCCAGCGCCCCTGTCAGAACCGGCTGAAGCGAGACAATAAGAGCAGACAGCCCCGCAGGCATTCCCTTGGAAATGGCAAAAAACACGCCGCCAAGATAAAGCCCGTGAAACAAAATACCGGTACCGGCAGCCTCCAGCATATCTTTTCGGCTGGCCAGAAGGCTTTCTTTCAACACCGCGGCAAAACAGAAAAACCCAGCTGTGACCAGAGCAAAGCGAAAGGCAAGAGAGGCAAACGGAGAGGCATCCTGAACAATAATTTTGCTGGTGATAAAGGCAGATGACCATAAAATCACAAACAGGAACGGAAAAGAACGGATCATGAAACCGTCCCAGAAGACGGCTGCTTCACCGGTCGCGGGATCTGATAAATATCGACCCCCTCATCATCAGATGATTTTATCAGCCTGCCAGTGGCCGCAAGATGAGTGAGATGTGCGCGTGCCTCACCAGCCGCAAAATACATCTCATGATCACCAAATTCGCGGCCAAATAAAACAGCCATCGCTGACCAGACCGTCAAGGGCTTGTCTCTGGCCGCAACAGCCAGCACATCAAGCCGGTGATGATGATGATCGATCAGCTGACGAGCGCGTGCGCCGCCCGCCCGAAACGGCCAGTCATGCCCGGGAAAAATCTGCATCTCCTCAGGCAAACCCTGCATGTCTGACAGATAGGCAAAATAGGCTGATAATAAATCAAAATCAGGATCACGGATATCAGCTGATATATTCGGCGATATCCGGGGCAGAAGAAAATCAACACTTAAAAACAGATCTCTGTTGTGATCCATCAGGCTGATTTGATCATCTGAATGACCTGTATCGGTTCTGATGCGCCAAGTGCCGGCTTTGGTTCTGATCTCATCACCTGCAGAAAGAGAAATAAAATCAGGTAACGGGGCGGTGTTGCGCCGATACCGGCTGCCGCCCTGGCGGACCGCCTCTATCGTTTCTGCGGGCAGGCCATATCGGGCGTAGGTTTGTGCCAGCAGCCCGCCAAATTCATCTGGGCCAAGATCATACAGCCAGCGCGCATGCTCTGCTTCTGCTGTGCTGGCAAACACATCTGTGCCAGTCAGTTCAGCCAGCGGACCCGCATAGCCGATATGATCAACATGGTGATGCGTGACAATAATCTGAACAACAGGCTTGCCAGCCAGCGGGCCGGATAAGAGCATCTGCCAATGTGCGGCGGTGGCCTGATTGTTCAGACCTGTATCAATCAGAACCCAGCCATCAGGCATGTCCAGCATATACAGATTGATGTGATTCAGCCGGAACGGCAGTTCAAATCTGGCCCAGAACAAATCATCGGCAAGCTGGCGAAGTTGGCCTGTGGGGGCGGCGTCAATGCCAAGTGGGATCATGCTGTCTCTCGCTCAGTGAGCGATACAGAAATTTCACCAATACCTTCAACGCCGCCAGACAGGCTGTCTCCTGGTCCGACCGCAGCGACACCTGCTGGCGTGCCTGTGAAAATTAAATCACCTGCCTGAAGCCGGACAGACTGGCTGCAAAAAGCGATAATATCGCCCACTGACCAGATCAACTCAGATAAATCAGCGTCCTGACGTATCTCGCCATTCACACTCAGCCAAATCCGGCCTGTGGCAAATTCAGCCTGAGCAGCAGGGATATCAGCCAGCGGCACAAGAGGAGACAACGGGGCTGAATTGTCAAACGCCTTACCCCAGTCCCAGGGACGACCTTTTTCCCGATGCGCGATTTGCAGATCACGGCGGGTAAAATCAATCCCCACACCTGCGCCCCAGATATGAGACAGCGCATCTTCTGCAGCAATATTCGCCCCGCCTTTCCCGACAGCCAGAACCAGTTCAATTTCGTGATGCAGTTCTTCGGTCAGCGGCGGATAAGGAATAGCTGTTCCGGTTTCCACCAGCGCATCAGCTGGTTTGGTAAAGAAAAAAGGCGGTTCTTTATCACTGAATCCCATTTCGCGGGCATGCGCACCATAATTTCGGCCAACACAGAAAATACGCCGTACAGGAAAGCGTTTATCAGAAGTGGCAACAGACGCGCTTGGGCGGGGCGAAGGCGGGAGAATATACTCAGTCATAATCGTTCTTTCTTTAACGCACATTTTTTTGAAAACTCAGTCTGACAGAACAGCCCTGATAGCAGATGTTGGTTATACCGCATATCGCTTGGCGCTGGCAACGCTGACTGGCTTTGTCTTCTGCCGGGCTTTGGGGCAGAGGGGATCTGTTAATTTTTTGAACGCTGCCGTGTGGCCGCGGTGATAATCAGACCAGACAGAACAATCAGGGCCATGCCGCCAAGGCTGGACAGGCTGAACTGGGCCTGCCAAAGCCAGATCCCCACCAGACCTGCAGAAATCAGATAGCTGTATTCATAGACCACAGCATAGCTTGTCTCAGCAATCTGATAGGCCCTGGCCAGCATCCAGATGGACAGGACCGTCAGCACCGCCATCAGACCAACCCAAAACCAAATAAACGCATCTGCCCAGACCAGCCCTTTGACGATAAAGGCGGCTTCAGGCGGGACCGGACCGCTGATAAAGGCCGGGGCCAGCACAGCCCAAATCAGCCCTGCTGCGCCCAGAACAGCAAAATAAACAGCCACCAGAGCGAGCGGGTTTTCATCAGCGCAGAGCCGTTTTGTGGCAATAGAGGACAGAGCATAGAATGCGCCTGCCAGCACAGGCAGAAATTGTAAAGGGTGAAAGCCAAGGCTGTCCGGGCGCAGAACAAGCCATACACCAGCTGAGCCTGTCAGCACAGCCAGAACACGCCGCCAGCCAGGCTTCAGCCCAAATAACAGAACAGAAAACAGCAACACAAATATAGGTGAGGTGAACAGGCCCGCCCCGGCAATGGCGACAGGCAAAAACGACAAAACCGCAAAATACAGCGCCATGGAAGAAGCCAGCAAAGCCGTTCTCAGCATCACCGCTGGCCAGCTGATCAGCCGCAGGTTTTGAGAGGTCAGCACGGCCAGACCAAAAACACAGGTTAACGCCAGTGCTGATCGCATGAAGTGAAACTGGCCAAGGCCGATTTTGTCAGACACAAAGGGAACAAAATTATCAGACAGCCCCAGAATGGATATACCGGTCACCAACAGAACAGCGCTTTGATGTTCTGCAGACAGGCCTGACCAGACCCGTAAAAAAGAAGCGCGTTGTAAAGACATAAGCCGGCCCACCCGATCCCGATCCAAAACGCTGCTGACTATAGGCCAGTCCGGCCAGTCTGTATATGGGGGGAATGTGTTTGTCAGCTGGCCCCGCCAGCGCGCGGTGCAGACACGGCTGTGGTCATCCAGACGGTCTCCGGCTGGCCGGAAGCGGTGTCATCAGCACCCAGCTCAGCCAGCCGCAACACCCACAAATATCCATAGCTGCTGCCATCACGGGCCAGAACCGTCAGCACAAAACGGGCCACACCATTATCAATACGGCTGTCATTAATCACATAATTCAGATGACCAAGCAGCGGGGCATAGGCCGGGATATCAAACAGGGTGGAGAATTTCGCCAGCGGACCGGTCACACGTTTGTTATCAGGATGTGCAAAAATCCATACCTGCTCAATGCCGGCTTGTCTGTCTCCATCACCAGCTTGCAGACCAAGCAGTTGAATTTCGACAACATCCTGTGCCGATAATGCCTCAGACGGGCGGATAAATTCCGCCGCCTTTGNGCCCAGGCTGGCCAGCATCAATGCAAAAGCAAAACAAAAACAGNTAATCTTCNTCATATAGCGTTTACGCAACACTATGGCCGGCAGATTGCTCAGCTTTTGGCTGTGGATAAATGAGCCNCCACAAAATCAAGGCCNGAAGCGATGAAATCAGGCTGGCGCGGCAGCCGTTCAACAGGCATACCTGCCCGATTCGCCCAAATGGTTTTAAAGCCGAACAGACCAGCCGCCGCCGCATCCCAGCCATTTGAAGAGACAAATAAAATGTCTTCAGGCTTCGCTGTATAGCGCGCGCAGCCCAGCTGATAGACACGGGGGTCAGGCTTGAACACGCCGACATCTTCAACAGATAATAAACTGTCCAGTCTGTCTGTCAGCCCTGCCGCGGCAAACGCATGATCGATCATCTGCTGATTGCCGTTTGAGAGCACAGCCGCCGGCAAGCCGGCAGCGTGAACCGCATCCAGGGCCGGGCGCGCATCATCATAGGCGTCCAGTTCACGATACAGATCAAGAAGCGCGTCTCGCATCTCCTGGTTATCAAGCTGAAGGGATTCCAGCGCATAATCCAGTGAGTCGCAGGTCAGCTGCCAGAACGGGGCATAGCTGTGTGAAAGAGACCGCAGCCAGGTGTAGTTCAGCTGGCGGGATCGCCAAATTGCGGCCAGTTCTGGCCACAACGTCTTCAGTTCAGGAAACCGGCCTGTTGCCGCCAGCTTGGCCGCAGCCGCATCAACATCCAACAAGGTACCATAGGCATCAAACAAGACGGCTTTATACATATCAGCTCCTTAATTTCACGCCTGCCCGGCGGGTGATATATAAGCTGGCCAGAATCACAAGCAGGGCCAGAAATTTTGGCAGGGTCACAGGTTCACCCAACACCACAAGCCCGATCACGACAGCAACCATGGGGATTGTATAACCAACATTTGACATAAAACCCGCCCCTGCCCGGTTAATTAAAACATAGCGCAGGGAAAAGGCAAAGGCTGTCGATACAAGCCCCAGCCAGAGCAAGGCTGCCCAGACATCAGTTGACCAGCTGACCGGATCGGGTTGTTCCAGAACAAGCGCCAGAGGTATGGCCACAACAGAGGACAGAACCAAAGAAAAACCGGTCAGCTGGACAGGCTTAATGCCGGTCAACCCTCTGACCATCAGATTACCGCCAGCATAACAGGAAAAGGCCAGCATCAGGGCCAGCTGGGAAATCAGTGAAGAGCCGCCCAATTTGTTCACCCCGTCATACATAAGAATGAAAACACCGCCCAGCCCCAGCAAAACACCAAACAGCCGGCCTTTTGTCAGCAGCTCATCACGGGTGATGAAATGTGCCCCCAAAACCGTGACAAGAGGGCCCGTTCCGTTCAACAGACCCGCAACAGAACTGTCCACAAATTGTTCTGCCCAGCTGATCAGAAAAAAGGGTAACAAGGTGCCCAGAAAGGCGATCGCTGCCAGCCTGCCCCAGGGCAGGGCCCGCCAGTCCAGCCGAAACCCGCCGGAGATCGCCAGCCACAAACAGATTCCCAAACTGCCAATCGTGGTACGCGCCGCGACAACACTGAACGGGGCTGACCCGTCAACAGCGATTTTAATGGCCCCGAAGGCAGATCCCCAGATCACAGACAAAACCAGCAGAATCAAAAAATCCAGCGGCTGGGGTTTACTGATGGTATGGCTCACCTCGACACTCCGCAACACAACGACCCCTATACCACCAGCAAGGCTGAACTGCAGACAACAAGTCCTGCACCAAGCCACGCCCCCCAGGCAGGACGGCTGCGTGTTTGATACCACACAAAGGGCAGAATCATAACCGGGCCAAAAGAGGACAAGATCGTCACATCAGCAACCCGACCGGTTTCAAGAGCAGCCAGAAGCAGATAAACGCCAAAGCTGAGGCCAAAAAAACCATTCGCGACAATATACAGCCAAAGCCGTTTATCGGCATAAACAGCCTTGTCAATCTGTGGCCGGCTGAACGGCCAGATCAGCCAGAAAACAAGCGCCGCCACAGAAACCCTGATCAGGCCGGCCATCATTGGATCACCCCCGGCCGCCATCACCGGGCGCAGCAACAGCACACCAACCGCCTGGCCAAGGGCGGCCAGAAACCCGGTCAGCACGCCCAGCCAGAGCGGTTGTGTGATGGTTTCCCAGACATGCAGCAAATCCCGGCGCTTGCCATAAATCACTGCCAGACAAATGCCGGAAAAGCCAATCCCAATGGCCAGAATTTTCAGCCCTGTCAGAGGTTCAGACAAAAACAGCCAGCCAAGAAGAGCCGCCAGCGGCGCATTGGCCGCAAACAGAATACCGGTACGGCGCGGGCCCAGACGGCGCATGGTGACAAATAAAAAATAATCCCCGATCACAACCCCGATCAGGGCAGAGGCAAGGATAGGCAGCCAAAACTGATCAGGCACAGACCAGCTGGCGTTTGTGAGAAGCATCATCACGCACAGCAACCCTGCTGAGGCCAGCATCCGGATACGGTTAAACTGAAGCGAGCCCAAGGTCACCGCAGGGCGATGGCCGAACAGGCTGGCCAGTGTCCAGCTCAACGCTGCTGCCAGGGATAAAAGATGAGCCAATTCCATAAAACAGGCTAAGACCTGATACAGGCGTCAAGTGCCTGGGTAAGATCTGAGATCAGATCATCTGCATGTTCCAACCCGACAGAAAGCCTGACATGGCCTTCATTGATCTCCAGCTGTTGCCGCTCCTCCTCAGACAAGCTCATATGGGTGGTGCTGGCCGGATGACAGGCCAGTGACTTTAAATCCCCTAGATTGTTTGAAATATCAATAAGAGATAAGGCGTTAAGAAACCGGAACGCACCGTCTTTGCCGCCCTGCACTTCAAACGCCATCAATGTGCTGGGCCCTGACATCTGGCGGCAGGCCAGCTCATATTGCGGATGGGACGGCTCACCAGGGTAGGATAAAGACACCACCGCCGGATGAGCCTTTATGGCGGCGGCGATCGTGCGAGCGGTTTTTGTCTGCGCCTCTACACGCAAAACCAGCGTTTCCAGAGATTTCAGCATTACCCAGGCGGTAAACGGGCTCATCGCTGCGCCGGTCTGCCGGTAAAACGGCAGAAAGGTCTCTTCAATAAAGGCTGTGGTGCCCAACACAGCCCCGCCAAGCAGGCGGCCCTGACCATCAATATGTTTTGTTGTGGAATAGGTAACAATATCTGCACCAAGGGCCAGCGGAGACTGAAACACCGGTGTGGCAAAGACATTATCCACAATCACCTGTGCCCCGGCGGCATGGGCCAGCGCGCTGACCGCCTGAATATCCACCAAATGCAAAACCGGATTTGACGGGCTTTCCAGAAACACAATTTTTGTCGGTTTTGCCAATGCTGTTGTCCAGGCCGCCAGATCGCGCCCGTCGACCAGTTCAACATCAACCCCCCAGCGCGGCAGGATTTTTGTTAAAATCGCATGACAGGCCCCAAACAATGCCTGGCTGGCCACCACACGATCCCCTGCAGAAAGCTGGCACGCCAGAGACGAGAATATCGCGGCCATACCTGTTCCGCATACACGGCAGGCCTCTGCCCCCTCAAGCTTGGCCAGCCGCGCTTCAAGGGCTTTTAAGGTCGGGTTGCCATAACGTGAATAAACAAAATTATCAGCCTCACCTTTAAACGCTGCGGCTGCCTGTTCAGCCGTGTCATAGACATAGCCAGAGGTCATGAACAACGCTTCAGATGTTTCAAAATTATCTGTACGATTCACCCCTTCACGGATCAAATGGGTGTCTCTGTGCCAGGATGTGTCCTTGCTCATCTTCGGTCCTCTTTTTGCACATCAACATCGCCCTGCTGGCTTTGTCCCCATATAACAGCCTGACCGACGATGCGTGTCTTCCCGTCCATGACCATAACCGGATCACCATAAAGAACGTAGCCTTCATCCAAGGCGGCACTGACACGCGCGCAAAATTCAGGCGTGTCTTCTCCTGTCAGAAACCGATATATTTTTTGCGGATCACCAGCCATCCCTTACCCCCTGTCAAACAAGATGGAGCCCCTGCCGGGACATTCATTCAAGCTGTCTATTTACCGGCGCGGGGCGTGTTTGGCAAGAATACGTTGTAAGGTCCGGCGGTGCATTTTCAGGCGGCGGGCCGTCTCAGAAACATTGCGGTCACATTGTTCAAACACACGCTGAATATGTTCCCAGCGCACCCTGTCGGCGCTCATCGGATCTTCAGGCGGGGCAGGCAGGCCGCCTTCTGTCTGCAGCAATGCTCTGACAATCTCATCAGGGTTTGCCGGCTTGGGCAAATAATCAAGCGCCCCTGCCTTCACCGCGGCAACCGCGGTGGCGATATTGCCGAATCCTGTGAGGATAATGATCCGACACGCTGGGTTCACAGACTGAAGGTGACGCACAACATCAAGGCCGTTGCCATCTTCAAGTTTTAAATCCAGAACAGCATAATCAGGCAGCTGTTGCTGAATCAGGCTCAAGGCTTCTTTCACACCAGCTGCGGCCATAACCGTAAATTCACGTTGTTCCATCGCGCGCACCAGCATCCGTCGCAGCGCGTTATCATCATCCAGAATTAACAGCTTTCTGTTCATCTTCTTATCTTTTCGGCCTTTTAGAATCTATGTCCTGTCACCAGACCAGCACCATGTTTACCACTTATCAGCTTGTCAATCTTTCGCGCGGAATGGTGATATGAATGGCCGCGCCGCCAACTTCTTCATTATAAATGTCAATTTCACCACCAAGGCTGTTGACCAGTGTTACCGCCAGAAACAATCCCAGACCGCGATGGCCGCCGCGACCGTCACGCGAGCTGTTCCAGGGCTGGCCCAGACGGGCCAGAATATTCGGGCCAAACCCCGGCCCATCATCGCTGAGGTTGATATCAATATCGGTCGCGGTCCAGCCAATATCAAGTCTGATCGCCGTGGCCGCATAGTCATGTGCATTATCCAGCAGAATCTCCAACGTATATTTCAGATCAGGAAGCGGCTTGGATAAGGGCTCATCACTGTCATCCAAAGACCCCGTGGTCAGATCAAGAAGACCTGTCAATTCGGTGAATTTGGCATCAAGCATGGTGTGTAACACCTGACTGATCGGCATGGTCACATCATCTGCAAATCTGTCTGTGTTCACATCGCGGTCCAGCTCAGAGAGAATCACACGGCATCTTTCTGCTTCATTGATCAGAAGCGAGATGTCCGCCTGTAAGTCTTCGGACCGGGGATGCTGGTCAAGCCGGTTCTGCAGCTCATGGCTGATCAGTGTGATGGTGTTCAGAGGTGAGCCCAGCTTATGAGCCGCCGCCGCGGCCAGTGCGCCTAAATTAGCGATCTGCTGTTCACGTTCCAGAACCAGCTGTGTTGCGGCCAGGCTGGCTGAGGTGCGCCGTGATCTGTCTGCCAGCCACCAGACATAAAAGCTGATAAATAACGCCGACACCATCAAAGCCACCAACAGCCCGATGAGATATAAAGAGGGCAGATCAAACCTGTCCGCCAGCAAAGGCAGAGGCAGATGAAGCCTGGATAACAGGCTGGCACAAACCCCGACAAGAATCACCAGAAAAGCTGTGGATTTGAAATCAAGCAGAGCAGCAGACACCACAATCGGGGCCAGCAGCAAGATCGAAAACGGATTGCTTAACCCCCCTGTCAGATAAAGCAGCCCGGCCAGCTGAATCACATCAAATAACAGGGCCAGAAGCAGTTCTATGGCAGAGGCCTGAGTCAGATGCCGGGTCCGCCAGGCCTGCCAGACATTCACTGCCACCCCGACCAGAATAATACCGAAGGCACTTAAAAAAGGTGGCTCAAAATTCAAAAAGAAAAACACACAGATAAGAGCGACAGACTGGCCAGACAGCGCCAGCCACCTGATCAGCACAACCGCTTTGGGATCTATCAGCGCCTCACCGTTGATACGGGCCACCGCCTGAAGGTCAGGTCTGGATGTGGAAAAGGGCGGCAACATTGTTTGATCAGATATCGAGGTTAGACACTTTCAGGGCATTTTCCTGAATGAAATTCCGGCGTTCTTCAACCGCTTCACCCATCAATGTTGAAAAGGCAAGATTCGCCTCTTCTTCTTCTGTGATCCGGACCTGAAGGAAGGTGCGCTGATCCGGATCAAGCGTGGTTTCCCATAATTGATCAGGGTTCATCTCGCCAAGCCCTTTATAACGAGCAATCTGGGCACCTTTCCGGCCAAGGGCCGTCACCTGGGCAGCCAGCTCAGACGGGCCTTTGATCATGGTCTGGCCCTGCGGGGTTTCAAACCAGGGGCGTTTGGCAAACACCTGCTGCAGCCGGGCGGCAGCGGCATCCAGCTGCCGGGCCTCTGCTGTATTGATGAATTTACGATCCAGATAATGGGTTTCTGTGATGCCGCGTAAAGTCCGGCTGAGCTTAAGCCGGGGCTGCTCGCCTGTTGGCTCAATCTCTGCCTGCCAGCCCTGTTCAAGCGGATCTGACATCTGGTCCAGACGCCTGGCAAGATAGCCGGCTGCTTCTTCTTTGAACAGATTTTCAGCATTCAGCATACCGGCGATCGCGGCCTGTTCAATCACATCACGGTTGCTGACCTGAAGGGTCAGTTGATCTATCGCCCGAGAGAGTGTGATGGAGTTTTCCACAAGCTCTTTTAGATCAGCACCAGCGATTTGCAGACCAGCCTCATCACGCAGAACCGCATCTTTCAGCCCGGCATTGACCAGATAATCATCAAGCGCGCTCTGATCTTTCAGATAGACTTCTGATGATCCGCGCTTTGCCCGAAACAAAGGCGGCTGGGCGATATATAAATAGCCCTTTTCGATCAGCGGCCGCATATGACGGAAGAAGAAGGTCAGCAGCAAGGTTCTGATGTGACTGCCATCAACATCCGCATCTGTCATAATGACCACCTTGTGATAACGGATTTTATCCGGGTCCATACCATTATTTTCAGGCCCGCTATTGCCGACGCCGGCCCCAATCGCCGTGATCAAAGTGCCGATTTCAGCAGAAGACAGCATTTTGTCCAGCCGGGCCCGCTCCACATTCAGAATTTTACCCCGCAGAGGCAGGATCGCCTGATTGGCCCGGTCACGCCCTTGTTTGGCTGAACCGCCAGCTGAATCCCCCTCAACCAGAAACAGCTCAGACTTGGCCGGGTCTTTTTCCTGACAATCTGCCAGCTTGCCAGGCAGGCTGGCCACATCCAGAACCCCTTTGCGGCGGGTCAGCTCGCGGGCCTTGCGGGCCGCTTCGCGGGCAGCGGCGGCTTCATAGGCTTTGGAGACAATTTTTTTGGCCTCAGCAGGGTGTTCCTCAAACCACTGGCTCAACGCCTCACCTACTGCCTGTTCAACCAGAGGCCGCACCTCAGAAGATACAAGCTTGTCTTTTGTTTGTGATGAGAATTTGGGATCAGGCACTTTCACCGAAATAATGGCGGTCAGCCCTTCACGTGAATCATCTCCTGTCAGCTGGACTTTTTCGCGCTTGGCAATGCCCGCCTCTTGCGCATAATTATTGACAATACGGGTTAGCGCGCCTCTGAATCCGGCCAGATGGGTGCCGCCGTCACGCTGCGGAATATTATTTGTGAAACATAAGGTTGTTTCATGAAAACTGTCTGTCCAGGCCAGAGACAGCTCTACTCCCACACCATCTTTTTCGGTAGCGTTATGGATGGTCTGGTGAAGCGCGTTGCGTGATTTATTGAGGTAATCGACAAACGCAACAAGGCCGCCATCATAATAAAATTCGCTCACCTTTTCTTCTGCTTTGCGGTTATCAACCAGGCGTATGCGCACACCTGAATTCAAAAACGCCAGCTCACGCAGCCTGTTTTCCAAAATGGTGAATTCAAATTCAATATTTGAAAATGTGTCTGTTGACGGCAGAAAGGTGATCTCTGTGCCGCTTTTGCCTTCTGCTGGTCCTGTATCTGCAAGCGGGGCAACTGATTCGCCATGCTCAAACCGCATGGAATGATGCCGGCCTTCACGCCAGATATTCAGCTCAAGCCAGCCTGACAGCGCGTTCACAACTGACACGCCCACACCATGCAAACCGCCGGAGACCTTATATGCATTATTGTCAAATTTGCCGCCAGCATGAAGCTGGGTCATGATGACTTCAGCGGCAGAAATGCCTTCTTCAGGATGAATCTGTGTCGGGATTCCGCGGCCGTTATCCGATACCGTGACAGATCCGTCACCGTTCAAGATCACCTGGGTAATGTCACAATGACCGGCCAAGGCTTCATCGATTGCATTATCCACAACCTCATACACCATGTGATGCAGTCCGGAGCCATCATCTGTATCCCCTATATACATGCCCGGGCGTTTGCGCACAGCATCAAGCCCGCGCAAAACCTTGATCGACTCTGCTCCGTATTCTTCCTGCGGAAGCGCATCATCTGTCATGTGTTGTTCTCCATACCTGTACCATACATCATCATCATTCGCGGCAGATCTGCTGGCGTCTAAAGGTTAAGCTGGCCATCTGAAACAGCTATAAATTGGGCCTCTTCACGCAAGGCTAAAAAGGCCTGCGCATCAACACCACTATACCATACCTGGCCTGATAATTCAGAACACAATGAAAACAGCTCTGCCCTGCGGGCCGGGTCCAAATGAGCAGCAACATCATCAAGCAATAAAATGGGCGGCCGGCCCAAACGTTTGTCCTGCAGCACGGCATGAGCCAGGACCATGGCAATCATCAGGGCTTTTTGTTCTCCGGTTGAGGCCAGATGCGCACTTTGCCCTTTATAGACAAGCGTTAAGTCTGTTTCATGCGGCCCCGGCATATGGCTGAGCCCTGCCTGACGGTTTTGCCGGGCGGCCAGCAATATCCTGTCTTCAATATCAATCGCCGGCAGGCCCGCTTCCAGCCAGTCAGCCGCCTGGCCGGTCAGATGGGCGTTGACCACCGGAAAGCTTGATGCCAACAGGCCGGACTCCCGATTGATATCATCTATCAAGGCTGAACGGGTTGCGGAAATGGCAATCCCTGTTTCGGCCAGTATCTTTTCAAGAGATGCACACCAGTTTTCATCTGTCTGCCCGTCACTGAGCAGGCGTGTCCGTTCCCGCCAGGCTTTTTCATAGCGAGACAACCGCCCGCTATGTGCCGGATCAAAAGCAATCGCCAAACGGTCAATAAACCGCCTGCGGGCAGAAGGCGCGCCAATAAACAGACCATCCATCTGGGGGGTCAGCCAGGATAAGGTGACCAGCCGCGCTAGGTCTGTCTGGGCACTGGCGACACCATTTACCCTGACCACGCGCCGCGGGGCATCTGGCTGTTCAGGGGCCTGCCCAGTCCCTACGGCCACCACCCCTTCAGGGCCAGACAGTTCAGCAAAGACAGACCAGCTTGCGCCCTGCACCTCTTTTGTCCTGTCTGTGCGGTTCTGTGTCAGCTGTTCAGAGAAATGACCGATTTCGCCGCGCTGGGCCCGCCGCAACCCCCTGCCCGGGGCCAGCATAGACACAGCTTCCAGCAAATTTGTTTTTCCCGCGCCATTCGGCCCGGTCAGCACAATTGCTTTGCTCTGCAGGCCCAGTTCAGCTGACGGATAATTCCGGAACGCCTGAATCTGAAGCGTGTGCAGGCCTGAGATCATAGGCTGGTGACCGGGCTCCCCTGTCTGAGAAGAGCTGGATTGCGCTTGTGTTGGCTTATCCTCACAGCGAGATACGGCCTGAGGCTGCATCATAGGCTCTCCACCCTTGCTTGTTCGCCTGTTTTTGCCACATACACCGGCCCTTAAACCCGCATCGGCATAAGCACAAACAGATTATCGTCATCACCAGGTGTTGAAATAAGGCTGGGTGAGCCCGGATCAGACAAGGCCATCTGCATCACATCGCCTTCAATCTGCTGGGCAATTTCCAGCAGATAACGCGCATTGAACCCTATATCCAATCCCTCACCTGAATAGCTGACTTCCAGCTCTTCAACCGCACTTGACGCCTCAGGCGTACTGGCAGACAGAGTCAGCAGATTTTCAGTCAGGCTGAGCTTCACCGAACGTGATTTTTCAGAAGAAATGGTCGACACCCTGTCAACCGCTGCCGAAAACAGGCCACGGTCAACGCTGAGCACCTTATCATTGCCGCGCGGGATCACCCGGGTGTAATCTGGAAAAGAGCCATCAATAAGCTTTGAGGTCAGACGCACCTGACCAAAGGAAAATTCAGCACGGGTTTCAGACAGCCGGACATTAACCTCGCCTTCTTCATCATCCAGCAATTTCCGCAGCTCGCCCACAGCCTTGCGCGGCAGGATAATGTTCGGCAGATCCTGTGCGCCCTGTGGCATGCTCATCTGCGCAAGGGCCAGCCTGTGACCATCTGTGGCCACCGCCGCCAGCGCCCCTGAATCGCTTTTATGAAAATAAATGCCATTCAGATAATAACGGGTTTCTTCAGTTGAAATCGCAAACCGGGTGGTGTCAATCTGATGCCGCATATCAGCTGTGGTGATGGCAAACTGAATTGGCAATTCGCTGGAATTAAAGGCAGGAAAATCTTCAACCGGCAATGTCGGCAGGGTGAAATTTGACCGGCCAGCCTGAACAGATGCTGTGCCATCAGCAACTGTGACGGTCACTTCAGCCCCTTCTGGCAGCTTTTTGACAATATCGTTCAACAGATGAGCAGGGACTGTACAAGCCCCGTCCTGTGCCACTGAACAGCTGACCTGCTCAGCGATATCCATTTCCATATCCGTTGCGGTCAGGGTCAATTGGCCTGCTTCTGCCCGGATAACAATATTGGCCAGAATGGGAATGGTGTTGCGTCGCTCAACTACAGAACTGACATGCCCGAGAGGACGAAGCAAACTCAGCCTATCAATTGCGAATTTCATCGGCTTATCTCTGAATTTTTGATGGTCGTGTTCAAGTACCCTATTTTGACACACAAAATATAGCAGTACAAACGAAAATAATCACAGGATATAGGCCAGACTCACCTGATCTGGCCATTTGACTGGCTGGACTGCACTTTGCGGGCAACCCTTTGGTTTTACTGATCGGAAAGAACTGATTTCAGCAGATTCACATCATCAGCCAGTTCGGTTTCTGTGACCATTAATTCTTCAACCTTGCGCACCGCATGCATGATGGTTGTATGGTCACGATTACCGAAGCGTCTGCCAATCTCTGGATAGGACAGAGAGGTCAGATTCTTGGCCAGATACATGGCGATCTGGCGTGGCCGGGCGATCTGGCGTGACCGTCTGGCAGAAAACATATCAGCGACACGGATATGAAAATGGCTGGCCACTTGTTTCTGGATGTCATCAACCGTAATGCGCCGGCTGCTGGCCCGTAACAGGTCTGCCAGCAATTCTCGTGACGTTTCCACAGTAATCTCGCGCCCGACCAAAGTGGCATGCGCAACAATCCGGTTAAAGGCGCCTTCAATTTCACGGATGTTTGAGGTGATTTTCCGCGCCAGGAAGTCCAGTACCTTATCAGACACATCAACCCCTGATTTATCGCGGCGGGCCTGAAGAATACCCAAACGCAATTCATAATCAGCCGGATGTATATCCGCCACCATGCCCCAGCCGAGGCGAGAGCGCAGACGTTCTTCCATACCGGACAGGTCTGTTGGTGATTTATCTGCAGACAGAACAACCTGGCGGCCATCCTCAACCAGCGCGTTGAACGTATGGAAAAACTCTTCTTGTGTTGAATCCTTGCCGGAAATGAACTGCACATCATCGATCATCAGAACATCAACAGACCGGAACTGTTCTTTGAATGACATCATGTCACGATACCGTAACGCCCTGATGAACCGGTACATGAATTTTTCAGCAGACAGATACATCACTTTGCGGTGCGGCTGGCGGTGGTTAATTTCCCAGGCAATCGCATGCATCAGATGTGTTTTGCCCAGACCAACGCCTCCATATAAAAACAGCGGGTTGTAGGTGGCCTCGGCACTTTCGGCAACCCGCTTGGCAATCGCAAACGCCAGCTGGTTCGGCTTGCCAACAATAAAATTCTCAAAAGTCAGCCGGCTGTCCAGCCCTTCAACGGTTCCGGTCAGGCTTGGCGCCGCCTCTGATTCGGCAGCCGAAGAGGTCATCCGCGGCGGATAGTCAGCAGCAGAAGCAGGGGAAGAGGCAAGCGGGCCTGTACGATCGGCACTGTTCAGCACCACATCAACAGCCTGGACCCCGTCAAATTCGGCTTTGGCCAGCAATCTCAGCTTTTCAGCATAATTTGATAACACCCGGTCCCGAAGAAATGAGGTGTCAGCCCGCAAGATCAACAAGCTGTCATCAATCGCTTCAAATGCCAGCGGTTTAATCCAGGCTTTCCATTTCGCCTCACCCAGATC
>PBLR01000009.1 GCA_002722385.1 SAR116 cluster bacterium | reverse complement strand
CTGCAGATTGGGCATGTCCTTTTTCAAAATGAAGGTCGGAAACAACCAATGTGCGGTAACTGGGCAGATATAACGAGCCGTCACTGTGGAGCTCACAAAGCTCGTCGCAAAAGGACAAGGCCAGGCATGCCTGTTTTTTCTGCTGATCAGCTGGCATTTTCATTACAGCAGTTGTTTTTGAGGAAGATTGTGAAAGGCTTCGCTGATAAGTTCATCTTCTAATTCACTTAAAAGTTCATCTACCGCAGAAGCTGTAACAGATTCCCGGCCAACTTCAAGCAGCAAGGGCACAGATAAAGGCGACACGCGCTGAAGAGACCGGTGCGTGATATGGCCAGCGTAATCAGACAGTAAATCAGACAGCCGTTTTATATCTGTCATGCCTCTTGCCGCATCTGCGCGGGTGGCTTCCAGCAACAGATGATCAGGTTGATGCTGGCGCAACACGTCATAAATCAGATCAGAATTGATGGTGACCTGTTTGCCGGTCTTCTCAGTGCCAGGGCTGTTTTTGTCGATCAGGCCGGAGATGATGGCCACCTGGCGGAAGCTGCGTTTCAGCATTGATGATTCAGCCATCCATTCCTCTAAATCATCGCCCAGAATATCTGTTGTAAACAAGCTGTCCGGGGTGGTGACCTGATGCCGGGACCAGACAGCAATGGCGTAATCAGTCGCAACAAACCCCAGCGGGCCAATCCCTTGCCGTTCCATTCGGCGGGTCAGCAACATTCCCAGCGTTTGATGCGCGTTGCGGCCAGCAAAACAGTAAGCGACCATGTAATGTTTCCCGCCTCTGGGGAAGGTTTCGACCAACAGCTTGTCTTCGGCTGGCAAATCAGACACCCATTTCTGGATAGACAGCCATTCCTGAACCATCGGCGGCAGGAAGCGATGTATTGCTGGGTCATTCAATAATTGCCTGACCCGTTGAGCCAACCCAGGAGACAGAGGCAGGCGGCCCCCGGCGTAAGCCGGAATCTTCGGCTCTCCGGTGCGTCCGGGCCGGGCCAGAGCCTGATTGGCTTTCATGCCGGCAAATTCCAAGACACGGCCAGCAAAGATAAATGTATCACCAGCGCTCAGTCCCTGGACAAAATAATCTTCTATCTCACCTAATACAGGGCCGCCCTTCAGCCTGACCTTAATGGTGTCAGTTTCTACAATCGTGCCGACATTCATTTTCCACCTGGTCGCCACCCGCCGCGAGGTCAGCCGCCACAGCCCGTCAACACCCTGGACAATACGCTGGAACTGGCTGTAATGCCCCAGCGCATATCCCCCAGTCGCGACAAAATCCAAAGCGCGGTCAAAGCTTTCACGGCTTAAGCGGCGATAATGTGCCGCGCTGCGCACCTGATCAAAAAGGCTGTCCGCGTCAAAGGGGCCGGCAACCGCTCGCCCGACAATATGCTGGGCCAGAACGTCAAGCCCCCCGTCATGTTCAGGCAGATCATCCAGAATGTGTTCTTCAACATTGATTTTGGCGGCCAGAGATTCAAGCACCTCAAATCTGTTGGCAGGAACAATCGGGGCACGGCTCGGCGCATCCAGCCTGTGTCCGGCCCGGCCGATCCGCTGCATCAGCCTGGATGTGCCTTTCGGTGCGCCAACCTGAATAACAAGCTCTATATCTGCCCAGTCAATGCCCAGATCAAGAGATGAGGTGGCCACCACAGCATCCAGCTCGCCTCTGGCCATGGCCGCTTCTGTCTTGCGGCGCAGGCCCACCTCAAGCGAGCCATGATGCAACCCAATTTTCAAGGTCAGATCATTATGCACCCATAAGGCCTGAAACAGCATTTCTGCTTGTGCCCGTGTATTCACAAACACAAGGCACGGCCGATGTGTGGTGATGAGTGTGTAAATATCCTTGGCCGCATACAAACCGCCATGTCCGGACCAGGGCAGCCGCTCTGCCTCAGTGTCCAGAATAGACAGCTCTATTGCTTTGCTCAGATCCGGCTTCAGAACAGCTACGCGGCTCTGGTCAGCGTCCAGCCAGGGTGTGAATCTGTCAGGATTGGCCACTGTTGCTGACAGGCCGATTGAGAGGCTGTGTGGGGCCAGTTTGCGCAAGGCTGCCAGAGATAAAGACAGCAGATCACCCCGCTTTGTGCCTGCCAGAGCATGAATCTCGTCAATAATGATCATCTTCACAGAACCAAACATCCGGTCTGCATCTGGCCAGCTCAGCATCAATTCAAGTGATTCTGGCGTGGTCATTAACATATTTGGCGGTGTGGTCCGTTGCCTGTTCCGTTTGGCTTGCGGTGTGTCACCGGTTCGTGTTTCCACGGTTATCGGCAGGCCCATTTCTGAAATCGGTGTATCCAGATTGCGGGCAATATCAACAGCCAGAGCCTTAATCGGGGACAGATACAAAGTATGCAGCCCCTGATGAGGGGTTTCAGCCAAATCTATCAGGCTGGGCAGAAACCCGGATAAGGTTTTGCCTGCCCCTGTGGGGGCAATCAGCAGAATGGATTTGCCGCTTTCGATTTGCTCTATCATTTGCAACTGGTGCGGATAGGCTGACCAGCCCTTAGCTTGAAACCAGTTTGAAAATTTGACAGGCAGACGCGACGACATTCACAGACCTTGGGCAAACATACCGACAGGATAAACATACACCGGACGGTTGATTTTACATTCATTCAATTTATGTATCCATGCTAGACATGTAGGGGCATTCCGCAACAAGGCAATCGGAGTTTTTACAAACATGATCGAACTTTATTATTGGCCTACACCCAACGGCCACAAAATCTCTATCGTGCTTGAAGAAATGGGGCTCGCCTATGACGTCAAGCCAGTGAATATCGGTGCAGGTGATCAGTTCAAGCCAGAATTTCTGGCCTTTTCACCAAATAACCGCATGCCCGCGATCATTGACCATGACGGGCCTGATGGTGATCAGGTAACCGTGTTTGAATCTGGGGCTATTCTGTTATATCTCGCCCAGAAAACAGGTTTGTTGATGCCATCAGGTGAGCGTGAGCGCATTGCTGTGTATGAATGGCTGATGTGGCAGATGGGGGGCTTCGGTCCGATGTTGGGCCAGGCGCATCATTTCAATTATTACGCGCCGGAAGAAATCGACTATGCAATGAACCGTTATTCATCAGAAGCGAACAGATTATATGGTGTTTTGGACAGACGGCTGGCACAGACCGAATATGTCGCCGGTGACAGCTATTCCATTGCAGACATTGCGATTCTGCCGTGGACCCGGACCTATCAGCGCCAGAATGTAGCGATTGAGGACTATCCGCATGTTGCCGCCTGGCGTGAAAAACTGGGCCAGCGTGAAGCGGTGATTGCCGGGATGAAAGTGGGTGCAGAATGGCGTGAAGATCTCAAAAATCTCAGCGCAGATGAATTCGCCAAGCTGTTCGGGACGAAATAGAGGTAAACTGATAGGGCGTAATCGACTGAAGCTATGTTGAACTGGGTCAAAACAAAAAATAGCGGTTTGTCCGTTCTGCCTGCAAAGGCCATGATTGACCCGGTATCTCCTCAGCCGCTTGCGCTGATTACCCATGGTCATGCAGATCATGCCCGGGCCGGTCATGACCATGTGATCGCCACGCCGCAGACACTTGATATTATGGCGTCTCGTTATGGGCAGAATTTTGCGCAATCTGTAACGCCGCTTGCCTATGGTGAAACGCTTCAGCTCGGCCAGACGCAGATATCAATGGCCCCTGCCGGCCATGTTTTGGGCAGTGCACAAGTGATTGTTGATTTTCAGGATCAGCGTCTGGTGGCTGCTGGTGACTATAAGCGGGCGCCAGACCCCACCTGCCAGCCGTTTGAGGTCGTGCCTTGTGATGTGTTTATTACTGAAGCCACATTCGCGCTGCCGGTCTTTCGTCATCCGCCGCCGGAAGCAGAAATTGAAAAGCTGCTGCAAGCGAAATATCTATTTCCTGATCGCACCGTGCTGGTCGGCGCCTATGCGCTGGGTAAGGCCCAGCGTATTATTGCGATGTTGCGTCAGGCTGGTTACAACCAGCCCATTTATATTCACGGCGCGCTGCAGAAATTGTGTGAGCTTTATGAGCGACACGGTGTAGAGCTGGGGCCACTGCGTCCGGCGTCAGCCGGGAAGGCAGGTCAGACACAGCCTGAACTAGTTGGCCAGATTGTGATTGCTCCGCCTTCTGCCTTTGCCTCAAAATGGGCCCAACGCCTGACAGACCCGTTATTTGCGTTTGCCTCTGGCTGGATGCAGGTCCGGCAAAGAGCAAAGCAAAGAGGGGTGGAACTGCCTGTCATATTATCTGACCATGCTGACTGGCCTGATTTGCTGACCACTTTATCTGAGATCAAGCCGAAAGAGGTGTGGATCACCCATGGGCGCGAAGATGCGCTTCTTCATGCCTGTGCACAGCTTGGCATCACTGCCAGGGCCTTATCACTAATTGGCTATGAAGAGGCCTCAGAATGAAGGGCTTTTCTGATCTGCTTGACGCGCTTTTATTCTCGCCGCGGCGGAATGTAAAGCTGGCACATCTTGTCAATTGGATCAAAACAACTGCTGATCCCGATCGTGGTTATGGTCTGGCGGCACTGACATCTGATTTATCGTTTCGTTCTGTTAAGGCTGGTGTGGTTCGCGAACTGGCAGGACAGGTGACGGACCCGGATTTATTTGCCTTATCTTATGATTTTGTTGGTGATTTGGCAGAAACAGTTGCCTTGCTGTGGCCTGATCGCAAACCCACAGAGCCGTCTGGACAGCCCTCTTTGTCTCAGATTATCACGACCCTTTCAGCCGTGAAACGGGATCAGGCCGCCGCGCAGCTGGCGGTCTGGATGAATGACATGCAGGTCTCTGAACGCTGGGCACTGCTGAAGCTGGCAACAGGGGGGATGCGGGTCGGTGTGTCTGCCCGTCTGGTGCGGGTTGCGCTGGCCCAGGCCTATGGCCGAGATGTTACGGAAATTGAAGAAATCTGGCCTTTGCTTGCGCCGCCCTATACCGAGTTGTTTGACTGGCTGGACGGGCGTGTAGACAGGCCGGACGCAGCGGGCCGGGCCGTGTTTCATCCTGTGATGCTGGCCTCACCGATTGATGAGAAGACACTGGCCTCACTTGATCTGGCTGACTGGCAGATTGAATGGAAATGGGATGGCGCGCGTATTCAGCTTGTTTCTGCTGAAGAGGGGGTCAGGTTGTTTTCGCGATCTGGTGATGATATCTCGTCAGCCTTTCCCGAACTGACCCGGCCGATGAGCTGGCGAGGGGTTCTTGACGGCGAAATCCTGGCTGGCCAGCCAGACGCGATTGACAATTTCAACGCGCTTCAGCAACGCCTGAACCGGAAGACAGCCAGCCCGAAATTACAAGCAGACTCACCCGTTTTTCTGCGGTTTTATGATCTGCTCACGGTGGGGGATGAAGATTTACGCAGCACACCTCTTGCCGACAGACGAACGCGCCTGGAGGCTGAATTTCAAAAAATTGACCATGAGTTTTCTGACCTGTCTGCCCCGCTTCAGGTTACAGATCAGGTAGAGCTGTCAGATTTTCGTGAAAATTGCCGGCAAGGCGGGCTGATCGAAGGGGTTATGATCAAAGCCAAAGACAGTCTGTATCGGGCAGGCCGGGAAAAGGGGCTGTGGTTTAAATGGAAACGTGATCCGCTCTATGCTGATTTGGTGATTATTTATGCTCAGCGCGGTCATGGTAAACGCTCTTCTTATTATTCTGATTTCACTTTGGGCGCCTGGATGGGGCCAGCAGATGATCTTGTTCTGGTGCCTGTATGCAAAGCCTATTCAGGGTTCACAGATGCAGAATTATCCAGGCTGGATAAATTTGTGCGGGAGCATACGACAAATAAATTCGGGCCTGTGCGTGAGGTTGAACAGAAAATTGTGGTTGAAGTCGCGTTTGATTCTCTGCATCTGTCCGGGCGGCATAAATCCGGCATCGCGACTCGGTTTCCCCGGTTTCATGCCATCCGTTGGGACAAGCTGGTTGATGAAGCAGATCATATTGACCAATTGAAACAGCTGATTGATTTATAAACGCTGTGTTCAGGGTTTAAATTCCCCGCGGCAGCGTTTTGAGCAGAATTTTACTGACTCCCAATCCCGCGCCCATTTTTTCCGCCAGGAAAAGGGCCGTTTGCAGGTCAGGCAGATTTTTTCATCCAGCTCTGATTTTTTGACCATCCGGCCTTTTTTCTGTTTATCGGGCATTCAGAAAACTGCGGCCTATGAAGGTTCTGTCTCACCCTCATATCTGAGGGTACATTTTCCGGTCAGTGTCTGCACCAGCAATGATTCTGTGCATTTGGTCCAGCTGGGGTCTGGATTATCACTGAAATCATATCGCCAGATGGTGGACAGAATCAGACCTGTCAGCAAAAGATAGATGAGCCAGCGCATATTCATCACATGACCTCCGTTCAGTCTGTGGCCGGTGAATCCCAATCTGTTATATGGTCTGCCATATCATCGTCTTCAACACTGCCTTCTGGAAAGACGCGGCCAGCCACGCATTGTCCGGCCTGTCTGACGGTATCACTGGTCCCGGATACCAGCGGGTGCCAATCGGGCAGATCATGGCCTTCATAAACCAGCCTGTACGCACAGGTTTTCGGCATCCAGGCCAGTTGTTCAACAGACTGAGGGGTGAGCAGAACACAATCAGGGACATGCAGTTTGCGGTTGTCATAATCACGGCATTTTCCGGTCTGGCAATCCAGCATTTTGCAGGCGACATCAGTGTAATAAACAGCCCCTGTGTCCATATCTTCAAGCTTTAACACACAGCATTTGCCACAGCCATCACATAAAGATTCCCATTCCTGAGGGGTTAGCTGGGCGAGGGGTTTTGTTTTCCAGAAAGGGCGGTCTGACATAAACGGTCTGTAAATTGAGCTTCTTTTTCGGCGATATAGGCACGCGTCAGCGGCACAGCATCCTGACGATGGGTCAGTTGAATCTGAAATACCATGCCACAGCCATGGGCGAAATAGTTTTCACACGCGAGAAGGTAAAACCGCCACAACCGGATAAAACGTTCATCGTAAATTTCAGAGAGCTGTGATTTATTTGCCTCAAACGCGTCTCGCCACGCTGCCAGCGTCTTTGCGTAGTGAAGCCGCATAATCTCAATATCTGTTATCTTTAAACTGGTTTTTTCGACTGAGCGTGTGATTTGCTCCAGATTTGGCAGATACCCGCCGGGGAAAATATATTTGTCAATCCAGGGGCTGGTCGGCTGGGCTTTGCCAAACCGCCCAATTGCATGAATGACGGCAACACCATCCGGGCAGAGATACTGGTCAACACAGGAAAAGAACTGGTCAAACTGCTGTCTGCCAACATGTTCCAGCATGCCAACAGATACAATCCTGTCAAATTGTCTGTTTCCTAAGATTCTGTAATCCTGAAGAAAAACCGACAACCGGTCGTTCCTTGCATGGGTGTCAATCGCCTGTTTGAAATAGTGAAACTGGTTTTCTGATAAGGTGATGCCGGTGACATGTGTGTCAGGCGACAGGATGTTCAAGGCTGTGGCCAGCCCGCCCCATCCACAGCCAATATCCTGTGATTCTTTGCCAGGTTTAGCTTCGCGGCCAGGCGGGCAATCTTCCGGTTCTGCGCCATTTCCAGATCATCTGTCTCCTCGGCAAAATAAGCACAGGAATATTGGCGCTGGCGGTCCAGAAACAAATCAAACAGCTGATCTGTCAAATCATAATGATGCGCAACATTCCGCTTGGACCGGGCAACCGGGTTTATTGTCCGGCACCAGGCGGTCAGCTTGTATAAGTGGCTGATCAGCTTGCCGGCAGGAGATGTCTGCCAATGCTTGCCATTGATAAACAGGAAATCCATAAACTGGCTGAGCGTGCCTGATGTGATTTGCAAATCACCATCAACATACAGCTCGCCGCAAACCGGATCAGGGCGAAGCAAAAGCCGCAGCAACTGAGTGCTGTTTTTTAAACGGATACTGACGGCTATCTGCTCTGATCCAGAGCCTTTGCCGTTCAGCAGAAATTTTTGTCCAGTGTCGATTTGTATCGTCAGCTGTCCGGTCTGGACAAATCGTGACAGCCAGAAAATCAAAACATGCTGCATCATCCACATCCAAGGTTGCGAGGCTCGGTTACCAGTCAGAAACACGTTTTCTTAACAACAAGAATACCACGGTTCATAATTTGTGCTAAGACAGGCAACAGCACAGAAAACCGTAAAAACAAAGATGAAGGAAAAGAACCGTGTTTCAGCCGCCCCTGCCTCAACTGCCACCTGAAGATGCGGTGTTGACAGACGGGGTCCTGCGGTCATCACGGTTTGGTGATATTTATTTTTCAACAGATGGCGGGCTTGCAGAAACACAGCATGTGTTTATTAACGGCACCCGGCTTTCTGACAGGCTGGCCACGGGGGAGCCGCTCATCATTGCTGAGACGGGGTTTGGCACAGGCCTGAACTTTCTGGCCGTCTGTGCAGAAGTACTGCGCACAAACAGCAAATCAAAAATTGACTATATTTCTGTTGAAGGCTGCCCGCCCTCAAAAGAGGTGGTTGCACAGGCTCTAAGCGGTTTTTCCGAGCTTGTTGACCTCTGCAACGACTTGCTCCAGCAGTGGCCGCGCCGTTGGCTGGGGGTGCATCACTTAAGCTTCCTGAACGGCCAGATTGACCTTCACCTTCATTATGGTCAGGCAGAACAGGTTCTTCCCACGCTCGATTTTTCTGCTGATATCTGGTTTATGGACGGGTTTTCACCAGCCAAAAACCCGGATTTGTGGTCTGGCCAGATTTGCCAGCAGATTGCGCGGCTATCTGCTCATCAGGCCAGCCTCGCCACTTTTACAGTTGCCGCCGCGGTGCGCACGGCGTTGGCTCAAGCCGGGTTTACCGTTCAAAAAGCAGCTGGCTTCGGGCGCAAGCGTGATATGCTCACCGCAAGCTATGACAAAGGTTTTGCGCACGCAAAGGCTGTGTCTCCGTGCTCTGTTTTGGTGATTGGTGGCGGGATTGCGGGCTGTGCTGTTGCTGGCAGCCTGCAGGCCCTTGGGGCTGAGGTTACCATTCTTGATGCAGCTGACCAGCCGGGGGCAGGGGCTTCTGGTAATCCGGCAGGTATTGTGGTGCCGTTTTTAACAGTTGGGGATATGATATCCTCTCGTCTGTCGATTTCCTGTCTGGCGGACACCAGAAAATTCTTGGATGCGTATCAGCTGATTTTAAGTGATGGTGTGGTCAGCCTTGATCATGATGACCGCAAAACTTCTCGTCAGAAAAAGCTGGCTGAACAAGGGTTTCCTGTTGATCTGGCTGTCTATAAAGATGCAGCAGAACTGTCGGCTCTCACCGGCTTGCCTCTATCCAGGTCTGGCTTGTATTTTGAAACAGGTGCGGTTATCCGCCCGCAACAATTTGCCCAGCATCTGGCGGCATCTGTGCCGCGCCTTTATGGCGCAAAGCTTGTCTCTGTGTCAGGACAGGCAGGAGACTGGCTGGCACAATGTGAGGATGGTCGGCGGTTTACAGCAGATCATCTTGTGTTTTGTTCCGGGGCGGATTTGCCGTCTTTGCTGCAGCTTGTGAATCAGGATTTAGGCCCGTATCAGGTGACCTCTGGCCAGCTCAGCGATTTGCCGTCAACCACCTCTCTTGCCCCTTCCCGGATTGCCCTGAATTATTCAGGCTATTTGACACCGGTTATCGAAGGTCGCCAATATTTGGGCGCCGGATTTGACCCCACCGGTGACACTGCGGTGACGGCGGCAGGTCATCTTCATAATCTTGAGCTGATGCCAAGTGAATTGCGGGATTTGGCTGGTGATCCTGCAGCTTGGCGGGGCCGCACATCACGTCGGTTGGCCTATCCAGACAGATTGCCTTTGGCCGGGCCGCTTATGCCGGGTGTGTCTGTGGTCAGTGCTCTTGGCGCGCGCGGGCTGACATTAGCCAGTCTGATCGGCAAATCAGTTGCCCGCCAGATTACAGGACACGTACCGCCGTTGCCGTATCAGATCATGTCAGGTCTGAATCCACAACGATTTTTTGAAAAAAAGCTCTAGCGGTTTAGCTAAGCCGCTGGATTAAGTCTGCTGCGCGATACAGCGTTCCCTGACTGTCACAGGCTGGGCTGAGTAGATGCAAAAAAGCAGGTGCGATATCGTCAGCAGTGGGCAGGTTATCCGGGTCCTCACCAGGATAGGCTGCTGCCCGCATGGCTGTACGGGTTGCCCCCGGGTCCAGCAGGTTAATGCGCATATTTGTTTTTTCGCTTTCAGCTGCCCAGGCCCGGCCCATCGCTTCCAATCCGGCTTTGGATACAGCATAAGCTCCCCAATATGCCCGATCGCCGTGCGCAGCACCGCTTGAGACCAGCACAACGCGGCCTGCCGGGGCGGCGCGCAACAGCCCGTCAAATGCCGCAATCTGGTGCCAGACAGAGGTGACATTCACCAATATCGTTCGTTCAAAGATTTCCGGGTCAATATGGGGCATCGGGGCCATCTGACCCAGCTGGCCGGCATTGGCCACAAACCCATCCAGGCGGCCCCAGCGTGANCCAATCGCCTGACCTAATCTGGCCATTGCTGCTGTATCTGTCTGGTCAAGTTCAACGATNGTGGCTGAACCGCCCACCGCGTTAATGTCGTCATCCAGCTCTTCCAGNGCGCCCATGGTGCGGCCAGTGATAATCACTTCTGCCCCTGCTTTGGCACAGCCCAGTGCAACAGAACGGCCAATACCCCGGCTGGCCCCGGTAACCAGAATGACCTTGCCAGACAAATCAGGATTCATATCAGACATTGCACAATTCACCAGGTCTATGAGGAAGGAGAAAATGTCTCTTTTACAGGGTAGTCCCCTGTAAAGCAGGCATCACAGAATTGCGGATTGTCGCCATTTCGGCCTGCTTCGCCCATGGCCCGGTACAACCCGTCTATAGAAATAAACGCCAGACTGTCTGCACCGATTTCAGAACACATATCAGTAACATTCATCTGTGCGGCCATCAGCTTGTCACGATCTGGTGTATCAACCCCATAAAAACAGGGATCGGTTGTGGGCGGGCTGGCGATGCGCATATGAACGTGCCGCGCGCCTGCGGCACGCATCATCATCACAATTTTGCGAGAGGTTGTTCCGCGGACAATTGAATCATCAACCAGAATGACATCCCGGCCAGCGATAATATCCGGGTTAGCATTATGCTTCATCATCACACCAGAGGTGCGGCCCGCTTCAGTTGGCTGGATAAAGGTACGGCCGACATAATGATTGCGGATGATGCCCAATTCGAACGGCAGACCTGAGGCTTGTGCATAGCCAAGGGCAGCTGGTACACCAGAATCAGGCACAGGGATCACAAGGTCCGCCTGCACCGCTGTTTCCTTGGCCAGTTCAGCACCAATCGCCTTGCGGGCCTGATAAACTGAACGCCCTTCCAGAGTCGAATCAGGGCGGGCGAAATAGATATATTCAAAGATACAGAAACGAGATTGTTTTTCTGTTGTTATCATCTGGCTGCTGATACCTGATTTATCAATCACCACCAACTCACCTGGGGCCAGGTCACGGATATATTCTGCGCCGATGATATCCAGGGCACATGTTTCTGAAGCCAGAATATACGCCTCACCAACCTGTCCCAGAATCAGTGGTCTGATCCCCAGCGGGTCACGAACCCCAATCAGCTTATCATCAATGATGCTAACCAGCGCATAGGCCCCGGAGACCTGCATCAATGCTTCTTTCAGGCGTTCTATGGGATCAGCATGATGCGAACGGGCGGTCAGATGAATGATGATTTCTGTATCTGTTGTTGACTGAAACAGACTGCCGGTTTCCACAAGGCTGGCGCGTAGCCGGCCTGCATTTGTCAGATTACCGTTATGGGCGATGGCAAACTGGCCAAACGCCAGTTCGGTCAGGAAGGGCTGGATATTACGCACCTCGCTGAGGCCCGTCGTCGAATAGCGGTTATGGCCGATCGCCACATGTCCTTTCAGCGCATCAAGGCCGGGAGAGCCTGCATTGAAATTCTCGCCCACATGTCCGACACCGCGATGGCTGTTGAAGTTCTGACCATCAAAGCTGACCATGCCTGTGGCTTCCTGACCTCTGTGCTGCAGGGCGTGCAGGCCGAGAGCGGTCAGAACATGTGCTTCTGCTGAACCATACACCCCGAACACGGCGCATTCTTCATGAAAACCATCTTGTTTAGACAGAAGATCAAAAGGGGTCATAAAAGGTCAACTTTGATGAGGCAGTGACAAAAAAAAGGATAGCCTTGAGGCGACAGACAATAACACATCTCACACAAGCCGTCCATGCAATGAGGCCATCTTTGGTAAGTCTCATCAGCGCTCATCATCGCGCAGCTGCAGTCTGCTGCCCAGCTGGTCAACCTGCCCCTGAACAGCATCTTCTGTATTTTTTGTCAGGTCCGGATCAAGATCCATAACAGACAGTCTTGACTGCCAGTCAGCAGGCAGGAACGGTGCAAAGCCCGAGGTAATGATTCGGATATAGGGGCTGGACTGGCTGTCTTTCATAAAGGGGTAGAGCTTATCTTCAGATTGCACGAACAGCACAGAAGCAACATAGAACAACGTGACCAGAAGCGCCCCGCGGATTAGGCCAAAAATCACCCCAAGCCAGGTATCTAAGGCCCCAAGGCCGGCGCGCTTCAGACCAGGTGAGATAAGAGACGCAAAGATAAACCAGATAACCGCTGTGCCCGCAAAGGGTAGGGCCCAGGACAAAACATCTGTCAGCCCGTCCACCGCGATAAAACTAGATAACCATTCCTGCACAGAAGCGGCCGTCAGGCGCGAAATAAAGATCGCGACAAACCACCCTGCAAGGCCCAGAAATTCGCGGGTCATCCCCCGCAATGTTGAAAAAATCGCCGAGATTATGAGGATGATAATAACCGCATAATCAAACAGAGTGAGGGCTGATAAAGAAATCTCAGGCATGTCTGGCTCCGGTGCGGTGGCGCATATCCTATGTTCAGGCCAGTCCGCCTAAATTGTCAATGAATTCAGACAGATTTGTCGGCTGGCTGACAGAAATACCTTGTGGCGGTTTCATCTTCTGGCGCAGGCGAGGCAGCATTGCCCGTTCAAACCCCAGCTTTGCCGCTTCTTTCAGCCGTGTCTCAGCTTGTGCCACCTGACGTAATTCGGCTGACAGCGCGACCTCGCCAAAAAACACTGTCCGGGGCGGCAGTGGTTTTGCGCTGACTGATGATATCAGCGCAGCGGCGACCGCCAGATCAGCTGCTGGTTCCTGTATTCTCAGGCCGCCTGCAACATTCAGAAAAATATCGCGGCCGGATAAGGGCACACCGCAGCGGGCTTCCAGAACCGCTGTCAGCATCGCCAGCCGGCTGCTGTCCCAGCCGACAACATTGCGCCGCGGTGTCGCCAGAGTGGACGGGGCCACCAACGCCTCAATTTCCACCAGCAACGGCCTTGTGCCTTCCAGTCCAGCAAATACAGCTGTTCCGGCAACCATATCTTGTCTGTCTCCTAAAAACAGCTCAGACGGGTTGGGAACCTGCTGTAGGCCCATTTCTGACATTTCGAAAACACCAATTTCGTCTGTGGCACCAAATCGGTTTTTCACGCCACGCAGAATACGGAAATGATGCGACCTGTCCCCCTCAAAATAGAGCACGCAGTCAACCATATGTTCAAGCACGCGCGGCCCGGCAATCGCCCCGTCTTTGGTCACATGGCCAACAAATATCACCGCTGCCCGGCTGGCTTTCGCCGCCCGTATAAGCTCATGCGCGGCGGCCCTGACCTGGCTGACAGTTCCTGGCGCGCTATCCAGGCCGGGAACAAACATGGTTTGGATAGAATCAATGACCAGCAAATCCAGATCAGGGGTGTTGCGCACGGTCTCAGCGATATCAGCCGCATTTGTTGCCGCGGCAAGGCCAGCTTCGGCGTCCTGCAGACCAAGCCGTACAGCACGCATCCGCACCTGCTCTACTGATTCCTCTCCTGTGATATAGGCTGTCTTCTGGCCCGCCTGACCCAGCTTGCAGACCAGCTGCAACAGCAAGGTGGATTTACCAATGCCCGGATCGCCGCCGATCAGCACAGCAGACCCCGGCACCAACCCGCCACCAGTGACCCTGTCAAATTCACCAATATTTGTCAGATGCCGTTTGTAAGCCGCTTCTGCACCGCCAGCAGAAAGCGGTTTCAGCTCAACTGTTTTGGCTGATTTGCGTTTGGTCTGACCGGGGACCTGTTCAACCCGTTCTTCAACAAGGGTGTTCCATGCACCACACGCATCACATTTGCCTGCCCATTTGGGGCTCACCGTGCCACAAGACTGGCAGTGATATTGAGTAGCAGAACGCGCCATGATGCTGTCGTCAGGCTCCTGTCTTGGCGGCCAGAATGGCCTCATCTGTCAACGGGCCTTGGGCATGACCATGAACAAACTGATCAACCTCGGCAATGCCGGTGTCGAACATTTGTGCTGAAGGCCCTGACCAGATCACCCGCCCTTTATGGATCATCGCAACCTGATCAGCGATGCGCCGAACAGAGGCCATATCATGGCTGATGGTTAGCGCTGTTGCCCCAAGACGGCGCACCGAATCCAGTATCAGGTTATCAATCACTCCGCCGGTGATCGGATCAAGCCCGGATGTTGGTTCATCAAACAGCAGAATTTCAGGCTTATCAGCAATTGCCCGGGCCAGAGCAACACGTTTTTGCATGCCGCCTGACAATTCAGCAGGATATTGATCAATCACACGTGCCTCAAGGCCAAGCTGCACAACGATTTCAGCTGCGATGTCGCGGGCCTGCTGGCGGGATAAAGACTGGCTTTGTTTCAGCCTGAAGGTAATGTTCTGCCAGATGGGCAGGCTGTCAAACAGCGCGCCAAACTGAAAGGTCATCCCAAAGCGGCGTAGGACCTCTTCACGTTTTCCTCGCGACTGACCAACTGTTTCCACACCATCTATCTTAATGGATCCCTCATCTGGTGTGATCAGACCCAGCAGACATTTCAAGGTTACAGATTTGCCGCAGCCAGATGTGCCGATAATGCACAAAGACTGGCCCGCCGGTATAGACAGGCTGACATCACGCAACACAGTTTTGTTGCCAAAGCTTTTGGCCAGATGGGCAATCTCAATTTTGGGCTGTTTGTTTGTCATGGCGCCTATCCGAAAAACAGTGCGGTAACAAGGTAATTTGCGATCAGGATCAGGATTGATGCAGACACGACCGCATTTGTGGTGGCGACCCCCACACCTTCTGCCCCGCGACCGCTGTGATAGCCGTGATAGCAGCCCATCAGGGCAATCAAAAACCCGAATACCGCCGCCTTGACCAGGCCAAGGGTAACATCTGAAACCTCTAAGAATTGTAAGGTTCTGGATAAATATGTTCCAGGATTAAAGCCCAGCTGATACACCCCGACCAGATAGCCGCCCAGCACGCCGATAATATCACCGATCAGAACCAGAACAGGCAGACATAATGTGCCGGCCAGCAATCTTGGGGCGACCAGATATTGCATCGGCCGTGTTGATAAGGTGTCAAGGGCATCTATCTGGTCTGTTACCCGCATTGTGCCAATTTCTGCAGCCATAGAGGCGCCGATGCGGCCAGCCACCATCAAGCCGGCCAGCACAGGCCCTAATTCACGTGTGACAGACAGAACCACGACTGTGGCAACGGTGTCCTCGGCTGAAAAACGGGCGAAACCGGTATAGCTCTGCAAGGCGAGAACCATGCCTGAAAACAAGGTTGTTAGCCCGACCACCGGCAACGAGAAAAAGCCGATATCCACAATTTGCCTGCCCAGCTGGCGGCCATAAAAAGGGGGCATAACCGACCAGCGAACAGCCGCAATTGTAAACAGGCTCAGCTTGCCAACCGCGCCAAGGAACGACAGGCTAGCCTGACCAATATTTCGGATAAGCCCCAGCATGATGATCAGGCCTTTGTCTTTTGTGTTATCTGGCGGCCCTGCAGAGGAGGACCGGACTGAGGCCCATCATAATGTCGGATTATCCGTCCGCCAAGACCTGTCATCACCTCATAAGCGATTGTATGTCTTGCCAGAGCCATATCCTCCAGCCTGAACCCCTCCCAAATCAGTTCAGCATGGCACGCTTCCTCCAGCACAGCATCCGGCACATGGCTGACATCAGCAACAATCAGGTCCATAGACACCCGCCCTGCCAAAGGTGCGGCGTAGCCGCCAATGCCCACAGTTGCCACACAACCCTGATCCGGGCGATAGAGGGCACGGGCATAGCCATCTGCATAACCGACCCCCAATGTGGCCAATTTTGTGGGGCGTGTTGCGGTGAATTCAGCCCCATAGCCAACCGTCTCGCCTTTTTCGATCATCCGCACCTGCAGGATATCAGCCTGCCAGCTGAACACCGGCTGCAAGTTCTCATCGACAGTTGCAGGGTCTGACATTGTGCCATACAGGCTGATGCCGGGGCGAGTCAGATCAAAATGAAACTCCTGTCCCAACAGAATGCCGGCGCTGTTTGACAGGCTTTTTTTCGTATCTTTAAATGCCGCAGACAGTTGTTTAAATTTTTCCAGCTGGTCTGTGTTCAGCTCATGGGCAGGCTCATCAGCACAGGCCAGATGGCTCATCACAAGGCAGACAGACAAAGGATGGCTGGAAGACATCGACGAGGTGAGGGCCTCAAAACCGGCCTTGTCTAACCCCAGACGGCTCATGCCTGTGTCAATATGAACAGCCGCAGACAAAGGATTTAATACTGTCTGGTTAAAGCTGGACAATCTGTCTAGCTGCTCAGCAGAATTCAGGACCGGCGTCAGCTGATGGGCCAGATAGTCTGGCATCTCATCCTTCTGCGGCCCTTCCAGAACAAAAATCTGACAAATTTGATCGGCAATCTCTTGTCTCAGCGCAAGACCTTCTGAGAGATGAGCAACAAAGAACTGGCGGCAACCGCTGTTATATAGGGCCTTGCTGACAGGCCCTAGACCCAGACCATAGGCATCGGCCTTTACCGCCGCACCTGTTTGTGTCGCAGACGAGCTGAGTTGACCAAGATATCTGTAATTTGCGGTTAGGGCCTGCAGATTGATGTTCAGCCGTGACGCCGCCATCACTTGCCTCCCGGTTGTCTGTCTATATTTACTCTACGCAGATGGCACAGGCATCACCATAAGGCGCAGAGCCGATATCGTCACTGAAAAAAAACGATTTAAAAACTATCTGGCAGCTGGTCAGCGTCAACCAGATCTGCAAATTTGGTCAGCCGGCCATCAAAGCCGACATTGGCCACACCCACAGGGCCGTGACGCTGCTTGGCGATAATCACCTCAGCCTTGCCGGTCGCTCGCTCCAGACGTTCCTGCCAGAGCTGATAACGCAGGTTGTATTTCTCCTGCGTTTCATTTTCCTTCTGCTCAGGCTCACCTTTATTCAGGTAATATTCCTCACGATAAACAAACATCACCACATCGGCATCCTGCTCAATTGAACCTGATTCGCGCAAATCGGCAAGATTGGGGTGCTTATCTTCACGCTGTTCAACAGCCCGTGACAATTGCGAAAGCGCCAGTACCGGCACATCAAGTTCTTTTGCCAGGCTCTTCAGTGACCGGCTGATATTAGAGATTTCCTGAACCCGGTTCTCAGGTCTTGATCCGATCTGGGCCTGAAGCAACTGCAGATAATCAACAACGATCAGGCCGAGTCCCTTGGTGCGCTTCAAGCGTCTGGCTCGGCTCGCCATCTGGCTGACAGACAGGGCCGGGGTGTCATCAATATAGAACGGGGCTTTGGCGATTTGCTCACTGGCCTCAACAAGAGACAGAAATTCGCGGTCATTCATTCTGCCCCGCCGGATATTTTCAGAATCAAGGCCGGACCGTTCAGCCAGAATCCGGATGCCAAGCTGCTCGGCTGACATCTCAAGAGAGAAAAAGGCCACCGGAACCGCTGTTTCATCTGTTCTTGTCGTGGTTGCGGCATGAAAGGCGATGTTTGTTGCCAGCGCGGTTTTGCCCATAGCGGGACGGCCGGCCAGAACCAGCAGATCTGATTTATGCAGCCCGCCCAGAAGATTGTTCAGACCGGTAAGGCCGGTGCTGACGCCGGATAGATGGCCTTCAGTTTTTGTCGCTGTTTCAGCGATGCTGATGGTCTCGCTTAAGACAAGGTCAAATGACTTCAGCCCCTGTTCTGCTGTGTCGTCCTCAGCCAGATTGAACAGATGCTGTTCGGCAGCCTCAATCTGGGTCTGGGCCGGAATTTCAATATCCGGGTTTTGGGCGTCATGGATTACATTGTCTGAAATCCGGACCAGCTCTCTTCTCAAATAGGCCTGATGGATGATATCGGCGTAATCTTTAGCTTCGGATATGGAAATCACCCCATCAACCAAATCACCCAGATAGCTGGCTGGCCCATCATCATCAAATCCGGCATGGTCATGGAAAAAGGTCTTTAATGTGACAGGGTTTGCTAGTTGAGCACGACCGATCAGCCGGGTTGCTGCTTCAAAAATCTGCATGTGAAGCGGGTCATAAAAATGTTCAGGACGCAGCTGGACATTCACCCGGTCCAGAATGTCATTATCAAGCAGTAAAGCGCCTAGGAAATTCTGTTCTGCCTGCAGGTTGCTGGGCAGCTCGCGCGGGCGGTCAGCACCAGTGGTCAGGGGGATCAGGTTTGACGGGTTTTGATCAGAAGCAGCATCAGACATTCCCTCACCCTAAATGTTTCGCGCCCAGATGAGAAGATGTGAAGACTGGGGATAATGTGGATAACTGAAAAAAACCTGATCAACCGGCATAAAAAAACCAGCCCGCATGAAAGGGGCTGGTTCGTTTGTTCAGACGAGGTGTTGAGGCCTTAATTTGCCTCATCTTCCTGTGTGTCAGCTTCCGCACTTTCAGCAGCTTCGGCGGCCTCATCTGTGCTTTCATCCACTTCAGCAACGGTCTCGGCTTCGACTTTGTCTTCGTCATCATCTCTGGCGACGACAGCCTGACCGGTTTTTGCTTGTGTTTCAGCTTCTTCCAATGATCGAGCCACATTCACTGTGACAATGGCATCGACCTCAGCATGTAAAGACACCCTGATCGGGAAAAGGCCAAGTGTTTTGATCGACTTATCCATGTTGACCTGACGCTTGTCCAGCTCATGACCGGCAGCCGCAACCGCATCAGCAATGTCACGTGAGCTGACAGAGCCGAACAGCTGGCCCATTTCAGACGCCGCGCGAACCAGTGCGACAGTCAGGCCATCCATAGCTTTTGCTTTGCTTTCTGCCGCAGATTTGGCATCAGCGTTGCGGGCTTCACGGTCAGCCCGTTCAGCTTCAAACTTTTCCAGATTGGCTTTGTTTGCGCGCAGAGCCTTGCCTGTCGGCAGCAGATAATTGCGGGCATAACCCGGTTTAACGTTTACCACGTCACCCAGCTGACCCAGCTTTTCGACGCGTTCTAGCAATATAATTTGCATGACGAAATAGTCCTTTCTGCAGCCTAGCTGATTACATATGGCATCAGGGCCAGATAGCGGGCCCGCTTGATGGCGGTTGACAACTCACGCTGTTTCTTTGCTGAAACAGCAGAGATGCGTGAAGGCACAATTTTGCCTCGTTCTGAGGTAAACCGTGTCAGCAGCTTGGTGTCTTTATAGTCAATCTTTGGCGCATTTGGCCCTGAAAACGGGCAGGATTTCCGCCGACGGCCGTGTGGTCTGCGAACAGCGCTTCTCGTGATTTGTAACTGTGTCATGGCTTACTCTCCAGCGTTTTCTTCTGCAGGCTGCTTTTCAGCAGACCGTTTGTCATCATTAGCCGCATCGCTACGGGATTCAGCTGCACGCCCTGATGGGGCCCGCTCGCCACGTCCGCCGCGTTCTGGCTTGGCCGCCTGCATCATGATAGACGGGCCTTCTTCTACCTCTTCAATGGCAATGTTCATGAACCGCAGAACATCTTCATTCAGGCCCATGATCCGTTCATATTCAGCCAGCGTGTCTGGTTCTGTTTCCAGATTTAGCATGACGTAATGGCCTTTCCGGTTCTTCTTGACCCGGTAAGCCAGGGTGCGCAGACCCCAATATTCGTGTTTCAGAATTTTGCCACCGCCATTTTCGATAATGGCTGTAAAATCTTTGGTAAGGTTTTCAACCTGCGTGGTCGAAACATCCTGACGTGCAATAAACACGCTTTCATATAGCCGCATTCGTTTCTCCTTTTGGCTAATCGTGCTGTCAGGGCAAAGATTACCCTTCGGCACAAACCAACTTCTCTCGGCGTGAAGCTAGCAAGGAATGGTATGAAAGCAAAAACCGAAACGAATAATTTTCACGGCTCTTGCCAATGTTGGGCTGGTTATGAGCGAAACGGCCGAAAAAATCAAGTCTTGATTCTGAACTGTCGCTTGGCCTATCACAAAGAAAACAGCGAACATCAATCAGACTTGCGATAATGGGGTAAAACTGACAATGGCGCGCACAGCATTTCTCTTTCCGGGGCAAGGTTCACAAACAGTCGGTATGGCAACCACTCTTGCTGCGGAAAGCCAGACAGCACGGGACATTTTGGCTGAAATTGATGATGCGCTTGACTTCAAACTATCCGCATTGATGGCTGATGGACCAGCTGAAGATTTACAGCTGACCCAAAACGCCCAGCCTGCCTTATTTGCCAGCTCCTTATGCACATTGCGTGTGCTTCAGGAACAGGCCGAACAGCCAATAGAATCATTATGCGACTTTGTTGCCGGACATTCTCTTGGGGAATATTCAGCTTTATGTGCGGCGGGCAGCCTGGATATCGCTGAAACAGCCAGATTGCTGCGGTTGCGCGGCCAGTCCATGCAACAGGCTGTACCTGTGGGGGAAGGGGCAATGGCCGCCCTGATTGGTGCCGATCTGGCGCTTGCTGAAGACATTGCTGACGCCGCAGCACAAGCTGGCCTTGTCCAGATTGCAAATGACAATGCTGATGGCCAGATTGTTCTCAGCGGCTCTAGCACAGGTGTGGATCGCGCGATGGAAGTGGCCAAGGATAAAGGCCTGCGCCGGGTTGTCAAACTGCCGGTCAGTGCGCCATTCCATTGCCAGATGATGGCCCCTGCTGCTGATGTTATGGCCCAGGCTCTGGCAGAGATAAACATCAAAGACGCGGTTGTGCCTGTGGTGCAGAATGTCACTGTCACCCCGGAAACATCAGCGTCTGCTTTACGTGAACATCTTGTCACCCAGGTCACAGGCCGGGTGCGCTGGCGCGAGACGATGGCCTATTTTGTTGCGTCAGGTGTGACGAGATTTGTTGAGTTAGGTACAGGCAAAGTGTTGTCTGGTCTTGCCAAACGCGCCGCAGCTGATGCGCAAATTCACAACCTTGATACGCTTGATGATATTCAGGCCTATCTGGGCTAAGGGGGAAGGAGTATTACCCATGTTTGATCTAACAGGCAAAACAGCCCTTGTGACCGGGGCCAGTGGTGGTATCGGCTCACAGATCGCAACAGCCCTTCATCAGCAGGGGGCACAGGTCGTGCTGCACGGAACGCGCGCTGAAAAACTGGCCGAACTGCAGCAAACACTTGGTGAGAGGGCGCATTGCCTGCCTGCAGATTTATCTGATCGACAGGCGGTCTCTCAAATGATTGATACCGCGACTGAACTGGCCGGTTCTGTTGATATTCTGGTCAATAATGCGGGGATTACACGCGATAATTTATTCATGCGGATGAAAGATGAAGACTGGGATGATGTGCTGGCGGTGAATATGACTTCCTCCATGTTGCTGTGTCGTAATGTCATCCGCGGGATGATGAAGGCCAGATGGGGACGCATTATATCTATCTCTTCGATTGTTGGTGTCACCGGCAATCCGGGACAGACCAACTATGCGGCCTCAAAGGCGGGCATGATCGGGTTCAGCAAATCTCTGGCGGCTGAGGTGGCCAGCCGCGGTATCACAGTGAATGTGGTGGCCCCTGGCTTCATTGAAACACCGATGACAGATGTGCTGACAGATGATCAGAAATCCGCTCTTCTGGCCAATGTGCCATCTGGCCGGTTGGGACAGGGCAGTGAGATCGCTGCTGCTGTGGTCTATCTAGCCAGTCCGGAAGCTGGTTATGTCACCGGTGCGACATTGCATGTCAATGGCGGGATGGCTATGCTGTAGCCTGCAGGACAGCTCGTTCAGATCACAGGGCAGAAGGTGTGCGGTTTTTTTAAGCTGGAATTCCGCCCCGAACTGTGATATTCCCCCTGCAACTAGATATAGAACCGGCGTTTCGCTGGCCACACACTACCTCAAAGGTGATATGAAATGAGTGATATTGCAGATCGCGTAAAATCAATTGTTGTTGAACATCTCGGTGTCGAAGGCGACAAAGTGGTTGAAGGTGCGTCTTTCATTGACGACCTGGGCGCAGACAGCCTGGATACAGTTGAACTGGTTATGGCGTTTGAAGAAGAATTCGGATGCGAGATTCCTGATGATGCGGCAGAAAAAATTCTGACGGTGAAAGATGCTGTCGACTTCCTGCAGGAAAATGCCGCCTAAGTCAGTCAGACTTGACATACCAAAGTCCAGCACAGGTGAGTGGTTCAGTTTTGAGCTGCCGCGCCCGCGCTGGACTTTTTTTTAACTTGAATTCGGTGCGGCACTTGTCGCACCCTTTTGAAGGATACAGACAGACTAACCTGTGTCCTGTCCGTTCAGATAGATAAAGAGGATAATATGCGCCGTGTAGTTATCACAGGAATGGGTATTGTTTCTCCCTTGGGAACAGGCCTTGACCATAACTGGACAAAGCTGATTGCCGCTAAAAGCGGTATTGGCCGGATTGAAGGGTTTCAGGTTGACGATCTTGCCTGTCAGATCGCAGGCCAAGTGCCTCAGGACGACTCAGAAGGGGCGCTGAACCTGGATGAGTTTATTGAACCGAAAGAACAGCGCAAGCTGGACCGGTTCATTCAGCTGGGAATTGTTGCGGCGGTGGAAGCGGTTCATCATTCTGGGTGGCTGCCGACGAAGATAGAAGATCAGGACAGATCAGGAGTGATGATCGGCTCAGGGATTGGCGGATTACAGACAATCGTGGAAACTAGCCAGCTGCTTGATGCCCGCGGCCCGCGCCGGATCAGCCCGTTCTTTATTCCATCTGCCCTGATCAATCTGATCTCAGGCCAGATTTCCATCCGTTTTGGCTATAGAGGGCCAAACCATGCTGTGGTCACCGCTTGTTCAACAGGGGCACATGCAATTGGTGACGCGGCGCGCCTGATCGCCTTTGATGATGCAGACGTGATGCTGGCCGGTGGGGCAGAGGCGGCGGTCTGCCGCATTGGCATTGCTGGTTTTGCTGCCGCACGGGCCTTGTCTACATCCTATAATGACACCCCAGAGGTTGCCTCACGTCCTTATGATACCGGCAGAGACGGCTTTGTCATGGGCGAGGGGGCCGGCGTTGTTGTGCTGGAAGAGCTTGAACATGCCAAAGCCAGAGGGGCACGCATTTATGGTGAGGTGAAAGGGTATGGCCTGTCTGGTGATGCTTATCACATTACCGCGCCTGCTGAAGATGGCAATGGCGGGTTCCGGGCGATGGAAGCAGCTCTGAAACGGGCTGGCCTTGATGTGACAGAAATTGACTATATCAATGCGCATGGCACCTCAACGCCTCTTGGGGATGTGATTGAGGCGAATGCTGTAAGACGCCTGCTGGGCGATAGATCAGACGCCTCTATGTCATCGACCAAGAGCTCAACCGGACATCTGCTTGGCGCAGCAGGCGCGATTGAGGCGATCTTCTCAACCATGGCTGTGGATCAGGATATTGTGCCGCCGACCCTGAATCTGAGAGATCCGGAACCAAAGCTGGACGGGTTTGATCTGGTGCCTCTGGAAGCCAAAAAGCGACCTGTGCGCAACGCCATGTCAAACAGCTTTGGGTTTGGCGGGACAAATGCGTCTCTGATTATCGGCAAAGTTGACGCGTGACAGAGGCTGAACAGGGCCCGGCTGAACAGCCCAAACCCCAACGGCGCCTGCTCAGATTGGTAAAGCGGCTGGTTGTCATCACGCTGATGGCTGTGTTCGCCACTGCGCTGGCTGGCTATCTTTACAGTGATGTGATGCGTACCCAAAAAGGCCCGCACTCCGAAACTGTCTTGTTTGATCTGTCTCCTGGAACGGGTTTGTTCAAGCTCAGATATGATCTGCACCGTGCTGGTGTGATCAGCCATCCCTGGCAGCTTCAGCTGGCGGTGTTGTTGACCACAGATGAGTTTGTACCAAAGGCCGGAGAATATGAATTACCGGCACAGGCCTCTCTTGATCAGATTATGCAGATCCTTCATGCCGGCCGCGTGTTTCAGCGCAAATTGACCATCATTGAAGGCTGGCGCGGTTATGATGTTATGATAGCGTTGAATGACGCTGAGGCGATGAGCTCTGTTATTCTGCGCCCCCCTGAGGAAGGCAGCGTATTTCCCGATACCTACTTCTATACAAAAGGCACAGACAGGCGGGTTCTGCTGGAACAGATGCAGGCAAAGATGGAGATCACATTAGCCGAAATTTGGGCTGAACGCGCACCCGGCCTGCCCTTGGACCGGCCAGCAGATTTGGTGAAACTGGCCTCCATAATCGAAAAAGAAACAGGGCAGTCAGGTGAAAAACCGCGGGTATCTTCAGTTTTCATCAACCGGCTGGAGAAGGATATGCGGCTTCAGTCAGACCCGACAGTGGCTTATGGTTTGGCCCGTGATAAGCCGTTGCCAAAGGTGCTTACAAAATCTGACCTTGCCAAGCGGCATCAATGGAACACGTATCGGTTCAAGGGGCTGCCCAAGTCGCCGATTGCAAATCCAGGCTATCTCTCATTACATGCGGCCGCTCATCCGGAAAACACAGACTTTCTTTATTTTGTGGCTGATGGCAAAGGCGGGCATAATTTTGCAAAAACACTGGACGCTCATAACCGGAATGTTAGACAGTACAGACAGATTATTCGCAAAAACAAAGCCTCAGCAGAATAGGGGGAGGTCATGATAACAAGACAAGGCTTGATGCTTGTGCTGTCCTCGCCTTCAGGGGCAGGCAAAACATCTATTGCGCGGGCATTGCTGAAACGCGTTCCCGGCATCACCATGTCTGTTTCAGCAACCACACGTCAGCGCCGCCCAGGCGAAACTGAAGGCAAAGATTATTTCTTTGTTGATGAACATCAGTTTAAGACAGACGTCAATAAGGGCCTGTTCTTAGAATATGCTCAAGTCTTTGATCATTATTATGGCACACCGCTGAGGCCTGTTCAGGACACGCTGGCAGCCGGTGGTGATGTGCTGTTTGATATTGACTGGCAAGGCACACAGCAGATTAAGGCAAAGGCGCGCGAGGATTTGGTGTCTGTGTTTGTTCTACCGCCGTCAACCGCAGAGCTGGAGCGCCGTCTTTTGTCTCGGGCGCAGGATTCAGCTGAGGTGGTTGCTGGCCGGATGGCCCGCGCCGCAGATGAGATGAGCCATTATCCAGAATATGATTATATTATCGTGAATCATGATCTAGAGGCGTCGATAGAGGCGGTGCACACAATTCTGAAGGCAGAACGGTTGCGGATCAGCCGGCAAGCGGGCCTAACAGATTTTATGAAACAGCTGCGTGAGGATAGCCGCTAGCAGCCCGTCACCAGCTTCAGCCCAGCAGCTGGTTTGCGTGCATATACCGGGCCAGCCGGCAAAACGCCTCTATGTTGAGCTGTTGTGGCCGAACAGAGGGGTCAATATTGGCCTTGGTTAACATAGCTTCGCCACCATATTTTTTAAAAGATGCGCGCAGCATTTTTCGCCTCTGGCCAAAAGCGATAGCGGTTACGGCTTCCAGATCCTCTTTTCGGCAGTCAAATAAGGGCTGGCTGCGGGGCACTAAATGAACCACTGATGAGGTGACTTTCGGTGGGGGGACAAAGGCCTGTGGCGGGATATCAAATTTCAGCTCAGCCTCACATAACCACTGCGTGATGACAGACAGACGCCCATAGGCTTTCTCATCAGGCTGGGCCACCAGCCGCATCGCCACCTCTCGCTGGAACATCAGTGTCATTGAGGCGAAGGCGTGAGCATGCTCAAGCCAGCCTATCAGCAGGGCAGTGGCAATATTATAGGGCAGATTGGCAACAATTTTCCGCGGGGCTTGTCCCATTCCCCAGACAGGCTGGGTGAGCGCGTCAACCTCTATCAGCTTCAGCTGGCCGTTTGTTGCCGCAACCAAATGATCAAGGAAGCTGATCACGCGCCGGTCTTTTTCAATGGCGGTAACATCGCTGGCCCCTTCAAGAAACAAAGCCCGGGTCAGCCCGCCGGGGCCAGGGCCAATTTCAAACACGCTTCCTGTGAAGGGGGCGGCGGTTCTGGCAATACGTTGGGTCAGATTCAGATCGAAAATGAAATTCTGTCCAAGTGATTTCCGCGCGTCTAATGCGGTCTGGTCAACCAGTGTCCGCAAGGGCGGCAGGGACAGAATTCTGTTAGAAATGTCGGTGCCATCAGCCATTTTGGGCACAGTCAGCCATGTTTTGGGCCATCCTTATCGCGCTTATCAAACTATCTGGAGAACTGTTATAGCCCGCGGCCCTGTCAAAGGCTGTGCCATGGTCAGGAGATGCACGGATAAAACCTAGTCCTAAGGTGACGTTGACCGTGTTATGAAAATCAATGGTTTTGACAGGAATAAGCGCCTGATCATGATACATGCATAACACAGCATCATAATCAGCGCGTCGGTCAGCGTGAAATAAACTGTCGGCAGAATAAGGGCCGGACAAACTGGCCTTTTGGATTTGGGTAGATGCCATCAGGCCGGGCAGAGTGTCGGCTTCAAACCGGCCAATATGCCCGCCTTCACCAGCATGAGGGTTGAGCCCGGCAACAGCGATCCGGGGCTTATGACAGCCAAAATAGCGATGCAGCCCGGCTTCAAGCCCATAGATTGTTTTTGTAAACAATTCAGCTGTTATTGCCGCTTCGACCGCAGATAGCGGAATATGTATGGTCAGGGGCACAGCTCGTAACTCAGCATTGGCCAGCATCATCACCGGAAAGCTGTTCGGCCCGTCCAATGCGGCCAGAAATTCTGTATGGCCAGGAAATTCAAAGCCATGTTCATAAAGAACCGATTTGGAAATGGGATTGGTAACAACAGCTGAAAACTGACCAGCTTTCACCCTCTGGACCGCTTGTTCAATCGCGCTGATGATCACCGGGGCGTTCTGTGCTGCGGGTGTTCCTGGCTGCGGATAGACAGGCCAGTCCAGCTCCATCACACGGCAAGATGAGTTTGTTTCGCTGGTATTTTTATCAAAAGGAATAAAGTCAATATTCAGCCCGCTTGCCTTTGCCACTTCTGACAGATGCTCGATACTTCCCATAAGAACGATATTTTTGGTGCCGTTCGCCCATGCGCGCAGGGCAATTTCCGGGCCGATACCAGCTGGATCCCCAGGCGTGATAAGAACTGGCTTACCGTCGCTCATAGGCTTTCGTCTTTGTAGGTGATGCTGGCTTGCCTCTGTAATCTCAGCAGAAACCGGCCACTGATGGTTGACAGCAGCTTTTCCAGTTCAGCCTGCTCAAGGACCTTGATATCAGGCAATTGAAAGCCGGGCATAGATTTGTCGCACAGCATGAAGATAACCATACCATCACTGAACGGCAGCGGGGCGGTTGTCTGGCCAACGTCTAAATCAAGAATAACTCTCTGCAACTGAGGCGACAGGCTGCCGATGCTGATATCATTGATTTCAGAAGGGATGTCGGGGGCGAGGCTTCTGCCCAATTCAGCCAGCTCAGGACAGCTGTTCAGGCCCTGTGCCTGTTGCAGTAACAGCTCGGCGGCTTGTTCTCTTTTCGCTGCAGAGGCTGTTGCCGGCGTTGGGGCAACCACACGTGCCAGCGAAACAGTTGCCGCAAGCGGGTCCATCTGACCCAGTTCCCGCATATCTCTTTTGCGCAAAATAAAGACCTGACCACCAAAGACCAGCGGGCCGACCACCTCACCTTTGTCTGCTGCCACCAAAGGATCTTTGACAAGATTAGGTAGCCGCGAGACAAAGACCCAATTAACAAGCCCGCCCCTGCCGGCTGTTGCAGCGTCAGAATATTGTTGGGCGATGCTTGCG
>PBLR01000008.1 GCA_002722385.1 SAR116 cluster bacterium | reverse complement strand
TAGGCGAAGATGTGCTCGAAGCCTTGCAGTATGCTAATGTTGGTCAAGGCATCTTGGCCGGTTTCTGTATTCTATTCTGCGCTATGATCCTTGATAGAATTGTTCAAGGCGGTAACAGGTAAAATTCCACCTCTCAATCATGGGATATTAAGCTCTCAGCCTTGAGCGGTGGTTTAAAGAGGGCCTGTTTCAACTTCATAGTATCGCGCAAGGTTCTAAAGCTGAGCAATCTTCTCTTAGTCAGTATCAATTAATTATTTCTGTAAATGGTCAGAAACCAAATTCTATTACACATCTTTATGAGCTTCTGAAGACAGGAGCAGAGAAAAGGATGATAATGCGAGAGTGGTCGGATCGCGAAAATTTCCTATTTGATTTTCATTAGGTTAACTTCAGTCCTAAAAGCGTAACGTTGCACAGCAATGCTAATTAAATGCAACACCCAGAACCGCGGTCCGCGGCCCGCAGATATTTGCCCTTGTTACTTGGAAATTGGAGCGGGTGAAGGGATTCGAACCCTCGACCCCAACCTTGGCAAGGTTGTGCTCTACCCCTGAGCTACACCCGCATCGCAGCATCGTTATAAAGGGGACCGTCCCGCATTTCAAGGGGAAAATAACTGAAGGCGTTTCGTGGCCTCATGTGTCCCACACCGGCCCCATAATAGCCCTCTCCAAAACCAAATTTGATCGATAGGTTTACAACGCCGCTTTTAACGTGTCTGCTACCTTGTCTTGGTCTGCTTCGCTTAGATAGGGATGCATAGGCAGGGCCAAAACATCTGCGGCTAAGGCTTCCGTGACCGCCAGTCCTCCCTTAGCCACCGGATAGCGAGCATAGGGCTTTTGCGTATGCATCGGGCGGGGGTAGTAAACGGCTGTCGGCACGCCGCCGTCTTTCATTCTGTCCTGCACCGCTTGCCTGTCTATCCCGTTTGGCAGGCGGATAACATATTGGGCCCAGCTTGATGTAGCCCCCTCATCCAGAACAGGGATGGTCACGCTGGAGCCGGCCAGTTTGTCTGCATATCTGTCGGCCGCCTGTTGGCGAAGGGTCAGCTCTTCATCGAAAATCCCCAGCTTGGCCAGCAGTACGGCGGCCTGCATCGTATCCAGACGCGCGGTCATGCCGATCCGTTCATTTTCATACTTATCGCGCCCCTGGCCATGCACGCGTGCAGACCGGGCGATTTCCGCCAGACCATCATCATCTGTAAACAGCGCCCCGCCATCACCGTAACAGCCCAACGGCTTGGCCGGGAAAAAGCTGGTCGCGGTGGCGGCGCCAAATGTGCCGACAGCCTGGCCGGACAGCTCCGCCCCGAAGCTCTGTGCGGCATCATCCATCACCCACAGGCCGGCCTCAGCGGCAAAGGCGCAGATCTGATCCAGCGCGGCCGGCTGGCCGAACAGCCCAACAGGGATAATCCCGACCATATTCAGCCCCGCCTCTTGTCCGGCGGCAAGCGCATCTGAAAGGCGCGTTCTGTCCAGATTAAAGCTGACCGCGTCAACCTCAGCAAAGACAGGAACCGCGCCTAAAACCGCGATGGCTTCTGCAGAGGCCGCGAAGGTAAAGCTGGGCACAATCACCCCGTCACCAGGCTTCACCCCCAGCCCCAGCAGGCCAAGGATCAACGCATCTGTACCGGAAGAACAGGAAATTGTGTGTTTGACCCCCAGCCGGTCACAAAAGGCTGCTTCCAGCTCGGCCACTTCCGCGCCCATAATATAGCCGCCATGATCCAGAACCGCGTTCAGCCGGGCCTCAATTTCACCGCGCAGGCGTTTTTGTTGGGCAGTAAGATCAATAAAGGGCATGGTCATTTTTGTTCAGGCTCCGTTAAGCGATTAAGATCATGTCATCTGCCGCAGACAGTCGGCCATCTGTTCCAACACGGTTTGCACAGCCACCCCTTCATCTCCGTTTGTGAGCGCAGGCTGGCCGGTCCGGCAGACCTCAATGAAAGCAGAGACTTCCTGTTTCAGGGGTTCTTTTTCATCTACAGGCAGATGTATCGGGCTGGCCCGCTCGACCACAAACATCTCTCCTGCCTGGGTGATATGATCGCTGAACAAGGTCAGCTTTTCCGGCCAGGGTTTTGTGTCATCAAACATCAGCGATCCGGTCTGGCCGGTGACAATCAGCCGGTGTTCTTTTATCGGGTTCACCCAGCTTGTGGTCATGCCTGCGGTCACGCCGCCGGCAAAGCCAAGACCGGTTGAGAGCAGATCAACCACCCCGGGCGTGATATGGGCCGCCCCGTGACAGACAACACTGTCAGGCAGGCAGCCGGTCAGCGCCAGGATCAGGGACAGATCATGCGGGCATAAATCAAACAAGGCAGATTCAGTGTTGCGGATCCGCCCCATCGCCAGACGGTTGGCCTGAATATGGCGGAGCTGACCAATGGCCCCGTTCTCTACCTGAGCCAGCAATTCGGTAAAGGCAGGGTGATAGCGGATCAGATGGCCGATCATCAGCTGCTTTCCTGCGGCTTTTGCCGCCTCATTCATGGCCTGAGCTGAGGCCAGGGTCAGCGCCATAGGCTTTTCAACAAACACATGTTTGCCTGCGGCCAAGGCGGCGATGGCCAGCGACTCATGTGCGGCGGCTGAGGCTGAGATCATCACCCCCTGAACAGATGTGTTTGCGCAGACCTCTTCAAAGCTGGCAACTTGTGCTGAAAATGACTGGGCAAATTCACCGGCGCGTTCGCTTGTATTGTCAACCACATGGCTGAGCACACCAAGCCCGGCACAGTTACGCGCGATATTGCGGCCCCACATCCCGCAGCCAACCACAGCGATTTGAATGTCGTTATATTCGCTCATGACCCTGCCTTGTGCACATCTGTGCTGTCCCGCTTTATCTGTTGATTACACTTAAGTCACCCGCCCGCAGGCCGTCAATTGTTGCATTTCGTTACATTCGCTTATGCAGGCGGCTCTTGCCTTGTTTTTTCTGTTCTGAGGCAGTATATCCTCGCCAATCCCCGGCGGTTTAAATCTGGAGCGAATGTGACATGGATGCCTCTTCTGCCTATCAGGACAGCTTGCCTGTAACGTCTGATCAATTACTGGCGATGCTGAAGGACAGCGGCTTTGCTGTTGAGCGGATTGATCATATTCCCCTGCGGACAGTTGCTGATTCAAAACAGGTCAGAGACGGCTTTTTATCTGCTGAAGACGGTGGCGGCCATATTAAAAACCTGTATCTGCGGGATAAAAAGAAACAGAATTTTCTGGTGGTTCTGCCTGAAGATGCTGATGTGGATCTGAAAAGCCTGTCTGAACAGATGGGCGCGGCGCGGCTGTCTTTTGGCTCAGCTGACCGGTTGCTGGAATATTTAGGCGTCCGGCCTGGGGCGGTGACCCCTTTGGCGATGGTCACCGGCGTTCATCATGATGTCACGCTGTTTATGGACAGCCGTCTGCGGGATGTGAAATTTTTATATATGCACCCGCTGGTGAATGACCGCACCGTGGGGATGTCGCCGGCAGATGTTGAACGGTTTCTGGTACAAAAGGGGGTCAAGATAAACTGGCTAGACCTTGACCTGAACGGCTGAGCCTCAAAATTAAGCTATAGTTTGCCGGGCTTTTTTGCTAAACACAGACCAAGCCGGGCCGCTAGATGAGCCTTTTTGACCTGATAATTTTTTTGTGGATAGACCCTGATGGACCCGATCATTTCTGAACAAGCGTCTGCTGATATCATTGATGTAACGCTGGATAATTTCATGGCTGAGGTGATTGAGGCCAGCAACACCAAAGGGGTGATNGTACAGTTCTGGGCNCCCTGGTGCGGGCCTTGTAAACAGCTGGGCCCCGTTCTGGAAAAGGTGGTGGCCGNCNATGCCAACCTGCGGCTGGCGCGGGTCAATATCGATGAAAATCAGGAAATCGCGGCCCAGATGCGGGTNCAGTCTGTACCCACTGTTTACGCGATTATTGAAGGNCGGCCTGTNGANGGGTTTGCCGGGGCACAACCTGAATCANCTGTGCGCCAGTTTGTTGAAAAAATTCTNAGCGCTGTGCCNGGGGCAGTGGATATCAGCCCGCTGATTGATGCAGGTCTGGCCGCGCTTGAGGCNCAGGATGCAGAACANGCCNTGGNCGCGTTCCAGCAGGCTTTGGNGGCACAGCCTGACTCTCTGGCGGCGCTTTCTGGTTTGGTGCGGGCCCTTGTTCTGCTGGGTGATTTGGACAGCGCGCGCGACATTATCGACAATTTAGAAGAGGACCGGCGCGAACGGCCTGAGATGAGAGAGGCTTTGGCTGCGGTACAGCTGGCTGAACGGGCGGGTGAGACCGCATCAGAGATCCAGCCGCTGCGTGACAAGCTGGCCGCAGACCCGTCTGATCTTCAGGCGCATCAGGATCTGGCTCTTGCGCTTTATGCCAGCGGCGAGACCCAAGAAGCGATGACGTTGCTGCTGGCTTCTATCAAGCAAGATAACAGCTGGCAGGATGGCGCAGCGAAGACACAGCTGTTTGAATTTTTCAACGCGCTTGGCCATGCCCACCCCGAAGTTATCGCCGCCCGCAGAAAATTATCTGCCTATTTGTTTTCCTGATTTTTGCTCTATATCAAGGTCTGTCAGCGGGGGTGTGATCGGTGTATAGATCACCTCATATTGGCAGATAATGATTTGAAAGACGCTAGCACAAGGACGCCAGATATGGGCACATCGCGCGGTCCGTTTGAACCTGAATTTTCAGAATTACCTCAGCAGATACCCGTATTTCCTCTTTCGGGAGCGTTATTGCTGCCGGGCGGTCGGCTGCCGTTAAATATTTTTGAGCCACGCTATTTATCAATGGTGCGTGACGCGATGGCCCAGCCGCATCGTCTTATCGGCATGATCCAGAGCCGTGATGACAGTGAAGAGGACTCGCTGTATCACGTCGGTTGTGCAGGGCGCATCAGCAGCTATTCCGAAACAGATGACGGCCGCATGCTGATCACCTTGTCCGGCACGTCACGGTTTCGCCTTCTGAGTTGCGAAAATGTGGAAGATGGTTATCACCTGGCCCGGGTGACCTGGACAGAGTTTGAGGCTGATTTAACCCTGACAGAGGCCCAGATTAACAGGGACCATCTAATCGATGTGCTGCGAAACTATTTCAAACTGAAAGGATATACGGTTGACTGGGACCATATTCAGGATTGCGAAGATGAACGTCTGGTCTCTACGCTGTCCATGATTTGTCCGTTTGAAGTATCTGAAAAACAGGCGCTGCTGGAAAGCCCGGACCTGGCCGCCCGGGCTGAGCTTTTGGTTGCCATTCTGGAAATGGCCAGCCATTCTGAACATGATGAACAAGGTGCAAAACACTGACCGAAATCTGTTGTCGCTTCTGGTCTGTCCGGTCAGCCTGTCTGGGCTGCTCTATGACAGGCAGGAAGATGAACTGGTCAGCCTGCGTTCACGGCTGGCCTTTCCTGTTCAAGATGGTGTGCCGATTATGCTGGAACAGGCGGCCCGGCCCCTCACTGATGACGACTATACCCGCCTGACCCAACACCGCCCCTCTTCACCTCAGATGTAAACCCTCGCAAGAGAGGATGATAAAAATGACTTCCGATACGGACACACAGGTTCAGGATAAAGATATCTGGCCGGTTGAAATCAGATGTAATTCGGCCCGTGACCGGCTGACGGTCCGTTTTGAAGACGCTGGTGATGTTGAGCTCAGCGCAGAGCTTTTGCGGGTGGAATCCCCGTCTGCTGAGGTCCAGGGCCACGGTCCGAGCCAGAAACAGACTCCGCTTGGTAAACAGGACGTGACAATTACAAAAATTATCCCGGTCGGCAGCTATGCGGTTCGCCTGGTGTTCAGTGACGGTCATGATACCGGCATCTATAGCTGGGCCTTGTTATATGATTATGGCCAGCGTCAGCACCAGCTGATGGCAGATTATCACAGCCGGGTTGCGGGCCTCAGTTAACCCTGATTTGTCCGGCGCGCTTATCCGGCGGGTACGTGCAGATGCCCGTCAAACAGCGGCGCTGAAGACAGCCGCCCGCCCATCGCCAGTTCAGATAACAACCGTCTGGCCGGTATCTGCCCCAGCACAGACATGCCAACACAAGCCAGTTGATATAACGGGTCCTGCGGTCTGGTCAGCAGCCTGTTCAGCCCTTGAGTGGCGCTGGTCAGGGCCAGTATCTCCGGCTTCCGGCGCGCCTGATAGGCTGTTGTTACAGAGGCATGGCCAGGCGTCAATCCGGCCCGTGCCGCAGATTGCAGACAATCCAGAAGCACTGCGCAATCACTGAGCGCCAGATTAAATCCCATACCGGCCAGAGGGTGTAACGCATGGGCGGCGTCCCCGGCCAGCACAAATCCGGCGGTGCTGATCCGCGGACAATAAGCCGGTTTCAATGGCCAGGCCAGGCACGGCGTATCTGGTGTCAGCCTGCCCAGTTCAGGCCCGAACGCAGTTGTGATCGCCGCTGCAAAATCAGCCCGGTCCCGTATTTTCAGCTCAGCAGCCCTAGCCTCTGGAAGAGACCAGACAACAGATGCAGATTTTGCCCCTGTCGGCATCAGCGCCAGCGGGCCAGACGGCAAAAACCGTTGATAGGCAGTTGTCCCAATCGGCCTTTCGGTACTTACCGTCGTGACAAGGGCGGTTTCCTGCCGGCTCTGGTCAATGGCTCTCAGCCCTGCTTGTGCGCGCAGCTGGCTGTTCGCCCCGTCACAGCCGATCACCAGATCACAGGGCCATAAATTCTGCTGACTGTCCTGCAGCAGATTTGGCTGACCGGGCTGCAGCTGGTCAATCTTGACAGCCTTGATCTGATGCGCCGGCAAGCTGGTTTTGATCAGCCCTTCACAGGCGGTCTTCAGGGCCTGGTTAGAGACCACATAGGCCATCGGCGGGGTGTCATGCTGCCAGCGCAGCGGCCAGCTCATATCCTTTTGTCTGCGGCGGGTCTTCGCGCGTTGACCAGCAACAGCGATTTCGGTTATCGGGTAAGCGGCCTCTGGCAAAGCTGACCAGATTCCCATAGTCTCCAGCATGACCTTACCCGCATGATGGATGGTTGTTGTGCGGGTATCTTCTCCTGAGGGCTGGCCAGATGGCGGGCCTGAAAACCAGACAAATTCAAACCCGCAATGTATCAGGGTAAGCGCCATAACCTGTGTCGTCAGCCCGCCGCCGACAAGCGCAATAGGGATATGGGGTTTTGTCTGTGTCATATTCTCTGGTTTTTGGTGTTTACTTGATTTGAAGGGGCAGATGCTTAGCTGCGGCTGGCGATGACAGATACGGCCTGTTCTGCCACCTCTAACAGGCTTTGTTCCCGGCCGACCAGATAGCTGGCACAGCCTGCGGCCTGACCAGCCTCAACATCTGAGGGTTTGTCTCCGATCATAACAGACCGGCGCAGATCAAGCTGCCATTTTTTTGCCAGTGACAGGATCAGCCCTGGTTCAGGCTTGCGGCATGAACAGGGGGTGCGCAACGCTTCTGTCACGGACAAAGGGTGGTGCGGACAAAATGCGATATCGGTGATATGGCCTCCGATTTTTGCGGTTTCCGCTAACAGATTGTCATGAAATATATGCATCTGGGCTTCAGTGAAATACGCTCTGGCGATGCCGCCTTGATTGGTGACGATAAATACGGGCAGGCCATGCTGCTGAAACAGCCTCAGGCTGTCTTCAGCGCCGTCTTTCCAGGCAAACTCCTCTGGCTTATACATATAGCCTGTATCCTGGATAAGGGTATCATCTCTGTCCAGAAACACTGCTGCCGTCATAAATTCGTCCTCTTGTTGCGGGATAAAGCCCCATTGACCGATCCCGGCCCAATCATGTTGCCCACGGTCCTTGACTGTATTAATGTGCCCAGAACACCATCTCAACGTTTCCATCAGCCTTATGGGCTTTGTGCTTTTGTCTATGCTTAACCCTGATTTTTCAATTTTCAACGATAATATGTTCCTTCAGGTCAGACAGATCCTGAATGATGTGCCAATGCAGACAACTGAAGAGCTGCTTGATGTCACTGTGGGTGAGCCGCAGATGCCGCCTCCTGACTGGCTGGCTGAGGTGCTGAACGCTGAATCAAAAAACTGGCAGGCCTATCCGAAAGCCTTTGCTGATCAGGCGTTTTTGGATGATGTAGCTGTTTATATTGAGGCCCGTTTTCCGGCTCTGTCGGGCCGGTTTGATTTGGCTGATCATATCGTTCCTGTGCCGGGCACGCGCGAACCGCTTCACCTTTTGGGCTGGTGTGTGCGCGGGGCAAAACAAAACAGCTGTGCGCTGGTCAGCAATCCGTTTTATCATGCCTGGCGGGCCGGAGCATTGGCGTCCGGTGGCCAGATTGTCTATATCAACGCCTCTGCTGAAACCGGATTTCTGCCGTCTCTGGACATTCTGGATGAAGCCACCTTATCCAGATGTACCATTTTATATTTATGCACCCCGACCAATCCGCATGGGATGATCGCCTCACCTGACTATATTGCCAAAGCATTACAGCTGGCCCGCCAGTTCAATTTCCTGCTTGTGGTTGATGAATGCTATGTTGATATCTGGCGGCAAACCTGCCCGACCAGTGCGCTTGAAGTGGCAAATCAGATGCCGGCTCCTGGTGATGATCCTTTTGCCAATCTGGTGGTTCTGAACTCCTTGTCCAAACGGTCAAATGCGGCTGGATTGCGGGCCGGATTCTTATGTGGGGATAAAGCTTTGATCGCCGCCTATAAGCTGGTGGTGGCAAATGGGGGAGCGCTGGTTCCCACCCCGCTTTTGCGGGTGGCGGGTGCGTTGTACCGGGATGATCAGCATAATCAGACAATTCGTCAGCATTACACAACCTCGTTTCAGATTCTGTCCGGTCATGTGCCGATCATAATTCCTGAAGGCGGCTTTTTCTTATGGTATCCTGTCCCAGAGGCCTTTGGCGGTGATGATGCAGCCTGTGCCCAGCATCTGTTTGGCCAGTGGGGCATCAAAACTGTACCAGGGTCAGTGATGGCAGAACAGACAGATGACGGNAATCCGGCGGCAGGTTATTTGCGCCTGGCGATTGTTCATGATCATGACAAGGTTGATGAGCTGGGCCAACGGCTGGCGCGCTTTGAAAGCAGCTTATGAGCGATAATGAAGATAAACCCCCGTTAATGTCTGCTGGTCTGCAGACCTTTTTGTGGCACCGGCTGGTTGAGGTGTCAGGGCTGGTTATCTGTGCGCTGGCGCTGGGCTTGCTGTTGATTTTGCTGACCGCCAATCCCGCAGATCCGTCTCTCAATACAGCCTCTGCCCGTGAGGTCCAGAACTGGTTCGGGCCCTGGGGGGCCAATCTGGCGAATCTTCTGTATCAGGCGGTCGGCTTATCTGCACTGGGCTTTGGCCTGGCGCCGTTTATCTGGGGCACCCGCCTGATCACGACCAAACGTCTGGACAAGTGGAAATGGCGGCTGCCTGTTCTGGTTCTGGCGGTGTTGCTGATCAGCGTTGCTGTTCATGGCCTGTTTGACAATGCCGATTCTGGCCAGCGGGGCGGTCTGACAGGTCGTTTGGGGGTTGATGCTGCGCTCAGCCTGCTGGGCGAGATCACCTTGCCGTCCTGGCTGTCGGCGCGCCAGTGTGTGGGCATTGTTGCCGCTGGCCTTGGCACAGCTTTATATATCTGGGCTGCGGCTTTATCGCGGCGGCAATGGGCCGGCCTGTCTGTTCTGCCGCGGCTGGTCCGCACCCTTACCCAGCCCTTGGCCGCGGCTCTGCGCCGCCGGTCTGCAGCAAAAGCAGATGCTGCTGAAACACAACCCAAACCACAGAAGAAAAAGACCAAAGCTGCTAAAAAAGTCAGACAGGAACCTGTGCTGATGGCAGGTGAGACGCCAGAAGCAGATGCTGCCGCCTCAGCAGACACAGATACCGCTCCGCCTCGTGCGGCTCAGAAACTGCAGTCCAGTTTTGATTTTGATGGTAATGATAAATTTAAATTGCCACCTCTGAAACTGCTGAAAACGCCGCCAAAGACCAAGGCTGGTGCAGATCAGGATCTGTTGGATCAGAACGCAGAACAGCTGAAACAAGTTTTGAATGATTTCCGGATTCAGGGCGAGATCGAAGATGTGCGTGACGGGCCTGTCGTCACCCGTTACGGGCTGAACCCGGCACCAGGCACGAAATCACAACGGGTGATCGCACTGGCAGATGATATTGCGCGGTCAATGTCGGCGCTGGCGGTGCGGGTGGCGGTTGTGCCTGGCCAGAATGTGATCGGCATTGAACTGCCGAACCAGAACCGGGAAATGGTATTGCTGCGGCATATTTTTGATCACCCGGCCTGGCAGGAAAATAAGGGCAATCTGCCGCTGGCTCTGGGCAAGGACATCGCTGGCGGGCCGGTAATTGCTGATCTGGCGCGCATGCCGCATCTGCTGGTGGCCGGAACCACAGGTTCAGGTAAATCAGTTGGCATCAATGGCATGATCCTATCCCTGCTGTATCGCTATACGCCTGATGAATGCCGTCTGATTATGATTGATCCCAAAATGCTGGAACTGTCTGTTTACGATGGTATTCCGCATCTTCTGACTCCGGTTGTCACGGACCCGTCCAAAGCGGTTATGGCGCTGAAATGGGCAGTTCGCGAGATGGAAAACCGGTACCGGAATATGGCCAAAATGGGGGTCCGCAATATTGATGGCTATAATGAACGTCTGGCTGAGGCGCGCAATAAAGGAGAGGTGCTGACCCGGCGTGTGCAGACCGGTTTTGATACTGAAACCGGCCGGCCTGTATTTGAAGAAGATGTGCTTGATCTGGCCCCGCTGCCCTTCATTGTGGTGGTGATTGACGAGGTGGCTGATCTGATGATGGTCGCGGGCAAGGAAATTGAAGCCGCGGTCCAGCGTCTGGCCCAGATGGCCCGGGCCGCCGGTATCCATGTCATTATGGCCACACAGCGACCATCTGTTGATGTCATCACCGGCACGATCAAGGCGAACTTCCCGACCCGGATTTCGTTTCAGGTGACCTCACGTATCGACAGCCGTACGATTTTGGGCGAACAGGGCGCAGAACAGCTGTTAGGGCGCGGTGATATGCTGTTTATGGAAGGGGGCGGCCGGGTGGTGCGTGTGCATGGACCGTTTGTTGATGACAGAGAAGTTGAGGATGTCGCCAACTTCCTGCGCCAGCAGGGTGAGCCTGACTACAATGAAAGTGTGACAGAAGAAGATGAAGCGGCCGCGTTTGATCCGTCTGCTGCGGGGGCAGGCCAGGTACCGGCCACCGGAAACAGCCTGTATGATGAGGCGGTCGCGCTGGTGATAAGAGAACAGAAAGCCTCAACCAGCTTTGTGCAGCGGCATCTGAAAATCGGGTATAACCGTGCGGCGACCTTGATTGAGGAAATGGAATCAGCTGGTATCATCAGCGGGGCAAATCATGTCGGTAAAAGAGAGGTTCTTATACAGAATGAAGAGAACTGAGCCTGTAATCTTTCGCCTGAAACTGGCGGTGTTGGCGCTGATGGCCAGCCTTGTTCTGCCGTCTCATCTGGTGGCCCAGTCTGCTGAGGAGACCAAGCTGATCGCACGTGCTGAACAGGCGATCACAGAGCTGACCACGCTGCAGGCCAAATTCATTCAGATTTCCTCAGATGGCACGGTTGGTGAAGGACAGGTCTATTTCCGCCGCCCGTTCCAGCTGCGTCTGGATTATACAAACCCTGAAACCTTATCCATCGTGACCAGCCAGATCTGGGTCTATATTGATGATAAACTTGCCCAGACTGTTGAAGCGTATCCGGTCAGCGAAACGCCTTTTGCGCCGCTGCTGGAACAGACTGTCAGTTTCAGATCAGAAGAGGTGGATACCTCAGCCCGTATAGAAGATGGCATTGCCTCTGTTCAGCTGGAAAAAGATATTGGTGAAGGGGCCGGCCGCTTGACGCTAGAATTTGATGCTGGCTCATGGCAGTTGCGCCGCTGGGTCATCACAGACGCGCTTGGCGTGACCACCACGGTTACCTTACAAAATCCGGTCTATGGCGCAGCGCTGAACAACCGCCTGTTCGGCGTGCCATCTTATCAGAATTAAGGCTGAGTTGCCGGGGGATCACACCATCAGCCCCTCAAACGCGGCCCGTCCGACCGGATCAATGGGTACAGGTTTGCGGCTGGCTCTATCCACCAGCACATGCACAAACTTGCCGGCCGCAGCGGCCCTGTCCTCACCGTCTCTGAATAGGCCGGTCTCATAGGTTACGGACGAAGTGCCCAAGCGCGCCACCCGCAACCCCACAACTAGCTTGTCCGGATAGGCCAGTTCAGCAAAATAAGAACAACCTGTCTCTACCACCAGATACACGCTCTTCCCTTCCCTGAAATCCAGCAGGCCCTGCTCCATCAGAAAGCTGTTTACAGCGGTATCAAACAACCGGTAATGCACCACATTGTTCAAGTGGCCGTAAATATCATTATCATCCCATCTTGTGGCTGTATGCCACTGATGGGGAAAATCGGTAATGGCAGGGGACTGTTTTCTGGACATGATCTGTTTTCTCTGACCGGTCGCCCAAAGGCGGAACCGTGTTTGTTTGCGCTTTTATATCTGACGCTAACAAAACTTAATCACTAATATAAACGGTTATTTGCGTACCTGCCATTTGATATTGATTTGTTTAACTATGTTGTTTTGCGTAGCCACCATCTGATCAAGATCGCCTTTTTTGAGCTGCCCTTTCTGCATCATTTCCATGTAATGCGGTTCAAGCATGTATTGTGCATCAATTATCTCAAAGTCAACATCATGTATAAGGCCAAGGGGTGTTGCTGCGTTTCCATCTTTCTCCCACTGTTTATTGAGCTTTTTGTTGTATAATGACAGTCCGAAAGGTGTAATTGGGCGGACATGCGTGGGGTCTGCAAGAAAATCATCATGTCTTGGATGTGGGACCCTAATATCAATAATCGCTTCGGCCGCGCAGATCCGATAAAGCTCTTTAATAATGTTTTGAAATACATCGGGGTTCTGGCCTATATGCTCAAGAACGTGAGACATAAGCACAAAGCTAGCGACATTATCATCAAACGGATAAGGAAAAACTTCTAAATCATGGACGATATCAACGTCATAAATGTTGAATTTATCTACATTGACATATCCTTCCAGAAGCTTTGACCCACAGCCAAGGTTAAGTTTCATAATATCTCTCCAATTTTAGAATTTGTCTTGAATGTCTGCTCGGACTTCCGAAAAAACAGAACTCCAACATTTATCGTTTTTTTGCCGGTAAACGCGAATTGAGGAATACCAAAGGCTATCTTCTCGGTTCATACCCCAACGAAAGTCTGGAGTGTGAGCCAGGAGAAGGCACGTTTTTTGCCCAAGGGCGCCGGCCAGATGGGCAATGCTGGTATCTACGGAAACAATTACATCCATCGCAGCACATAGAGCAGCGGTCTGTTTCAGGTCAACACCGAAATGCTACAGGTGTGACGTTTGCTCAAATAAATCTCTGTCTTCTTCAGGTATATCTTTTTGCAGGCTGAAAAGCGCACAACCCTCAGGCATACCGTCAACAAATGTCTGTAGATTTATGCTCCGAGAACTATCATTTTCATTGTTTGGATTTCCTCTCCAGGCGATACCAATTTTTGGTGTCCTTATGTCAGACAAGCGAGTAGACCAGTATTTTAAATCATCTGAGTTGCAGAGCAGATAGCTGTCTCGAAACGGTATGTTGTCTGGTTTTATGTTCAGCGCGAATGGTAGACTCATGAGCGGGCAATGGTAATCAAAATCATCGTATTCTTCAGAGTTTATTTTAGCTAATTCGACGTTTTCTAATTGTGAAAGCAGTTCGCGTAAAGGAGGCTGAACGTCCAAAATGACGCTTGCTCCCAAATCTGCAACCTCCTTTGCGAACCTGCAAAACTGTATTGTATCCCCCAGACCTTGCTCGGCATGCAAAAGGATTGACCTTCCACTTAAATCTTCCTCGCCCAACCAAAGGGGTTTTTTGAATTTACGGGCGGTCGGCTTGATCCTGTCTCTCTGCCACCGTGCCTCATATAGAGGCCACCCCTGATTAAAATCCTCAAAACGCAAAAAATGGAGCGCTTTGTTCCACTTCGCCTCAGCAAAATCTGGAAAGATTGAGAGAGCTTTTTCGAAATCAGAGAGAGCTGCATCAAATTGATGAAGTTCTGTCTTTAAAGTGCCTCTGTTTGATAATGCTGCTGTGAAATCAGGTTGAAGCGATAACGCCATATTATAATCGCTCAATGCAGCGTCAAACAAACCCAATTCGGCATTCACCAGGCCCCTATTGTTAAACACATCTGCTTTGTTTGGATGAAGGGAGATCATCTTATCAAACAATTTCAGCGCTTCTTTATGCCGCTTTAAGTCAACTAGAGTCAGCCCCAACTCATTTTGTGATTCTGGATTATCTGGGACTAAAGACAGATGCTTGTAAAAATCCGCCGCTGCTTCTTCAAATCGACCCAGCTTCCTTTGAGCATATCCTCGATTAAAAATAGCCTCAGCGTAATTTGGATCCAACTTCAAGGCTTCATCATAATCAGCCAAGGCTTTGCTAAATTCACCACATTCTGCCCAAACTGCACCGCGATTGTTAAGGCTTGAAACGTTCTGGGGATCAATTCTGATTGCTTGTGATAAATCCTGAAGCGCCTCATCCAGCCGCCCTAATGTTCTGAAAACAAGGGCTCTGTTATTCACAGCTGAACTGTCATTTGGCTTAAGCTCAACTGCTTTGGATAAATAAGCAACCGCTTCATCTAATTTCTGTAAATCCTTTGAAATCAGGCCAAGATAGATAAACGCATCAGCAAAATCAGGCTGGATATCTGTTGCTTGTTTAAAATCCTGATAGGCCTGTTCAAGTCGCATCAAGTTATAGAGGGCCACTCCTCTTTGATAATGGGCAAAGACATTACCGGGCTGTAAAGACAACATTTTTGTTGAAAAACCTAGAGCATCTGAAAACCTTCCGAGTTGGATAGAGCACAAACTAGCCAGATTTAAGCTGTCTAAATGCCGGGGGTGGCTTTTAAGAAGTTTGCGGACAGACTGATAAGCCTCTTTAATTCGACTCGACTGATACTGCGCCACCGCTTTCTCGAATTCACTGCCGATGACCATCTCCTCTTTAGGATAGTGACAGACAGGCGCTCACTTCTTCCTGAAGGATATTTTACTGTCCAAGAGCTTCTTTTGCCGTTTCTACTGTGTAGTTAGTTCCATGTTGCTGATTATAAGCCTCAACAGCGGATGCAAAATCATCATAACCTAAGCCTTGAGATGCAGCATCTAGATCCACCGCAACACCCGCTGCAATCGTATTTGCTATGGCATTAGCTGCTTGTTCGAGGCTATATGCCGCGGAAGCCATCGCCGCTCCAGCGGCAAATGACAATGTTTGAGTGGCAGAGTTTATTGAGGCTGTTGCACTATTTATTTGTTGTGCTGCTTTAGATATATCTTCAGAAGCATTGCTAACAGCCATGCCAACAGAGTTCTCGGTTTTCGAAAGAGTATCGTTTATATTTTCTGTGGCCCCTACTACTGCTGACGACAATTGAACTAAATCTATGGAGGGTGTTGCTTCCAATTGGCTAATAATTTCTGAAACATTGCTTTGACTAAGTTCCAATAGGTTAGATTGGGTTGAGGCGAATCTGCTCACAACATCCGAAGACAAACTTTCGATATTCTTCAAGTTTTCCAGTTTCTTTTTATTTAGAGAATTGAGAAAATATGAAGCATTGGTCATATCACTAAGGGTTAGATTAGAGCCTGCCAGAAAATCATCTGGAAAACTGATTATTGACGCTTTCGGTAGCGATTCTTCGATCAAATCAGTCGAATCAAGCAGTGTCAAAGTAGCCTCTAATTCTTTTATGCTCAATTGTTTGTCTCGAATTGTTTCAGCAATTTCATTCAAACTCTCAAGCAAAATACCTTCTGGAGAGCCAACCTTTATATTGTCGATTTTGTTGGCGTTTTCTAAGTTTTTTTCAAATTCTGATAAATTCAATTCGTTAGCGCTCAACGGCACAGATAGTATGATGCCGATGGTCAAGCTCAAAAAAACCGATCTAATTTTCATCTTTTTGGGCCTTTCTCAGAGCTGACCTTAAAGAAGCTTTTGTAAGACGGATTAAATCTATATTTTTCTCTCTTTCGTCATCTATTTCTAATTTTTCCACCTGGGCAAGTTTCAATAACTGTCCTGTGCTCCAATAAATATTTATAGCTTTCTGTCTGCTAAATGATTTTGGCATTCCTAATGAATCTCGAAGCCCCAAAATGATGTCTTCTATTTTTTCTCTAGACTGCTGAGCAGCGACACTGTGTCTATCAAAACACAACTCGTTCATCAGTACTTCAAGGTAGGCTAACCCGAAGAGCATCCTCTCAGGCTTCTCAGAGAGAAGTTCTTTTCCGAACTTAAAATATTTATTTATCTGGTTTGAGGAAGTTTTCAGTTTATCATTAAATTGACCAAACATCCCAGGAGGATAATTGAGGTCTCTCTCATAACACCATTCTGCTGCAAAGCTCTGATTATAGATGAAAAGTAAAATCGTAGAGAATAAGGTAATCTTTATTTTTTTCAAAAATTGCCTCCCTTACCAGTCAAAAAGAATACGATGACCCTTTTTATTCTGTCAACTTTCGCTGCCAAAACTAAGCGGCGAGTTTAAACTCTGTTAAAGACTTTATTGTCCTTATTGCATCAGTGTGAACTTTGTGGGAACTTATCTGGACATGAAAATCGCAACTTGGAATATTAACTCAGTTAGATTGCGAATTCAGTTGGTTACAGACTGGCTGAAGGAGCATCAACCAGATGTTTTGTGCCTGCAGGAAACCAAAACACAGGATGAACATTTCCCGCATGCGGCAATCGCTGAGGCAGGGTGGCCGCATATCGCTATGCGCGGAGAGAAATCCTATAATGGAGTGGCGATCCTCTCTCGGCTGCCGCTGAGTGACATCAGCCATATGGACTGGACCGGCCGGACCGATTGCCGTCATATCAGCGCGTCTGTCGGCGGGCTGACCATCCATAATTTTTACATTCCGGCCGGCGGGGATGAACCAGACCGGGATAAAAACCCGAAATTCGGCCATAAGCTCGATTTTCTGGCTGAGATGACAGATCATTTCGCCGCCAACCAACCGCAGAAATCCGTTCTGGTGGGCGATCTGAACATTGCGCCTCTGGCCGAAGATGTCTGGTCAACGCGCCAGCTCAAAAATGTGGTCTCTCATACCGATATTGAACGCAACGCCCTGCTGGCCCTGATCGATAAAGGCGGCTGGTCAGATGCGGTGCGGGCCCATTTCGGCTCGGATGAGGTGTTATATAGCTGGTGGTCTTACCGGGCCCGGGACTGGGCGGCGTCTGACCGGGGCCGCCGGCTTGACCATATCTGGGTCAGTACCGATATAAAGCAGGCTGTTCAAGCTGTGGCGATAGACCGGCCTGCCCGCGGGGCTGACAAACCGTCAGATCATGTGCCGGTTACCGCGACCCTCTCGCTCTGATATCGCTATTTTTATGACTTTCTGCTAAGCTGTGCGCAACGTTTTGCCAGAACATAATATGACCATGACCATAAGAACTGATCTGCCGTTTTATAAAATGCACGGGCTGGGCAATGATTTCATTGTGCTGGACAGCCGGGAGGGCCAGCTGATGCCAGATGCTGATCAGATGCGCCTGCTCGCGGACCGACGTCTGGGGCTGGGGTGTGATCAGATCATGGTGATTCGCAGCTCTGACACCCCGCAGACAATCCGGCTTGATATGTTTAATGCAGATGGCAGCCCGGCCGGGGCGTGCGGCAATGGCACGCGCTGTGTTGCCAGGCTGGTGATGGATCAGGACGGGGCGGACAAGATAGGGATTGAGACCATCGCCGGTCATCTGACCGGCTGGCGGGCTGACAAGGCCAGTGAGATTATCAGCGCGGATATGGGCCCGGTGTTCACTGACTGGACAGATATTCCCACCATAAAGCCAGTGGACACGCTGTCTGTTGATCTGGGGCTGGCTGAATTTGGGCCGGCGACATTAGTGTCTGTCGGCAATCCGCATGCGGTGTTTTTTGTTGATGAAGCAGACGCGGTTGACCTTTTGAAATGGGGTCCTCTGGCTGAACATCATGATCTTTTTGCTGATCGCGCAAATATTGAATTTATCCAGATTCTGGATCGCCGGACCATCCGCATGCGGGTGTGGGAACGCGGCGCGGGGGTGACCATGGCCTGCGGGTCCGGGGCCTGTGCGGCCGCAGTTGCCGCGGCACGGCGCGGGCTGACAGAAGATGAGGTGACCATCCATCTTGACGGCGGGGCGCTGCAGATTTGCTGGCGGCGGGATGGTGATGGCCATGTGGTGATGACGGGCCCGGCCAGCTATGTGGCCCAGGGGGTGGTGCCGGCTGCTCTGCTCAACACTTCCTCAGCAAAACCCGGAGCGTAATAAGGTGAGCCGTCAGAACAGACCCGATATCCGCACCTTTGGCTGCCGGATTAATATCTGGGAATCAGAAGTGATGCGCAGGCATGCCGAAGCCGCCGGCCTGAATGATGTGGTGGTGGTAAACACCTGTGCGGTCACTGCTGAGGCAGAAAAACAGGCCCGTCAGGAAATCCGAAAGATAAAGCGTGAACGCCCTGATGCGCGGATTATCGCCACTGGCTGTGCGGTCCAGATAGATCCCGACAATTGGGCCAGCCTGCCTGAGGTGGACGGCGTTCTGGGCAATCAGGACAAGATGCTGTCAGACACATGGTCTTCACTTGCTGCTGACCGCCTGGCCCCGCATCAGGTCAGCTCAATTATGGAAGCAGAGGAAGTCGCCAGCCATTTGCTGGATGGGTTCGATGATCACACCCGTGGTTTTCTGCAGGTTCAGCAGGGCTGTGATCATCGCTGCACTTTTTGCATTATTCCTTATGGGCGGGGCAATTCGCGGTCTGTGCCATCTGAAGATGTGATCGCCGCTGTCCGGAAAATGGTTTCTGGCGGGACTTGTGAAATCGTCCTGTCTGGTGTGGATATCACCAGCTGGGGCGCTGATCTGCCTGGCCGGCCGCGCCTTGGCCAGCTGGTTCTGGCCATTCTGGACGCTGTGCCTGAATTGCCGCGTCTGCGCTTATCCTCTCTTGATCCGGCTGAACCTGATCATTTTCTGATGAC
>PBLR01000007.1 GCA_002722385.1 SAR116 cluster bacterium | reverse complement strand
GACTGATAGCTGGTCAGAACATCGGGATGGGTCTGAAAAATATACAGCATATGCAACAGCAGATCCCCGAAGTCAACCGCATTCAGCCTGACAAGGCGCGCCTGATACTGGCTGTACAGCTCTAGCCCGTGGCCGTTACAGATATCCCCCGCATCCGCAACAGACAGCTTTTCCGGGCGCAGCCCCCGATCTTTCCAGGAACTAATCTGCGCCGCCAGAACCCGGGGCGGCCAGCGTTTCAGGTCAATCTGCTCAGCTTCCATCAGTTGTTTTAACAACCTGTTCTGATCATCTGTATCCAAAATGGTGAAATCTGACTTCAGGCCGACAAGCTCTGCATGCCGCCGTAACATCCGGGCGGCCAGCGCGTGAAAGGTGCCCAACATCACCTGTTCGGCCATTGGACCGACAAGCTGGAACACCCGCTCTTTCATCTCGCGCGCGGCTTTGTTGGTAAAGGTAACCGCCAGAATATTCCAGGGCGCGGCGGCGCGGCTGGCCACCAACTGGGCCAGACGAGAGGTCAGCACACGCGTCTTGCCTGTCCCTGCCCCGGACAGCACCAACAGCGGGCCATTCAGGCTGGTCACCGCATCTGTTTGTGCCTCATTCAGCCCCTCCAGCCACGGGCCAGTCAGAACAGAAGGCACAAATCCCTCAGATGAGGCCGGTATATCACCAGATGTCGTCACGTTTTCTTACTCACCGCAAATTATCTTAAACCAGCTTGTCCCTGTTGCTGATGCAAGAGGGCTGAATGCTTCCGATGTACTGATAAACTAGTTTAATCACAAGGACTGTCATGGTACAGCCGCAAAAATTCTGCCCTCTTGTTTTGCAGGATTGCGAAACTGGCTCTCAGCGCGTATGCTCTGAAGCCGAATCAGAGAAAAAAAGCAAGGCCACCGACCAGCGTTATGACAGCCCGTATACTCAGCTCTTCAACCAGACAGGCGCCTCTTGCCAGACTGTCCGTTCTGGTCTGCGCCGTTGCTTTGCTGTCGGCCTGCACCGCCTTGCCTGAGGATCAGAAAACAGCTGAGAATGACCCTTATGAAAACGCCAACAGAACTGTGTTTGCGTTCAATATGGCGGTTGATGATTATGTGCTGGAGCCGGTGTCAGATGCTTACAGACAGACCGCGCCTGAAAGAGTCCAGAAAGGTGTGCGGAATTATGTCTCCTGGACCGGCCTGCCGGCAACAGCCGTGAATTCAGGACTGCAGGGCAAATTTGAAAATGCGGCGCTGGCCAGTCTGACATTTTTTGTGAACGGGCTGACCTTTGGTTTTGCTGATCTGATGGAAGGTGAAGACAGACCAGAACAAGAAGATTTCGGCCAGACTCTGGCGTCTACTGGTGTAAGCGAGGGGCCCTATCTGATGGTGCCGTTCCTGGGCAGCCATACAGCACGCTCGTTAAGCGGACGGGCTGTGGATATGGTACTGAACCCGCTTGGCGCATTTGATGCTGAAGCTGTTGAAACCGCACAAACCGCAACACCGGTTGTCTCTGCGGTCTCTTTCCGGGCCGCCTATTTTGAGACCATCAAGGATGTGAAATATAACAGCCTTGACCCTTATGCCCGGACACGGTCTGCCTATTATCAGCAACGCGCCAGACTGTTGCGGGATAACCTGCCGGAACAGGATGACGGGCTGGATGAATTTGAAGATTTCTTCTCTGAGTAAAGACACGCAGACAGTGAGGACAAATATCATGACAGGCACAGGGGTTCAGATGTTGCGGGCAGGTTTGTTAGGGGTGTTTTTTGCCCTGATGACGGTGCTGCCTGTACAGGCAAATGACCGGGTCGCTGAGGCTGAACAGCTTGTCTCGTCTCTGATCACTGAGCTGGAGGCCAACGCTGCTGATAACACCGCAACCGAAGAGCAGAACAAACAGTTTCTGAACCGGCTTGTTGACACCTATTTTGATGTGGACGGGATTACACGGTTTTCAGTTGGCCGATACTGGCGTGTCGCGACAAAAGATGAACGTGAAGATTATGCCCGCCTGTTCCGGTCCGTTCTGTTGAATCAGGCAAACGCCCAGTTTCATCAGCTGAAGAATCTGGAATTCAGGCCAACCAGCACCAAAGCCAGAGGCGAAAAGCTGGTTCTGGTTGGGGGCATCATTCATGATAAATCAGGCGAATTCCCTGATGTGGAGATTTTCTGGCGTGTCGTCACCCTGCCTGAAAAACCGGCAAAAATCTTCGATGTTGAGGTTGAAAACATCTCTATGCTGAAAACCCAGCAGGACGAGAACACCACGCTCATCCGCCGCAGTGGCGGCCGCTTTGCCGCCTTGAATGAAGCGTTACAGGAACAGCTGGCAAACCAGCAGGTAAACTGACCGTCTCTGACAAGATCGTCTGACTAGCGGGATATCGGCTTATATTTGATCCGCTTCGGCTGAGCAGCATCTGCACCCAGGCGGCGTTTTTTATCTTCTTCATAAGCCTGATAATTGCCTTCAAACCATTCCACATGGCTGTCGCCTTCAAAGGCCAGAATATGGGTGGCGATCCGATCAAGGAACCATCTGTCGTGGCTGACCACAACCGCACAACCGGCAAAATCAAGCAAGGCTTCTTCTAAGGCCCGCAAGGTATCCACATCCAGATCATTGGTTGGCTCGTCAAGCAGCAGCACATTCGCCCCGCTCTTCAGCATTCTGGCCAGATGCACTCGGTTACGCTCACCCCCGGACAGCTGACCAACTCGTTTCTGCTGATCACTGCCTTTGAAATTGAACAGGCTGACATAGGCCCGTGACGGCATGGTCCGCTTACCCAGCTCCAGCTCATCCAGCCCGTCAGACACCACTTCCCAGACGGTTTTGCTGTCATCCAGCGCATCACGTGACTGATCCACATACCCCAGCTTGACGGTCTCCCCCAGCTTTAAGGCTCCGTTATCAGCCTGTTCCTGGCCAGTCAGCAATTTGAACAAGGTTGATTTACCGGCCCCGTTTGGCCCGATCACACCGACAATACCGCCGGGCGGCAACCGGAAATCCAGCCCTTCAAACAACAGCTTTTCGCCAAACCCTTTTTCAAGGCCGTCTGCCTCAATCACAACATCCCCCAGACGCGGACCAGCCGGAATAGAAATCTTGGTGGTTTCATTGCGCTGTTCGCGATCCTGCTCCAACAACTTTTCATAGGCATTCAGTCTGGCCTTGGATTTTGACTGCCGTGCCTTTGGTGCAGAGCGCACCCATTCCAGCTCACGCGACAATGACTTCACCCGTGCATCTTCGCTCCGGCCTTCCTGCTCCAGCCGCTTTTGTTTCTGCTCCAGCCAGCCTGAATAATTGCCCTGATAGGGAATCCCCTGCCCTCTGTCGAGCTCCAGAATCCAGCCTGCGACCTCATCCAGGAAATACCGATCATGCGTGATGGTCACCACGGTACCCGGAAAATCATGTAAAAACCGTTGCAGCCAGGCGACGGATTCCGCATCCAGATGGTTGGTTGGCTCATCAAGAAGCAGCATATCCGGCGCGCTCAGCAACAACCGGCATAAAGCCACACGGCGGCGCTCTCCACCAGACAGTTTGGTCACATCTGCCCCGCCATCAGGCACGCGCAACGCATCCATGGCAATCTCTGCTTTGCGTTCTAAGTCCCAGCCATCGATCGCATCAATTTTTTCCTGCAGCTCGGCCTGCTCAGCGATGAAGTCATTCATCTCATCATCGCTCATCTCTTCAGCAAAACGTGCGCTGACCTCATTAAACCTGTCGACCAGCTGTTTTGCTTCACCCATGCCAGACAGCACATTTCCGGCAACATCCATTGAAGGGTCCAGATCAGGTTCCTGTGCCAGATACCCGATATTGATCCCCTCTGCTGGCCAGGCTTCACCGCTGAATTCCGTTTCCACACCAGCCATAATTTTCAACAAGGTCGACTTACCGGCCCCGTTCAGACCCAGCACGCCAATTTTCGCCCCGGGCAGGAATGACAGGCTGATATCTTTCAAAACTTCTTTGCCACCTGGATAGGCTTTGCCCAGCCGTTGCATCGTATAGACATATTGTGTGCTTGCCATGGTCTGACGTTTCCTTTTTTGGCCCTCTGACGTGCTGAAATTTGTGTTCCCTTACATAGCCTATTCATCCGTGCTTTGCTATGATCATCTTGGAATTTTCACAGAACACCGGCAGGCAGCAGCATATGTCTTTTTTCGATTTCTCCGGCTTTTTCCCCCTGCCGTTATGGAAACTTCTGCTTGATGCCGGTTTTGCCCTGATAATGTGGGCGTTGCTGGTGCGGTTTGCGGTGGTGGTTTTGTTTGATGATACGCCGCCTGTTGCGCTGCTGCGCTCGGCTTTGCGCCTGACAGACCGGCTGATGCGGGCGTTCCGGTATGTGACCCCGCGCGCACTGGCCCCGGCCGCACACGGCCTCTACGCGGCGTTTTTTGTGTTTCTGCTGCGTTATTACGGGCTGCCGGCCATCCTTGACTATAAGGTCAGCGGCCTGGCCAGCCTGCCTGCTGAAGCCAAGTTAGCAGAAGCAGTAAGTATTTTATTGCGTCTGTTCTAAACGAACGGTCCTGACCAGCTGGCCCTTAGGATTCAGCAATAACAGCTCTTGTCTGCCCCCGGCAACCTCCACATGAAGCCAAAGACTGCCTGCTTCATCTGCTGCCTCTATTGTGTGCAGGATTGTTCCTGCTGGCAGGGTGACAGAGACGGTTTCGGCCACAGGCGGCTTGTCAGCCAGCTTGTTCATCTGGCGTTTCATACCAAATACCAGAGCGACCAGGCCGGCGGCGATCAGAACGGTCATCACCACAATAGACAGCTTCAACAGCCGGATGGTACGCGATGACATCAACGCGCCTGGCTGGCCATCAGTTGAGCGGGATGACGCCTCAGATGAATTCATCGACAAAAAACCTCCCTGACGGGTTTGCGCACAGCTGCTTGACGTTTTAGACTGTCTCGCACGACAAGCCAAGCCGCAAGTCAACACCACAGCAGGACAAAACAAACAGATGAGCGAGTGCGTTACCCTTACCGCAGTGGCTGAACAGGCAGGCCAGAGGCTGGACAGATGGCTGGCAGACACACTGGGGCGTGATGATCTGTCCAGATCACGCCTCAAAGCCCTTATACAGGGCGGTGCGCTCTGCCGAGACGGGCTGGTAATCACAGATCCATCTGCAAAAGTCAGCGCAGATACCGCCTACAGCCTCACCCTGCCAGATGCCGTCCCGGCCATACCGCAGGCCGAACCCCTGCCCCTGGACATCTTGTTTGAGGATGAACATCTGATCTGTATCAACAAGGCCGCGGGCATGGTGGTGCATCCGGCCCCGGGCGCGCTGTCCGGCACATTGGTGAACGCGCTTCTGGCGCATTGCGGCGACAGTTTGACCGGCATTGGCGGGGTGGCCAGGCCCGGCATTGTGCACCGGCTGGACAAAGACACATCCGGCGTGATGGTGGCCGCCAAAACAGCCGCCGCGCATGCAAAGCTGACCGATATGTTCGCGGCCCATGATCTGGACAGGCGGTATCAGGCCTTGATCTGGGGCCTGCCGGCAAACCGGTCCGATACAATAGACGCTGCCCTTGCCCGCCACCCCACAGACCGGAAGCGCCAGGCGGTCCAGACTCGGGGCCGTGCGGCTGTCACCCATTACACAACTTTGCGGGACTTGCCGCCTTTTGGTTGCCTTGTGGAATGCCGGCTGGAGACCGGCCGCACACACCAGATCCGTGTGCATATGGCCCATATCGGGCATGGCGTTATCGGCGATCCTGTATATGGCCGGCCCAAGCGGGCAGGCCAGATGCCGGACACCATCAGCCGGGACGCTCTGGCCATCTTGCGCGCTTTTCCGCGCCAGGCCCTGCATGCGGCCCACCTGTCTTTTGCGCACCCCATAACCGGCGCAGCCCTTGACTTTGACAGCCCCCTGCCAGCGGATATGGCCGGCCTGCTGGCAACGATAGATGAGGCGATTGTTGCCCGCGGCCGGGCCTGATCCCATCGCCTGTGCTGTTTTCTCCCTCCTTTGCCTTAATTCTGCCCCTCTTTACAGATACAGACAACACTCCCATATAAGACCCAACGCGAAACAGCAAAAAGAGACATAAATGAGCCGAAACGCCCTTATTCCCGCCCTGACCCCTGAGGGCAGCCTGTCCCGCTATATGGAGCAGATCCGCCAGTTTCCGATGCTGGAAGCGGATGAGGAATATATGCTGGCCCGGTCCTTTGCTGAACGCGGTGATGTGGACGCGGCGCATAAGCTGGTGACCAGCCATCTGCGCTTGGTGGCCAAAATTGCGATGGGATACCGCGGCTATGGCCTGCCTGTGGCAGATCTGATTTCCGAAGGCAATCTGGGTATGATGCATGCGGTCAAGAAATTTGACCCGGATAAAGGCTTCCGCCTGGCCACCTATGCGATGTGGTGGATTAAGGCGTCTATTCAGGAATATGTGCTGCGCTCCTGGTCTCTGGTGAAAATCGGCACCACCGCCTCGCAAAAGAAACTGTTTTTTAATCTACGCCGCATCAAAGGCCAGATTGGCGCGATTGACCGCGGCGATCTGAAGCCGGGAGATGTGACCCATATCGCGGATGAACTGAACGTCTCTGAAAAAGATGTGATTTCCATGAACCAGCGCATGTCCGGCGGCGATCAGTCGCTGAATGCGCCTCTGGCCACCGCCCCGGGCGAAGATGGCGGCGAGTGGCAGGACTGGCTGGAAGATGACCGGCCGAATCAGGAAGTCCTGTTTGCGGAGTCTGAAGAGCTGGATAAGCGCCAGGCCCTGATGGCAGAGGCGATGCAGGGGCTGAATGAGCGGGAAGTGCGGATTATTGAGGCTAGGCGACTGGCCGAACCGCCGCTGACCCTGGAGGAACTGGCCACAGAATTCGGCGTCAGCCGCGAGCGTATCCGCCAGATTGAGGTCCGCGCGTTTGAAAAACTCTCGGCGGCTGTTCTAGCCCGCGCGGATGAGATGAAATTACTGCCTGCTGCTGAAATCACCTCTGGCAGTCACTCTGCCTGAACCCCTCACCCGCTGAACGGGTCTTTCACCAAAATCGTGTCATCACGTTCCGGGCTGGTGGACAGCAGCGCGACTGGAATACCGGTCAGCTCTTCCACACGGCGGATATATTTCACCGCATTGGCAGGCAAATCTGCCCATGTGCGCGCACCATAAGTGCTCTCGGCCCAGCCGGGCATCTCTTCATAAATCGGCGTACAGGCGGCCTGCTCTGCCGCATTTGACGGGAAGTAGTCCAGAACCTGTCCATCGCAGTCATAGCCGGTACAAATCTTCAGCGTGTCAAACCCGTCCAGAACGTCCAGCTTGGTCAGGGCCATGCCGGTAATCCCGGCGGTCAGCCCGGCTTGCCTGACCATCACCGCATCAAACCAGCCGCACCGACGTTTGCGCCCTGTGACGGTGCCGAACTCGCGGCCGCGCTCACCCATGCGTTCACCATCTGCGCCGAAATCCTCAGTCGGGAACGGGCCTGCGCCCACCCGCGTGGTATAGGCCTTGGTGATGCCCAGAACAAAACCGACCGCGCCCGGGCCTGTACCAGACCCGGTGCCCGCCTGCCCCGCCACCGTGTTCGAAGAGGTCACAAACGGGTAAGTGCCATGGTCAATATCCAGCATAATGCCTTGTGCACCTTCAAACAGGACCAGCTTATGATTGCTTTGTGCTTCGGCCAGTACGCGCCAGCTCTGCCCGGCATAGGATAACAGCTCAGCCGCCATACCCAGCAGGTCTTCTGCCATTTGCTCTGCCGAGACCGGCTCTTCTCTTGCGGCTTCCAGCCAGACATTATGATGCGCCGCCAGCCGGTCCAGACGGGCGCGCAGATGCCCTTCATCGCGCAGGTCAGACAGGCGGATACCGCGCCGCGCGACCTTGTCTTCATAGGCCGGGCCGATACCGCGGCCGGTTGTGCCGATTTTGGTCTTGCCACTTGCCGCCGCCTCACGGGCCTGGTCAACACGCACATGAACCGGCAGGATAAGCGAGACCGCATCAGACACCACCAGATTATCCGGGCTGACCGCCACACCCTGATCACGGATGGTTTTCATCTCCGCCAGCAGCGCGGACGGGTCAACCACCACGCCATTACCGATCACAGACGCCTTGCCGGGCCGCACAATCCCTGACGGCAGCAAAGACAGCTTATATTCAACCCCGTCAATCACCAGCGTATGGCCGGCATTATGCCCGCCCTGAAACCGGACCACCATATCGGCCCGTTCAGACAGCCAGTCAACAATCTTGCCTTTACCCTCATCACCCCATTGGGAGCCGATCACAGCCACATTCGTCATCTGCTTGTTCTATCCTGTCTTTTTTCTCACTTAACTTGTTTTTTGACCATCAGCCATCTATCGGCGCTGGCATGCCGCCCGCATCCCGCAGAATAAAGCTGCAGCCTAGCGCCCTTGCCTCAGCCTCTGCATCAGCGCCATTTGTGCCATACAGCACATGACGGCCCCGCTCGACCAGAGCCAGGCCCGCGGCCAGGCCAATGTCTGCCGGAATATAAATCACCGGACTTTGTTGGGGGGCCGGCAGCGCGCGCAACACCCGTTCCATATAGACAGACAGGCCCATCGCTTTTTCATCATAACCGGTCACATAGGCCCCGCCCCGGGCAATCGCCCCTTTCAGGCCAGCCCCGAAAATCGAAAAGCTGACAGAGGTGTGATAGCCATAGCCCTGCATATCCAGCGGATCAATGGTAATCGACACAGACGGGATAATGGTGTTCAGGCTTGTGGCAATGGCGATCAGATCAGCCAGCTGACCTGCCGCCGGTTCTGGCAGACGGGCGGCAATCGCTGACAGCTTGTGGCTGTCTGCACCGGACGCATCTATCACCTCAGCCAGAGATGAAGCTGCTTTAATCGGCAATTGGGTCAGCCGGGTGATATCACGGTCAGACAGCGCGCTGAACATCTGTTGTTTGATGTCCGCATCCATTGCTGTCAGCTCATCACCCAAAATCGCCTCTGCCAGGCTGGGCAGGCCTAAATCAATGGTCAGCTCGGTAATGCCGGCCTGTTCAAGGGCCCGCACCCCCAGCATGATAATTTCGGTGGCTGCCTGCTGGTCATCACGGCCGATAATTTCTGCTCCGGCCTGAACCAGCTGGCGTTCAGGGTTCAGCACATCAGGCACAACCCGCATCACCTCACCGCCATAAGCCAGGCGCAACGGCCGCGGGTAGCGGGCAAGGCGCGTGCCGGAAATCCGCGCAATCTGGGCCGTCATATCAGACCGCAACGCCATCATCCGGCGCGAGATTGGATCCAGCAGCCGGAAGGTCTGATCCGCAAGGGCGGCTCCTGGCCCCTCAGCAATCAGGGTCTGTTCAAACTCAACCAGAGGCGGCTTAATCCGCTGATAGGAAAAGGTCGCAAAACAAGACAGGACTGTCTCAACCGCCTTTGCGTCCTGTTCGGCCTGCGGAGCGAGAAGATCGCTTAAACCAGATGGCAGCAATCCTTGCGCGGCTTCACCGGCGGCATCAGCAGCCGTCGGCAGCACAACCACGTCCGGCACTGAGGGATCAAAGCTGTCAGAAGATGACATGGTTAAAACGCCCGGCAAAATAAAACAAAGATAAGGTGCCGCCATCTTAGGACGACGGCCCAAATCCTCTATCTTCTAGCCTGTTTGCCGCGTCTGGGCAAGCAGATGTGGTGCGGGTCAGGCGGAAAACCGCAGATAATCCGCCCGCACAACCTGTGGCATATTCCTGATGGTCTGCAGCGTGTCTGCTGAAACCGCCTCATCTATCTCAACAAGGGCAACAGCCTCGCCGCCGGCCTGTTTGCGCCCCAGATGAAAGGTGGCGATATTCACGCCCAGCTCACCCATCATGCTGCCCAAAGCGCCAATAAAGCCAGGTTTGTCATAATTGCGCAGATAAAGCATATTTTCCGGAAACGCGGATTCAACCGAAATACCCTGCACCTCAACCAGACGGGCCATATTTCCGCCAACAAGCGTCCCGCAGACCGTCCGCTCACCGCCCTTATAGCTGACGGTCAAGCGCAACAGGCTTTCATAATCACAGCGCCGGTCATGCCGCACCGTGGCGACCGCAATTTCATTGGCATGTGCCATCGCGGCCGCATTCACCATATTCACTGAATCCATCTTCGGGCCCAGCAGACCGGCCAGTGTAGAGGCCAGAATAGGCTGCACATTCAGACCTGCGGCCTTGCCATCAAATTCCAGCTTAACCGCGGCCAGCCCTTCTGTTTCCAACTGGCCCAGGAACCGGCCTAGCAGGGCCCCCAACGTCATATAGGGTTTTAACACCGGGGCTTCTTCAGCCGTCACAGACGCCATATTAATCGCATTGGTCACAGCCCCTGTATTCAGATAATCAGCCATCTGTTCGGCCACCTGCAGGGCGACTTTCTCCTGCGCCTCAACTGTACTGGCCCCCAGATGAGGTGTGGCAACGAAATTTTCTGCTTCAAACAGCGGGTTATCCTTTGCCGGTTCTGTTTCAAACACATCCAGAGCCGCCCCGGCAACATGACCAGAATGTAATGCTGCCAGCAGCGCGTTTTCATCAACCAGACCGCCGCGGGCACAGTTCACAATCCGCACACCTTTCTTGGTCCGGTTCAGCGCATCTGCTGAAATGATGTTGCGGGTGGCATCAGTCAGGGGTGTGTGCAGGGTGATAAAATCAGCCTTTTCCAGAAGCTCATCCAGCTCAACCTTTTCAATCCCCAGATTTTTTGCCCGCTCATCTGTCAAGAACGGATCATACCCCATCACCTTCATCTTCAAACCCTGGGCCCGGTCAGCCACAATCGCCCCGATATTGCCGCAACCGATAATGCCCAGTTTCTTGCCGGAAATTTCCGCGCCCATGAATTTGGACTTCTCCCACTTGCTGGCAGTGGTTGAGATATGTGCCTGCGGAATCTGGCGGGCCAGAGCCAGCAACATGGAAATCGCGTGTTCTGCTGTGGTGACCGCATTGCCGAACGGGGTGTTCATCACCACCACACCTGAGGCTGTGGCAGCCGCAATATCCACATTATCCACCCCGATACCGGCTCGGCCGACCACTTTCAGATTCGGCGCTTTGGCCAGCAAATCTGCTGTCACCTTAGTCGCTGAGCGGATTGCCAGCCCGTCATATTCACCGATTATTCCGGCCAGCTCTTCAGGGCTCAGACCCGGCTTTACATCAACCTCAATCCCTGCTTCACGGAAAATATCCGCCGCTGCCGGGGCCAGCTTGTCACTGATCAATACTTTCGTCATTGTCTTATCTCTTCTTTACTGAATTTTAATTTTTGCGCGCGTTTTCGAAGGCCCAGTCCAGCCAGGGCATCAGCGCGGCCATATCTTCGGCGTCAACTGTTGGTCCGCCCCACAGCCGCAAGCCGGCTGGCGCGGTGCGGTAGGCGCCGGTGTCAAACGCCACTCCCTCTGCTGCCAACAGCGCGACCATCTGTTTGGCAAGGGCCGCCTGCGCCTCAATATCCATTGCCGTCACTTCTGGGTGGACCAGCTTCAGACAGATTGAGGTTGAGGACAGATTGGCTTCATCTTGGCATAAAAACCCGCACCAGTCAGAGGCAGCGACGAATTCCTGAACCACTTTCAGATTGGCTTCAGATCGTTTGATCAGGCCAGTAAGGCCGCCTTGGGCTTCAGCCCAGTCAAGGGCGGCATGCAGATCTTCCACACACAGCAGAGACGGCGTGTTGATGGTATCACCGCGGAAAATCCCGTCGATCAGCTTACCGCCTTTGGTCAGCTGAAAAATCTTCGGCATTGGCCAGGGCGGGGTATAGCTTTCCAGACGGTCTACCGCACGGGGCGACAGGATGATCACGCCATGCCCGGCTTCCCCGCCCAATGATTTCTGCCAGCTGAAGGTGGTGATATCCAGCTTGGTCCAGTCCATTTCCATTGCAAAACAGGCTGAGGTGGCATCAGCAATAGTCAGCCCTTCTCTGTCATCAGGAATCCAGCTGGTGTCGGGGACGCGCACCCCGGAAGTGGTCCCGTTAAAGGTGAACAGAACGTCCCGCGAACAATCAACCGTGCCCAGATCAGGCAACGCGCCCCAGTCTACCTCTACAATACGACAGTCATCCAGTTTCAGCTGTTTGGTGGCATCCGCTACCCATGTCTTGCCGAAAGATTCCCACGCCAGAATATCTGTGCCCCGTGCGCCCAGCACAGACCACATGGCCATTTCAACCGCGCCTGTATCAGACGCCGGAACAATGCCCAGACGGTAATCGTCAGGCAGGCCCAGCAGATCAGACATACGGTCAATTGCAGATGTTATTTTGGCTTTGGGGTCTTTGGCCCGATGCGAGCGGCCAAGGGCAGCATCGCTGAGATGGGCAGGGGTCCAGCCGGTAAATTTCTTCGTTGGCCCGGATGAAAAATGCGGGGACAACGGCCGGTTTTTCGGCGTCATGGCGAACCTCTTCAGTAATGTGACTGTCCGTTGGGGGACAGCGACCCATCGCAGACAATAATCAGCCGACACAAAATGTCAAGAAGGCGACATGAGATTTTTTTGGGGGGAGAGGCGCGCCTACCCTGCCGTTTCGGTCAGCACGGTCACCAGCCGGTCCATGGCGGCGTCAAGGCGGGCTTCGTCTGTCGCCTCAACCATCACGCGGATCAAGGGCTCGGTCCCAGACGGGCGCAACAACACACGGCCCTCCTCACCCAGCTCAGCTTCCACGGCGGTCACCTCTGCTTTCACCCGCTCATCTGCCAATATGGCCTTATCCATATCCCTCAGATTGACCAGCTTTTGCGGCACAGGAGTGAAACAGGACAGAATCTCAGAGGCGGTCCTGCCAGTCCGGCACATCACAGACAACACCTGAAGCGCAGCAATCAGCCCGTCTCCGGTACGGGTCATCTCAGGCAGCAGAATATGGCCCGATGGCTCACCACCCAGATTGCTGTTTGTCCTGACCATCCGTTCGTGAATATAGCGGTCTCCGACCGCCGCGCGTTCAAACCCGATACCCTTTTCCGCCAATGCGGTTTCCAGGCCCAGATTGCTCATCACCGTGCCGACCACAGGGCCGGTCAATGTGCCTTGTGCCGCCGCATCCAGAGCCAGCGCGGCGATAATCTGATCCCCGTCACAGATTTTGCCTGCCTCGTCAGCCAGGATCAGACGGTCTGCATCCCCGTCCAGGCAAATGCCGATATCTGCGCCGGCCTCTGCCACCGCCTTGGCCATCGCCGCAGGCGCGGTTGCCCCGCAATTCAGGTTGATGTTCAGCCCGTCAGGGGCCACCCCCAGAGGTGCAATATCCGCGCCCAATTCGGCCAGCGTATCCGGGGCTGTACGGTAGGCCGCGCCATGTGCGCAATCCACCACAATCCGCATACCAGACAAAGACTGGGCGGTATCAAAAGTGGCTTTGGCAAATTCCATATAACGCTGCGCGGAATTGACAATCCGGCGCGCCCGGCCCAACCCTTCTGCAGCAGCAAGCGCAATTGATCCCTGCATCAGGCTGGAAATTTCTGTCTCAATCTCATCATCCAGCTTATGCCCGTCCGGCCCGAACAGCTTAATCCCATTATCATGATGCGGGTTGTGAGAGGCAGAAATCATCACCCCGAAATCGGCCCGCAAAGAATGGGTCAGGTACGATACAGCTGCGGTCGGCACCGGCCCCAATAACCGGCAGTTAATGCCGATAGAGGTAAAGCCCGCGACAAGAGCAGATTCCAGCATATATCCCGACAGGCGGGTATCTTTTCCGATCACCACCATAGGGTTTGTCATCCGCCCGTCATCAGTAGTTTTATNAGCAAACCAGCGCCCCGCGGCCAGCGCCAGCCGGACCACGGATTCCGCCCGCATCGGGCCGGTATTGATGCGTGCCCGCACCCCGTCTGTGCCGAAAATCCCTGCCATCTTGCGCTGCCTTTGTGCTGGTCTGTCTGCCTTGCGCTGACTATAGGCCGGACCGGCCCAAATTGTCCAGATTGGGGACAGGGAGTCTCCCCCCTACCCTATCCCTCTCTGTACCGCGACCGCCTGCACGGTCTCTGGCACGTCATGGGTGCGGATCAGCTGTGCGCCTTGGGCGGTGGCGTCTAAGGTCAGGGCGAGGCTGCCGCCTAACCTCTCATCCGCCGTTCCGCCATAATCGCCCCTCTGGCCACCCCGTGCGGCCAGCTTCGGGATAGAGGATTTGCGCGACACACCGATCAGAACCGGCACACCCAGGCCGTGAAACAATGCTGTCCATTTAATCAGCTCTGCATTATGCACCGGCGTTTTGCCGAACCCAAAGCCCGGGTCAACCGCGATATTCCCGCGCGGCAGCCCCGCCGCCACCAGCCTGTCTATGTGGCCGGATAACACTTCATACACCTCAACCGGGGCAAAGCCATAGCGCGGGTTATCCTGCATCGTGGCCGGCGTGCCCTGCATATGCATGGCAATGGCACACACATCGCTGGTTTCGGCATGGGCCTTTGCCATCACCTCTGCCGCGCCGTCCTCAGTAAAACCGGACACATCATTGATCACACGTGCCCCTGCTCCCATCGCCGGGCCCATCACCGCCGTATGACGCGTATCAGCGGATATCAGATGCCCGTCAGCGGAAAGGGCCGATATCACCGGCGTGATGCGGGCCAATTCCTCCTCACGGGTGACCGGTTCAGCCCCGGGCCGTGTTGACTCGCCGCCAATATCCAAAATGGTTGCGCCTGCTGCTGCCATCTGCCGGCCATGGGCAATTGCGGCCTCAGCGCCCAAGAACCGGCCGCCGTCTGAGAAACTGTCCGGCGTGACATTCACAATCCCCATAATATGGGGCCGGTCCATCTCCAGCCCCGCAAAGGCGGGACGCGGGCGGGACAAAGCCTCAAGCTGGGCCTCTGCCGCTTCTCCTGCAATCTGGCGCGCGCCCTCAATCGTTACGCGGGCAGCGATATACCCTTCATCACGGCGCGTCACCATATCAAGGTGGGTGAAGCCCAGAGGCCCGCCGGCCAGAAGCAGATACTCATATTCTGGAGGAGTTGCCGCCAGTTCAGATAACGGCGCAATGCTCAACGGCCGCAGCCATAACCGGTTATCCGGCGTCCATTCTTGCGCAACAGAAGCGGGGCTGACATAGACCAGCCCCGCCTCATCACTATTCATCATCTCTGTCATCGGCAGCGATCAGACAGGCTCAGACCCTGGTGTGTCTGGGTCAGGCCGTGTGCGTGACCGGCCCCCTGTCGGCAGACCTGAACGCGGCTTTTTTGCGCGCGGGGCCGGTGTGTCATCATCTGTCTCATCTTTTCTGGACAGTGTGCCGCCCTCAACGATGATCCGAATCTCATCCCCGTTCAGCGTTTCATATTCCAGCAAGCCTTGGGCCAGGCGTTCCAGCTCATCATGCTTGTCTTTCAGGATTTTGGTCGCATCGCTATAGGCGGTATCCACAATCCGGCGGACTTCTGTATCAATTACATCAGCTGTTTTTTCAGACACATTTTTCTGTTGCGTGACAGACCGACCCAGGAACACTTCCTGTTCATCCCCGCTATAGGCCAGGAAGCCCAGCTTGTCTGACATGCCCCATTCGGTCACCATCCGGCGGGCCACATCGGTTGCCATACGGATATCTGATGACGCCCCGGTGGTGACTTTTTCCGGCCCGAAGATCAGCTCTTCAGCAATCCGGCCGCCACAGGCCACCCGCAGATCCGCCAGCAGCTTGTCCACAGCCATGGAAATCCGGTCCCCTTCGGGCAGGCGCATCACCATACCCAGCGCGCGTCCCCGCGGAATAATGGTGGCTTTATGGATCGGATCAGATGCAGGTGAATGCAGCGCGACAACAGCATGTCCGGCCTCATGATAGGCGGTCAGACGCTTTTCATCATCTGTCATCACCATCGACCGGCGCTCAGAGCCCATCATCACCTTATCCTTGGCCTCTTCAAATTCGGCCATAGACACGGTGCGCCGCCCCTTACGCGCGGCCAGCAAGGCCGCCTCGTTAACCAGATTCGCCAGATCCGCACCGGAAAAGCCTGGTGTGCCTCTGGCAATGATGCGGGCATCCACATCTCCTGCCAGCGGGGTTTTGCGCATATGCACTTTTAAGATTTTTTCACGGCCCGTCACATCCGGGTTCGGCACAACCACCTGGCGGTCAAACCGGCCAGGGCGCAGCAAGGCCGGGTCCAGAACATCAGGACGGTTGGTCGCCGCGATCAGAATAACCCCTTCATTGGCTTCAAACCCGTCCATTTCGACCAGCATCTGGTTCAAGGTCTGTTCGCGTTCATCATTACCACCGCCAAGGCCGGCGCCGCGATGGCGGCCAACCGCGTCAATTTCATCAATGAAGATGATACAAGGGGCGTTTTTCTTGCCTTGCTCGAACATATCGCGCACACGGCTGGCCCCGACACCAACAAACATTTCCACAAAATCAGACCCGGAAATGGTAAAAAACGGCACATTCGCTTCACCGGCAATCGCTCTGGCCAGCAAAGTTTTACCTGTACCTGGCGGGCCGACCAGCAACACGCCTTTCGGGATTTTACCGCCCAGACGCTGGAACTTGCCCGGGTCTTTCAAAAATTCAACAACTTCTTCTAATTCGGTTTTGGCTTCATCGATACCGGCGACATCTTCAAAGGTCACGCGGCCATGATGTTCGGTCAGCATCTTGGCCCGGCTCTTGCCAAAGCCCATCGCCCCGCCACGGCCGCCGCCCTGCATCTGGCGCATAAAGAAAATCCAGACCCCGATAAACAACAACATCGGGAACCAGGAAATCAGCACAGATAAAAACCCGGGCATGTTGGACTCATCCGGGCGCGCGTCAATCCGCACATCTGTACCTTCCAGCGTGGCGACCACATCAGCTCCATCCGGCCGGTAGCTGGTCACGGTGGTGTTTTCACGTGTACGGCCTTTCAGATTGTTGCCTTCAATCAGCACATCTGTAATGCCGCCGCTTTTGGCCTGCGCAATGAAGTCAGTATAGGCTATTTTGGATGAGCTCTGGGTTGTCTCAGATGTCTGAAACATGTTGAACAGGGCCATTAATGCTGCCCCGATGATGAGCCATATCGCAATGTTACGTCCAAGATTATTCACGCGCGTCCGCCTTCTTTATCTGTCATGGGTGGCCGTTTTTGCCAGCGTTAACGCACCATCTTCAGGCAGGCTGCATAAAACAAATTCTGTTTCATGTAGGCCTTTCTGATCTGCGGTGGCGCGCCCAGCCGCTGAACATACGTGCCGATATGATGTAAAATGGGGATGGTAGTGCTGTCCGTCAAGGCCATCAAGATAAGGAAGCATCATGCCCAGACGTGCCGGCCAGGTTTTTAGCGCCTCATATACCGGATGCTCTCTGTCAAGGGCGGTCCAGCCTTGTGCACCTAACCGGCGGATCACCCCGCCCTGCGGGGCATAGACCAGCCAGCGCCTGTCAAAACAATAAAGGCGGCCAGCCTCTGCCTTCAGTTCAGGTTCAGGCGGGCGGCCAAATTCTGCGATCAGGCGCAAATGGGTCTGTGTCATCTGGACCAGACAGCCGCCTGTTGTTGATTTCTGCCCCGTATCCAGCCTGTCCAACAGATTATCAAGCGCCTCCTCAGATACAGGATAAGGCTGGCCGCCCACAACCCCCAGACAATAACGCAGAATATGTTTGCGGGCCTCATCGTGCAGCTGTGAAAAGGCATCTGCCTGAAGCTCTGCACGAAGACGGTAAGTAAAAAGAGCATGCGCAGCACACCATCTTTCACATTCACCTCTCACTCTGGCCGCCAGACGAGAAGAGACAGCCGACAGCCTCATCATCTGCTGGCGCGCCATCTTCTGGCCGGGATGCTGCAGCCATTGCCGGGTGCGGACACGCTCAAATACAGGATCAGCATTTGACGGATCAGTGACAAAATCAGCCTCGTAGGCCTGACAAACAGAAATCAGGTCCCCCTTGCTGAGCCCCAGAAACGGACGGCCAAACACCACTCCCTGATACAGGCTGTACGGGGCCATCGCTGACAGGCCGGCAAGACCAGACCCGCGGGACAGCCGCATCATCACCGTTTCTGCCTGATCATCACGGTGATGGCCAAACAGCACCGCAGACCCTGTCTGTCGCGCCTGATCACACAAAATCTGCAGCCGCTTCTCCCGCGCCCAGGCCTGCCTGCCGGTCATGGGCGCAGGTCCTGAAACGGTAAAGCGGCGTGCCGGAATGCCTCTGCCGGTAAGGGCCGCGACCACCTGATCAGCTTCTGCTGCTGATCTGTCCCTCAGCCCGTGATCAACCACCACCGCCTCAAACCTTACAGAGGCCTCTGCACAAACCTCAGCCGCCACAAGCGCAAGCGCTAGGCTGTCCGGCCCGCCAGAAACCGCGGCCAGAATGCCGGACTGATCAGCCAGCCACTGGCCTGTTCTCCGCAGGCCGTCAAGATGAGAGGACAGAGCGCCTTTAGCTGCTGCAACCGGCACTGGCAGATAATTCCGCTAGTCTGGCAACAAAACTTTCCGGGGGCTGATCAAGAAACTGGCCGAGATTTTCATAAATTGTACAGGCCTGTTCGGCATTCGCGAATTTTGCGACAGATTCAGCGATCCACAAGGTGGTGTCTGATATCCGCGGATCCGTTGAATAAAGGGCATTGAACTTTGAAAAGGTCGTTGCTGCTTTTTCAAACTGGCCCTGAATGAACTGTACCCGGCCCTGCCAGAACAGGGCGTCAACAGCCCGTTCATGTTCTGGATGCAGCTCACCAAATTCAACGAACGCATTTTCTGCTGTTTCCAGATCATTCTGCAAGGCCCGGGCAAGGGCAAAACGATATTGTTCTTCAGGGCTGGCATCAGGCAGATATTCAGGAGCCTTTGGCAGCTCAGGCTGTTCGGACTGCTCAGCCTGCACCTCTTCAGAAACAGGCTGTTCGGCTGAAGCCGGATTTTCTGGCTGAACCTGCTGATCATCAGAGGCCGCCTCTGATGCGCTTTGTGTTTTATTGTCGCCATCCAGATGCTGGTCCAGCTGATCCTGCTCGATGGTCCAGACCGTCTCACCGGTTGCGTTATCGCGGCCGATGCTGACAGCAGGGGCAGTCGCTGCTGCGGTCACATCCTGCTGGGCCAGCTGATCTGTCAGCTGGTCACCTGACAGTGACATCAGGGTCTGCATGCGCTTTTCCAGCCGCAAGACACGGAATTCCACATCAGAGGTCAGCTCTAACGTACGGGTGATGCGCTGATTAAGGATATCAATGGAATCATTCAGCCGCGTCAGCTCAGCCTGAAACTGTTTTACATCTACAGATGCCTCAGACTGTCCGGCCAATGCTGTTGCGGCCAGCTGTTCCAGCTGTGTGCGGATATCACGTAATTCCACCTCAATGGTTCCGCGGATATCCTTCAGCCCGTTTTCAAGAGTGTCCATGCGCAGCTGTTGGCGCGCGACCAAAGCCGACAGATCGCCAGAACCTGACTGTGAGGTCTGTACCGACTGGGAAAAGGCTGCGGTCCCTGTAAAAAAGGACAGGGCCAGACCAAAACAGGCTCCTGAAATAAACAGCTTTTTCATGTTAACCCTCTTTTTTTCACGCCTTTTTACGCCTGCTGTGCGTTTTGTTTTTATGCCGTCTTTATGGCATTATTGAGGCACGCCCACCCCAAAGCAAAGGGCTTTGTTCTGACAGTCCGAACAAAGCCCTCCTGATAGATATACGTCTTGTTTGTGGTCGGCCGCTCTTAGTTCAGGACCGTTTCCGCACGACGGTTCTGACGCCATGCGGCTTCGGTTGATCCGACAGCCTTTGGCCGCTCTTTACCGTATGAGATAATCCGGATACGGGCCGCGTTGACGCCCTTGGCCACCAGATAGTCACGTGCAGATGAAGCACGGCGCTCACCCAAGGCCAGGTTGTATTCGCGTGTGCCGCGCTCATCAGCATGACCGCCGATGATAACGCGTGTTTCCGGACGGGCTTTCAGGAAGGCAGCCTGACGGTCCAGAACCCGCTGTGCATAATCAGACAGCTGTGCCGAATCGAAATCAAACAGCACAGTTGTGCCCACTTGCGCAAAATCCTTCTTCAGCCGTGTGGCCGGATCTTCAGCAGGTTCCTGTTCAGCAGTTGTTGCGGTGGCTGTGCTTGTTGTTGAGGCTGTTGTGGATGAGCTTTCAGCTGAACCTGTTACATCCCCAGTTGTTGTAGAAGCTGTTTCACAAGCTGCAAGAAATGCGGTAGCAGCTAACAATGTAAATAGACGTTTCATCATGTTCTTGACCTCCAACTGGTCGGCCCACCCGTTTGAGCTGGCAAATTTTGTTTTTGTCTCTTGTCTGTGCGTCTGCTGCACATACCAGCCTGAACAGCCTTTCCGGCTATCCAGCCCCTTATCAGCAATTTGGCTTGACATTACACAAACCATATCATGCGGTCAAAATCAACCAAAATCTATACACTTACGGCCCATTGGCTGAATTTAACCCCTCACTTTGGGGTTACTGCAACAATGGCGACCATGCCGGGTCACTCGCATGGGCGGGTGTGACCACACGTTGTTCGTTAAAGCCAGTGATATCCACACGGTACAGATAGGTCTCGCCGCCCGATCCATCTTCTGCTGTGGGGTTCTGTTTGAAATACATCAGCACACGGCCATTTGGTGCCCAGGTCGGGGCTTCCACCAGAAACCCGCGCGCCAGAAGGCGTTCACCAGACCCGTCAACATTCATCACGCCTATGTAAAATTCACCCCTGTAAATCTTGGTAAAGGCGATGATATCGCCCCGAGGTGACCAGACCGGGGTGGCATATCTACCCTCACCAAAGCTGATCCGTTGCACCTTTGTGCCGTCACTGCGCATGATATAAAGCTGTTGCGTGCCGCCACGGTCAGAATTAAAGACAACCCGCTTCCCGTCCGGCGAATAGGATGGCGATGTATCAATAGACGCAGAACGGGTCAGCTGGGTGATGCCTTGCGTGCGCAAATCCATCTCAAAGATATCTGTCTGCCCGTCTTCAGCCAGGCTCATGATCAGCTTATTGCCATCAGGCCCGAACCGCGGTGCAAAGGTCATACCCGGAAAGCTGCCCAGCCGTTCTGTCCGGCCAGACGCCACATCCAGCAGATAGACATTTGGCTCATCATTGAAATAATTCAGATAGGCGATTTCATGGGCCGTTGGGGAAAAACGGGGGGTCAGCACCAGATCCAGCCCGGAGGTCAGAAACCGGTGATTATGACCATCCTGATCCATGATCGCCAGACGCTTGACCCGGCGCGAGGCAGGCCCGCTTTCAGACACATACACAATCTGGGTATCAAAATAGGCACTGTCGCCGGTAAACTCTTCATAAACAAAATCGGCAATCTGATGCGCAATGCGCCTGAGGCCGGCCTGATCAGCAGAGCCGCCGCCTTCGGTAATCCGGCGCTGAGAGACCACATCCCACAGCGCGAATTCAACCTGCAGCAGGCCATCACTGTCAATAAAGGCTGATCCCACCACCAACCCTTTGGCCCCTAACGGTGTCCAGTTGGAAAAGTCAGGACGCAGCGAGGGCGAGCTTGGCGGCGAGATAAAGGCCGCGCTGTCAATCGCGGTAAACAAACCAGAGCTGATCAGATCATCAGAAATCACCTGGGATATCTGGCGGCCCACATCAGACGGCACCCCGTCAAGGCCGGTGAAATCAGCAACCGCAACCGGAATCGGGGCAATCTGGCCTTCGGTGATATCCAGCCGCAACGTCTGAGAAGANGCGGTNGATACNGCCATTCCTGCGGCCATGACCGCAACGAGAACCANTTTCCATATATAGGCTATTTTCATATTCAGATNTGTGAACATCGCGTCTGCCTTATCCCGTTTGCTNTCTTAAATCTGCCTCTTATGGCTATCATCACATGAACTTTGGATCAAAACCAAAGATGAATTCTTTCCANAGCTGGTATTTTTCAGGGGGCAGCGGCAGGGGCTGGCAGTCCAGAACCGCNCGCNGGGCTGCATTTGCTGCTGCACGATACAAAACATCAGAGCTGTAGCGGNCCCGATCNGCAATTTCAGCCTGCCTTACCGTCCCGTCTTTTTCCAGCTTGACCTGAATATCCACCTTTAACTGGTCCGCCCCTTTCGCCCCGATCGGCGGTTTCCAACAGCTTGATATATGCGCGCGCAACCGGTCCAGCTCAGACAAGCCCAGCGGCGCAACCGCCTTCGTCTGCGGGGCTTTCACCGCCTTGCCGATCGCACTTGTCAGGGATTGTGCCAGGGCGGTCTTATCCTGTTTCGCTGTTGCCTTTTTTGTTTTTTTATCTTCCTTGGCCAGGCTGGCTTCAGCAAGATTCTGCAACACCCCGTTCAAGGCTTCTGCCTTTTGTTTTTGCTGGCTTTTACGGGCCAGATCATTTGGCCGTATTACAGGTTGCGCAACCTGTTTCGGCGGCTGTTGTTTTGGTCGTTGCGGCCGCGATACAGGGGTTTGTATACTCACTGTTTTCGGCTTGGCCTCAGCCTTTGGCTTTGGTTTCGGCTTTGGCGCCGCCACAGGTTTAGGTGTTGGCTTTGGCACCGCTTTTGGCTTATCTGGCAGAATTTCTGCTTTCTGCACAACAGGTTTTGGCTTGGCCGCAGGGGCAGGTTCAGCCTTGGCCACTTGCTGCGGTTGGGGCGGCGGCGGTGCAGGAGGCGGCGGTGGTGGTGGCGGGGGCGGCTTGCGTCTGGTGGCTTCTTGTTCCGGCTCAGAGCTGGCCTTGGCCTGGCTTTCCTCTGCGGCCAGATTTGTTTTCGGTACGGTTTTCACCATATCCACAATAACCAGAGGCTGGGCAGTTGGCGGCGGCGGGGCCAGAAACGGCCAGCCAATGAGCGTCACCGCCACGACCAGCAGATGAAACAGGATCGAAAGCGCAAACGGCTTTGTAAGATATCCTGCATCAAAACGCATCAGCCTTCACCCTCCGGCAGTTCAGCAACCAGAGCAACACGTTCAAAACCAGCGGCCTGTATCCGGCCCATCAGCACCAGAACCTCACCATAGGCCACATCCTTATCCCCTCGCACGAAGATACGGACCTGCTTATTGGCCTCGCCAATAGCAGACAGCCGGGGAATTAGCTTATCAGACTCAATTTCTGTATCCTGCAGATACAGTCGGCCATCCTCTCGGATCGTGACCACGAGAGGGGTCTGATTAGCATTCACCTGTCCGGCTTGTGTTTTCGGCAAATCAACTGGCACACCCACGGTCAGCAACGGTGCGGTCACCATAAAGACGATCAACAACACCAGCATCACATCGACCATCGGGGTGACGTTGATATCCCCCATCGGCCGGTGCCGGGAGCGGCGACGTGAACCGCCGTTCTGTCCCCCATTGGAATTGACGCTCATCCCCATGCTTATTGCCCCCCTTCGTCAAGCTGACGGCCCAGCAGGGTGGTAAATTCCTGGGCAAACACATCCAAAGCTGTACCGACTTTGTCCAGATCACCTGAAAATTTGTTAAAGGCCGCAACAGCCGGGATCGCCGCCAGCAGCCCGAGCGCGGTGGCAAACAACGCTTCAGCAATCCCCGGGGCAACCACAGCCAGGCTTGTGTTTTTGGATTCAGCAATAGAGGTGAAGGAATTCATAATCCCCCAGACCGTGCCGAACAGGCCCACAAACGGAGAGACAGATCCGATAGAGGCCAGAAAGTTCATCCCTTTTTCCAGCCGGTCCATCTCGCGTGTTATGGTCAGCGACATATTCCGCTCAATCCTGGCCAGCACAGATGATTTCAGCTCCCCTCTCAGATCAGATGTCAGCCCTTTTACCGTTGCCCGCCGCCATTCACGCATCGCTGAGACAAATACCTTGGCCTGCGCGCTGTCTGGCTCATCACCTAATTGGTTATATAAATCATCAAGGGACCCGCCGGACCAGAACATCTCGTCAAATTCTGCGGCCCCGCGCCGCTGGCGGCGGATGCGGCTCAGCTTGTCAAAGATGATTGCCCAGCACCATACGGATGCCCCGATCAGCAACAGCATTACTGCTTTGACCACCGGGTCTGCCATCATGAACAAACCGAAAACAGACATATCAACAGCCTGAGCAGAGCTGGTTGCTAGATTTAGTTCGCTTGCCATTTCCTTCTTCTTTCTTTTCACTACTTCCAGATGGGTTACAGCCGCGCCCTGTCACAGATGTTCAGCTGACATACTGTGCAGGACAGCTTGACCTTTAAATGATTGGTTTTTGTTCAGCTCACTTGGCGTTTGTTCGCTTCCAACACGGTTTTGGTTCAGCTTGATGGCTGGAAAGACCGCAGAACCGCTTGCAGAGGTTCAGGGAATTTCCGGGGCCCAAATTCAATATCCACCCACGCAGCTTTAACCATAACTCTGGCGAAAATATGGCCTCTGTCAAATGACATTACCGTTTGTTGCAGCAATGCAGAGGCCCCGCCTAGCTGCAGACAGCTGGTCTCAACAATCAGCCGGTTATGCAGCCGCGCCGGGCTGAGATAGTCAGTCTCAATATGAGAGATTACAAACCCCTGGCGTTCTTCAGACAGCCAGTAATGCACATCAAACCTAGAGGCCCGCAGTAAAGCTGAACGGGCCCGTTCGGCAAAATTCAGATAGGTGGCGTGATAAACAATGCCGCCTGCGTCAATATCCTCATACTGGACCACCAGACCGTAAAGATGTTTGATATGGCCGGGGTCAGTTCTGTCTATCACCCCATCAAGGCCAAGAGCGGCCTGTTCAGCCAGCTGATTGTCAGACAAGGTATCGGTAAGTTCAGACACGTGTTCACAATTCCTCTTCAGATTAACCTGTTACGACAAATCATCATCTGCACCGCCCTGCTCACGGGTCAGCAAATCAAGCTGGCGTTCAGCCTGTGCAGGCGGAGTCAGCCCCAGATAGGCCCAGCCGGACAAAGACAAACACCGCCCGCGCGGGGTGCGGATCAGCAATCCGGTCTGCATCAGATACGGCTCGATCACCTCTTCCAGCATATCGCGTTGCTCAGCCAGAACCGCGGCCAGCGTATCCCCCCCTACCGGCCCGCCGCCATAAGATTCTGCCAGGCTGGATAAATAGCGCCGGTCCATCCCATCAAGACCGGTTTTATCCACACCAAGCCGGCTCAAGGCCTGATCAGCGATATCAGCGCTGACCACATCTGCCCCTTCAACCAGCGCAACATCACGCACCCGCCTGAGCAGCCGCCCGGCAACACGCGGCGTGCCGCGGGACCGTTTGGCAATTTCTTCTGCGCCATCCTTGGCCAGCTTCAGCCCCAGCTTACCGGCCTGACGGTTCAAAATCTGGACCAGCTCATCAGTCGTATAGAACTGCATCCGCATCTGAATACCGAACCGGTCACGCAACGGGGTTGTCAACAGCCCGGCCCGCGTGGTGGCCCCGACAAGGGTAAAGCGGGGCAGGTCAATACGAACCGAACGGGCTGACGGGCCTTCACCGATAATCAGATCAAGCTGAAAATCCTCCATCGCCGGATAGAGCACTTCTTCAACAGCCGGGTTCAGACGGTGAATTTCATCAATAAACAGCACATCACGAGGCTGCAGATTGGTCAGCAGCGCCGCCAGATCGCCTGCCCGCGCGATCACTGGTCCGGATGTGGCCCTGAAGCCGACCCCCAGCTCAGATGAGATGATTTGGGCCATGGTTGTTTTGCCCAGCCCGGGCGGGCCATGCAGAAGCGTATGGTCCATCGGCCCTTCCCGCAGACGGGCGGCCCCGATAAAGGTTTCCAGGTTTGCGCGGCCCTGTCCCTGGCCGACAAAATCGGCCAGACGCTGGGGGCGCAGGGCCGGATCAGGGCTCTGTATTTCCTCAGCTGTGACCAGCCTGTCCTGGCCCGCACCGTCCTGCATCTTGTCCTGCCCTTCAGCTGTCATGATCTCACCGGCCCTGGCCAAGCTGTTTCAGGGCAGAGGCGATCAGCGCAGAGACATCCTGCGGCTCACCCTCCTGCAGCGACCGGCCAATTGCCGCGAACGCTTCGGTGCGAGAGTAGCCCAGATTAACAAGAGCGGAAAGCGCGTCCTGGGCCAACTGGCCGCTGGCATCAGATGGTGCCGCCGCGCCGTCTTTGACTGTGCCTTGCGCGGTCTGGGCAGACGGCATCAAACCAGAAGCCATCAATGCAGGCAGCTTCTGTGCCAGCTCATTGACGATACGCTGGGCCAACTTCGGGCCAATGCCATCTGCCCGGCTGACCATCGCCTTATCCCCGGCCATAATCGCAGCTGACAGCTCATCAGAGGTTAAGGTGGTCAGGATAGACAGGGCGGCTTTTGCGCCAACCCCCTGAACCGTCTGCAGCATCTTGAACGCCGCACGTTCCGCCTCATCACTGAACCCATATAAGGTCAGGGACTCTTCCCTGACCAGAAGTTCAGTCAGCAAAGTCACCATATCACCAGCCTGGCCGACCTGCCCCAAGGTGCGGCCGGTGGCATGAACCAGATAGCCAACCCCTTGCACATCCAGCACAAGGTGGTTCAGATCGCATATCACCAAACGGCCTGAAAGCTGTGCGATCATCTCTGCCCTCTTGTTAGCATGGCACGCTGGCCAGGTTTCATGTCACTCTCTTCTCTCAAAACTTGCCTGATTATTCCACGTCACTGANAGGCGCGCAATCACATTGCGGCTCATCNATCTGTGTTCTGCTTATCTTTANTNAAGGCNGCTTCNATNGCTGCGGACAGGCCCGTTGCCATCGCCTCTGTTTGTCCGGGCGGGGTGGCTGCGCCCTGAAAACAGGCGANCGCCATNGCCAGCGCATCNGCNGCATCTGANGGNGGGGCCGGGATCGCCAACAAACGGGAGANCATCGCTGCCATCTGTTTTTTATCTGCCGTTCCTGTACCGGTNANAGCCTGTTTGACTTTGCGGGGTGAAATTTCTGATAACGCCAGCCCAGCCTGCCCACAGGCCAGCATAGCCACGCCTCTGGCCAGGCCCAGGCGCAAGGCTGATCGCGGGTTGGCATTGACGAAAATCTCTTCGATAACCGCCTTGTCCGGATGGTGGGCGTTAATCGCGGCCTGCAGACCTTCAAAAATCAGGCGCAGACGCTCAGCATCGCTCTGGCGGGTAGTGGTGCGGATGATGCCATACTCAACCGCCTTCAGCTGTGTTCCGGAAGAGGCGATCACACCCCATCCTGTGGCCTGAAGTCCCGGATCGATGCCGATGATCCGCACTGCCCGTTACCCGTCCAGCTTTGTCATGACATCATCTGATATCTCAAAATTGAACGACAGGGACTGCACATCATCATTATCTTCCAGCGTATCGATGAATTTCAACAAGGTGCGGGCCTGATCTACATTTACATCTAATGTGTTCTGCGCAACCCAGGTCAGCTGCGCCTCTTCAGGTGCGCCAAAAGTTTCATCCAAGGCTTCTCTGGCGGCATTGAAATCCTCAGGGGCGGTGGTGATGACATGATTATCGTCATCTGTTTCCACATCCTGTGCCCCCGCCTCCAGCGCGGCTTCAAACATATTGTCCGCATCTGTCACACCGGCTGTGTAGATAATCTGACCGACCTTATCAAACATAAAGCTGACAGACCCGGTTTCCCCCAGACTGCCGCCGAATTTGCTGAATGCCGCCCGCACTTCTGAGGCGGTCCGGTTACGGTTATCTGTCAAGGCTTCAACAATAAAGGCTGTACCGCCGACCCCATAGCCTTCATAGCGGATTTCCTCATACTGCTCGCCTTCGCCGCCTTCAGCACGTTTCAGCACACGTTCAATATTGTCTTTTGGCATATTGGCCGCACGACAACCCGCAAGGGCGGTGCGCAGGCGCGGGTTACTGGCCGGGTCTGTGCCGCCACGGGCCGCAACCGCCAGTTCCTTGATCAGACGGGTGAAGATCTTCGCCCGTTTTTTGTCCTGAGCGCCCTTGCGATGCTGAATATTCTTAAATTTGGAATGTCCCGCCATGATACCTGTTCCTGTCCGGTGGTTGTCTTCACGTCTGATAACTCAGCCCGCTCCTCATATATCAGACAGACGTCGCGTTTTCCAGTGCCCCGCCCCGCCTGAACGGCACAACCTTTGTGGCCAGCCCGGTTGCCGCATCAATATCAACCATCAGCCCGCATAAGCTCGGCTCACCACCGGCAACAGACAGCCGCCCGCCTGGCACACCTGTGAACCGGCCTGTGGCCGCGCCCTTATCCATACCAATGACAGAATCATAATCACCACACATACCGGCATCAGTCTGATAGGCTGTACCCCCGTTTAAAATGCGGCAATCGGCGGTCGGAATATGGGTATGTGTGCCCACCACTAGTGACGCCGCACCATCAAAATAATGCCCCATCGCCATTTTTTCAGATGTGGCCTCACCATGGAAATCCACAACCAGCGCGTCAACATCCCGGCCCAATTTCATATTGGCCTTGATCTGATCAGCCGCAGCAAAGGCGTTGGCATTTTCAGCCATAAACAGATTGGCCATAATATTGACCACCCCCAGCCGCAGACCTGCTGCATTCTGCACAATTGTGCGGCCCTGCCCGGGCAGGCCTTCAGCCATATTGATCGGCCGGATCAGTTTCGGCTGGCTGGCCATGTAAGACGTGATTTCCGCCTTGTCAAACACATGATTGCCTGTGGTCAGAACATCAATGCCGCTGGCAAACAGCTCATCACATATCGCCGGGGTCACGCCAAAGCCGCCAGCCGCATTCTCGCAATTCACAACCACGAAATCACAGCCCAGCTCACCCCGCAGACCGGGCATCTGCTCAATCACCGCCTGTCGCGCCGCCCGGCCAACAATGTCCCCTAAAAATAAAACACGCATCTGTCTTTTGCTACTCTCACTTCAGTTTATCTGTTGTCTGGGGCCTGTCGCCAGCCTTGCGGCGTCAGCACATCATCAAGGGACTGATCATAAGGACCGATGACAAGCTGGTCCAGCTCCTGACCGGCATAAGCCATACCCACCGCGGCAACCTTGTGCCCACCCTCTTTCAAAGCGGCTAATGTCCGGTCATAATAACCGCCGCCATAACCCAGCCGGTGACAGGCCGCATCAAACGCCAGAAGCGGCACACAGATAACATCTGGTATCAGCTGGTCTGCATCGGCAAAGGGCTGCTGAATATTATAGCGGCCGAGATCCAGCTCAGCCCCATAATCCCAGGCATGAAAGCTGAGCGCGGTGCCGGCGGGGCCGGTTATCGGTAGACATAAATCTGCGCCTCTGTCCTGCAGCGCGGCCAGAAACGGCAATATATTCAACTCAGACCGGACCGGCCAGTAACCCGCCACAACCTGCGGCGAAAAGCGGGTCATAAAGCTGTCAGCCTGACCGGCAAGGGCCTGGATATCGCTGTCAGCCTGTTCAGCCAGCCGGGCGCGGGTTTCAGCAGCCTGCCTGCGCAAAGACGCCTTGGCTTCATCAACAGCCAGAGGATCAGAAAGGGGCGGACGAGCAGGCATAATATAGTCAGTGGCTCCAGCCAGATGGGGGTCTGTAATCGCGCATATACCGCGGCCTGTTCACAATAAAATAAGGACGGTGACAGCCGGAACAACCGTTGGATCTTTTCATCCTCTGTGACCTGTAAAACAGGTGGGCACCACGATAGCCAGACCGCGATCGGGCCAGAGGCAGTCCCCTACAGAAGATTATGGTCCCAGGGATTGAAATGCCGCGCGCGAAGCCCAGCCGCCACATCTCTTGAAATAGGGCATTTAAGACAGTTTAGCAAGCTGCGTGTTGAGCTGATTAACCCGGCCCGCCATCGCTTCAAGCTGTTCGGCAATCTGGTCAAGCTGGTCCGGGGACATAGCCCTGTCAGCAGGTGAAGCGGCCGGGGCAGCACTGCCCTTCTCAGGCTTCCTGTCAGCGATGATCAACGCTGCCATAGCCAGCAATCTTGCCTCGCCAATCTGGCCAACAGACTGTGTCAGCTGGCTGATCACGCCGTCAACCTCTCTGCCCAGCGTTTCAATATGATCTTCCTGTCCGGCATCACACCCCATCTGATAAGGCTGGCCATTCAGCCTGATGGTAACAATAGACTGGCTCATCAGTGCATCTCCTGACCATCAGTGGCCGGCCCGTCTGTCTTCGGGCTGCCAGCTGTGCGGGCAAGGGCAATCAGCTCAGCTGCGGAACTGACCATCTGCTGAACAGCAACCAATTCTTCACGCACCTGTTTGGCCGGCACCAAATCACCGCCGACCGATGGCACGGCTTCTGTTGGTGGCTGTTGCCTGTCCTGCAGCTTTTGCGCGGCGGCCTGCATGGTCTCATCAAGGGCGGCCAAAGCCTGCTCAAGCTCGTGAACCGCGGTAGAGAGGCGTGATGTGCTCATGGTCTGCGTTATGCTTTCTGCGCAAAAGACGGGAAGGGTCGCCTGGACAATCATCGGGCCAGAACGCAGCCCGAAAATCTGTTCTGAAAAGGTACAACACCGCGAATCAGTCTGGAATCAATTTGCAAAAAAGACAACCCTGTCTGACCGCCTGTCTTGCTGTTTAGGTAAACCTGATTTTGCTGCACCGGCGCGCGGGACCTTGCCAGCCAATGATTAGCCCGTGACCGGCTGCCTGAACACCGCGCATGAAGGGGCGGCTGATTTCGGCATTTCTGATGCCGGATGGTCGCTGCAGATTGACGAATCAGACGAATTTATGCACATTGCGCGCAAGATGACGGCCCTGCTGTCCGCCGCCATCCTGTGACCGGTCCCCAAGCACAAGGAAAACAGATATGTCAGCCCTTCCCTCACAGCCTATGGCAAACGCAATTCGGGTTCTTGCCATGGATGCCGTTCAGGCCGCAAATTCAGGTCACCCGGGCATGCCGATGGGCTGTGCTGAGGCGGCAACTGTTCTGTTCACACGTCATCTGAAATTTGACCCTTCTCAGCCGGACTGGCCTGACCGGGACAGATTTGTGCTGTCTGCCGGACATGGCTCTATGCTGATTTATGCTCTGTTGCATCTGACCGGCTATCCGGACATGACGATTGACGCGATTAAAAATTTCCGCCAGCTGGGCAGCCCGACAGCGGGTCACCCCGAATTTGGCCATGCTGCAGGGATTGAAACCACAACCGGCCCGCTTGGTCAGGGGATTGCCAACGCTGTGGGCATGGCGATGGCTGAACGTCATCTCGCGGCCAAATATGGGGATGATCTTGTTGACCATCACACCTATGTGATTGCCGGGGATGGCTGTCTGATGGAAGGCATCAGCCATGAGGCGATTTCCCTTGCTGGCCACCTGAAACTGAACAAGCTGATCGTTCTGTTTGATGATAACGGCATTTCAATTGACGGCAGCACAGACATCACCGTGTCTGATGATATTACCGGCCGGTTTGAAGCCTGCCAATGGCAGGTGCTGGCTTGTGACGGGCATGATATGGCGGCTGTTGATGCGGCCCTGACAACCGCGAAAACCATTACAGACAAACCGGTTTTGATCCGCTGTAAAACCACCATCGGCAAAGGGTCTGCTAAGGTTGGCGGTACCGCAAAGGCCCATGGTGCACCGCTGGGTGATGAGGAAATCGCCGCAGTCCGTGAAGGGCTAGGCTGGGATGCCCCTGCCTTTGTGATCCCTGATGAGATTCTGGCTGACTGGCGGGCTGCCGGAACCAGGGGCCAGGCTGTCCACGCAAACTGGCAGGCCCGTCTTAGCACCGCACAAACAAAAGACCAGTTTGAAGCCGATGTAAGCGGTGATGTGCAGGCCGCAACCCAGGCGGCGATTGCTGCATTCAAAGACCAGCTGCGTGAGGCACCGCAGAAGGTTGCCACCCGTGTTGCCAGCCAGAAAACGATTGAAGCCTTGTTTGATCATGTCCCGTCTTTATTTGGCGGGTCTGCTGATCTGACTGGCTCAAACAATACCAAAGTTGGCGGACATAACATTTTTGCCGCCGCAACACCGGCTGGAAGCTATGTGCATTATGGTGTGCGTGAACATGGCATGGCCGCAGCAATGAACGGTGTTGCCCTGCATGGCGGGCTGATCCCCTTTGGCGGCACCTTTCTGGTGTTTACCGATTATTGCCGGCCGTCCATCCGCCTGTCTGCGCTGATGGGCCAGCGGGTTGTCTATGTGATGACACATGACAGTATTGGCCTTGGTGAAGACGGGCCAACCCACCAGCCGGTTGAACATCTGGCCGCCTTGCGCGCAATCCCTAATCTGAATGTGTTCCGCCCGGCTGATATTGTTGAAACAGCTGAAGCCTGGCAGATCGCGCTTGACAGCAGAGCCACACCATCTGTTCTTGCGCTCAGCCGCCAGGGCCTGCCACAATTGCGTCTGGGCGAAGATATCGCTGAGAACAAATCTGCCCGGGGCGGCTATATTTTGGCTGAAGCCTCTGCAGCGCCGCAGGTGACATTGCTTGCCAGTGGCTCAGAAGCCAGCCTAGCCGCTGAAGCCAGAACCATGCTGGAGGCAGCTGGCCTGCCGACCCGGCTGGTGTCTGTTCCTTGTCTGGATCTGCTGCTGGCACAGGATGAGGCCTATAAAGCAGAGCTGCTGGGGCCATCACAAGCCCTTGTGGTTGTCGAAGCCGGACTGGAAATGGGCTGGGCAGCCTTGACCGGCGGCAAAGGGGCGTTTGTCGGCATGACCGGATTTGGGGCGTCTGCCCCGGCACCAGCCTTATATCAGCATTTCGGCATCACTGCTGAGGCTGTTGTCCGCGCTGCACAAGACCAGTTGGCCTAAGACGTATCAGCTTAACCACCGAAACGGGAGGTGAACACACCATGGCAATACGTATCGCGATCAACGGCTTTGGCCGGATTGGCCGTCTTGTTCTCCGGTCTCTGATTGAATCAGGCAGAGATGACGTGGAAGTTGTCTCGGTGAATTCCCCAGGCGCGTCTGACGTGATGGCGCATCTGCTGGAATTTGATTCAACTCATGGCCATTTTGATCACAAAATCACCTTTGGCGAAAACTGGATGGATGCGGGCAAAGGCAAGATGACGATCACCCATGAACGTGATCCAGCGCTGCTGCCGCATGGGGCCCATGATATTGATATCGTGCTGGAATGTTCAGGCAAGTTTAACAGCCGCGACAAATCCTCTGCCCATCTGTCTGCTGGCGCAAAAAAGGTGCTGATTTCCGCGCCAGCCAAAGCTGCGGATTTTACTGTTGTTTACGGGGTTAATCATGACAAGCTGAGAGATGAGCATATGATTGTCTCTAACGCGTCCTGTACCACCAACTGCCTTGCCCCGATGGCAAAGGTGATGAATGACACTTTCGGGCTGATCTCAGGCAATATGACCACCATTCATGCCTATACAGGGGATCAGAATATCCTTGATAATTCGCACAAAGATTTACGGCGGGCCCGGTCTGGTGCCAGATCTATTGTACCGACCACTACCGGGGCGGCACGCGCGGTCGGCCTTGTACTGCCTGAACTGGATGGCCGTCTGGATGGCTCAGCTGTTCGGGTGCCAACAGACAATGTGTCTGTGGTTGATCTGCATTTCTATGCCAAACAGAGCTGCGATATCGCCGCGGTAAACAAGGCACTGAGTGATGCAGCGAAAGGCCCGATGAAAGGCGTTCTGGGTGTGAACCAGCTGCCCCTGGTCTCTATCGACTTCAACCATAACCGCCATTCATGTGTGGCAGACTTGACCCAAACCCAGGTCCAAGACGGCCGGTTTGTGCGGATCATGGGCTGGTATGACAATGAATGGGGCTTTGCCAACCGGATGCTGGATACTGCGGTCTATATGCATCAATTATCCACAAGCTGACCCAACTGCCGGTCTGGCGCTTGCCAGCGCGTCAGCATCGGTGCTAGAACACGCCACAACCCGAACATCACCCAGCCCTCAGAACAGATACTGCGGCTGTCTGCTGTGAGAGAAAAATGAGGATGAGATGAAATTAAACGGAAACGCCATCCGCCCAGGTAATGTCATTGAACATAAAGCCCGTTTGTGGGTTGCTGTGAAAATCAGCCATGTGAAACCTGGCAAAGGCGGGGCCTTTGCTCAGGTTGAATTGAGGGATATCCGTGATGGCACAAAGCTAAATGAACGGTTCCGCGCCACTGAATCTGTAGAGCGCGTGATCCTGGATGAAGCGGAATGCACCTTTCTGTATGCTGAAGGTGATCAGTATATTTTCATGCATGGCGAGACCTATGAGCAGTTCACTATTTCAGAAGGCATGATCGGCGAACAGGCCACATTTCTGCAAGATGGGATGAGCGTTACCCTGATGAGCCATGAAGGTGAGCCTATTTCTGTAACCCTGCCTGAACAGGTTGTTGTGACTGTTGTTGAGGCTGATGCAGTGGTGAAAGGCCAGACAGCGTCGTCTTCCTACAAACCGGCTGTGGTCGATAATGGCATGCGGGTGATGGTCCCGCCCCATATTGAAACCGGCACACGCATTGTGGTGAAAACCGAAGATTCAACTTACGTCGAACGCGCAAAGGACTGAGGTGTCTGATGGCGGGACGTTCAGCTCTGATCAATGTCATGTACAAAGCCTCAATCGCTGCATCAAAGCGGATGATGCGGGATTTTGGTGAAGTGGAAAACCTTCAGGTTACCCGCAAGGGGACCGCTGATTTTGTCAGCCAGGCTGATATTTCAGCTGAGCGGACTATTCAGGCTGAGCTGTCCAAGGCCCGGCCGGACTGGGGCTTTATCATGGAAGAAGGCGGCCGGGTTGAGGCTGCTGACAAAGACACCCCCTCATGGATTGTTGACCCCATAGACGGGACCACCAATTTTCTGCATGGCATCCCGCATTTTGCCATTTCCATTGCGGTTATGGATAAGGGCAAAATCACCGCCGGCACCATTTATGATCCGGCCCGCAATGAATTTTATTTTGCAGAAACCGGCGCCGGGGCGTTTTTGAATGACCGCCGTATCCGCGTATCCGGCCGCCGCAAGATGGCTGATTGCCTGTTTGCCACCGGTATTCCGTTTCTGGGTCGGGGCACAGCCGAAACAGACCAGCTGTTTCTGGCAGAACTGAAAACGGTGATGCAGGCCTCATCAGGTGTGCGCCGGTTCGGGGCAGCCGCCCTTGATCTCGCCTTTGTTGCGGCGGGGCGTTATGACGGTTTCTGGGAACGCGGCCTCAGCCTGTGGGATATTGCTGCCGGCTATCTGCTGGTCAAAGAAGCAGGCGGCTTTGTCTCAGACTTTGCCTCTCGTGATCTGTCTTTGACCTCTGGTGATATCGTCGNGGCGAACAGCGCCATGCATGTCCCGCTTCTCAAGCATCTGCGTGAGGCAAAAGCCGGCCTGAACNGCTAGCCCCGCCTGCCCNGCTTACCCCGCCTTGCTTTCTGACTGACTTTTGGCTGGTCTGAAGATCTNCCTTTTTTTGGCAGATGTTCACAGTCTTGCCATTATTGAGCGCCAGGCTTACCATCAAAACCAGTGTTAAGTCCTTTATTCTAGAGCACAGCAAAAAGTCAGGCGCCGGAACGATTATGAAAGCAAGAATGACAGACCCCCGCAGCTATATGCTGCGTATGGCGGTCATCCTGTTGGTCACCTTTATCATTATTGGCCTATTATTTGGCCAGCTGGCGCAGGCCTTTGCAGGCAATTTTGCGCTGAACAGCGTGATTGTTGCCACCGCGCTTATCGGTGTTGCCTTTATCTTCAGGCAGACCTGGCGGCTGGTTCCTGAGGCCAAATGGCTGAGCGAGATTCAGAAAACCAACACCATCAGCCGGTCTGCCCCGCGCCCGGTTCTGCTGGCGACTGTTCATGTGATGCTGTCTGATGCCAGCGAAGAAGGCCAGCTGTCAGCCCTGTCTTTGCGTTCGGTATTGGACGGGGTTGCCGCCCGTCTGGATGAGGCTCGCGAAATCTCTCGTTATTTTATTGGCTTGCTGGTCTTTCTGGGGCTTCTGGGTACCTTCTGGGGCTTGCTGCAGACGATTGGCTCAGTTGGTCAGGTTGTGGGCGGCCTTGACCTCAGCAGCACAGATTTTGAAACCATGATGAGCCAATTGCGCAACGGGCTTGATGCCCCGCTTTCCGGCATGGCAACGGCATTTTCTTCATCTCTGTTTGGTCTTGGCGCCAGCCTTGTTCTTGGCTTTCTTGACCTTCAGTTGGGCCAGGCCATGGGCCGGTTTTTCAATGAGGTCGAAGACTGGCTGTCTGCCTTTGCCCGGTTCAGTGATCTGTCGGCCAGCCCGTCTGATCCGGGCCGTCAGGCTCTGGCACAAGGGCTGACCGAAGAAGGCGCGCGGGCCATGGTTTCACTTGCCGCCGCGATTGAGGCCTCTCAGCGTGACCGTACGGAACAAACCCGCCAAATCACCGCCATGAACACCACCTTATCCGTTCTCAGCGAGCAGATGGCAGATGACAGACGCCTGCGTGAACAGCTGGCCCAGTTGAATGTGCATATCCAGCAACTGACCGCATCACTGGATGAAAAAGCGCGGGTTCAGCAGGAATCCACCGCAGCAGAATTGCGCGCCCTGTCCGCGGCCATTGTCAAACTGGCCGGAAAGAAATAGGCATGACGGCCTAGCTGTAGCAAGGAGAACACATAAGCATGGCCCTTTCGCGTCTTGGTAACCGAACCCGTCCAGGTGATTTCACCTGGCCCGGATTTGTTGATGCTTTGGCCAGCCTGTTGATGGTGTTTGTCTTTGTGCTGATGGTCTTTGTACTGATTCAGGCCAATCTGGCTTACCGGCTGTCTGGCCAGGATGAAAGCCTGAATGCGCTGCGTGAAGAGCTGGCCATGCTGGGTGATTTACTGTCTCTTGAACGTGAAGCCGGGGCGGTATTATCTGCTGATCTGGCCAGAACACAGGCCCAGCTTGAAATGGCTGAAAATCAGAACAGCGTGCTGACCGCCCAACTGGAGGCGCTGACTGCCCAGCTGACAGATGAGAAGACACGCACGGTCACGCTGCAGAACGCGCTGACAGATGCCAGATCCCGTCTGGAAACACAAGGCCAGGAACTGGCCAGCCTGTCCGCAACCCTTGATCAGCAGACCAAAACGCTGGCAGAAGCAGAAGCGCTGATCGCGGTCCAGTCTCAGTCTTTACAGGATCAGGCCGAAACCCTGAAAGCACAACAGGCCACTCTGGCTGAACAGAACAGCCGCGTGTCCGGCCTGACCACCAGCCTGACAGAAAGCACGACCCAGCTTGAGGCCGAAAAAAAGCTGTCTGAAGAGGCCCGCCTTGAGGTGGAACGGCTGACTATGGCGATGCAGTCCCTGCGCTCAGAGCTGACCCGTCTGCGCAGCTTATTGGCCGAAAAACAGGCACAGGCCGAAGAAGACAAAATCGCGATTGCCAATCTGGGCAAGGCCCTCAATGCAGCGCTGGCCAACAAGGTTCAGGAGCTGCAGAGATTCAGATCAGAATTTTTTGGCCGCTTACGCACGATTCTAGAAGGCCGCAGTGATGTGAAAATTGTCGGGGACCGGTTTGTGTTCCAGTCAGAAGTTCTGTTTGCCCCGGGACAGGCCAGCATCAACCCTGACGGCCAGGCCCAGCTGGGCCAGATTGCAGATGCCATCATGCAGATCATCGAAGATATCCCGTCTGATATTCCCTGGATTCTGCAGGTTGAGGGCCATACAGATGATATCCCTGTATCTGGTGTCTATGCCGATAACTGGGATTTATCAACTGAACGGGCCTTGTCTGTTGTGCGTTTTATGGTCCGCAAAGGCGTGTCCTCAGAACGACTGGCCGCCACCGGCTATGGCGAGTTTCAGCCAATCGCCACAGGAAACACAGACGCAGACCGCCAGAAAAACAGGCGGATTGAACTGAAGCTGACACAAGCCGTGCGGGCTGAATAACGCCCCCTGCCCTCCTTTGCCTGACCTGCGGCGAATTACGCTCGACTTAAACCGTTAATTCATCTCACTCTTTTGCAATAAGTAGAAAGGGAGAGAAAAATGGCTGGAGCTGCGGGCCGCCTTTGGGCGTGGCTATTTGTAGTCCTATTTTTCAGCCGCCAGGCAGCACCGTAACGCCGCCGCGCTTAGCCAAGCTGGCGTGCGGCTAGGTCTCTGTACAGTTCAGAACTGCTCATCAACTCATCATGTGTGCCGGTGGCCACAAGCCGCCCATCATTCATAACAAGGATTTTATCCGCATCAATCACAGTGGAAAGACGATGTGCGATGACAAGGCTGGTTCGACCAATCATCAGCCCGACCAGCGCCTCTTGAATTGCGGCCTCTGAAACAGAATCAAGAGCCGATGTAGCTTCATCCAGCAACAACAAGGCCGGGTTACATAAAATCGCGCGAGCAATGGCGATCCGCTGCCTTTGGCCACCAGACAGGCGTACCCCCTTTTCTCCCACGAGCGCATCATAGCCCCCGTCAAGGCCAGTGATAAACTCATGCGCCGAAGCAGAGGCAGCAGCAGCCTCAATCTCTGACCGACTGGCCTGCGGCCGGCCAAAGGCAATATTCTCAGCGATCGACAGGGAAAACAAAGCTGGGTCCTGAGGCACCAAACCGATCAGCCCGCGCAAATCAGTGAGCCTCATTTGGGCGGCATCAGCCCCGTTGAGGGTAATCCGGCCTTCTGTCAGCGGATAAAGGCGCAACAATAGCTGGAACAAAGTGGTTTTGCCGGCCCCGCTGGGGCCCACAATGGCCACTTTCTGACCTGGCTCTGCGGTGAAGCTGACCTGTTTCAGAACCGCCAGATCAGGGCGGCCGGGATAAGCAAAACCTGCCCCCTCAAACGCCACCGTTATGCCGTTATCCGCAGCCACAGCAGAGACGTGAGGGCTGGTCTTATCTGGTTGAGGGGCCAATGCAAGCAAGGCGGCGATCCGGTCAGCCGCGCCAGCCGCGCGCTGCAGCTCACCGCCCAGCTCAGACAGATTGCCTGTCGATGAAGCCACCAGAAACGCGTAGAAAATAAACGACGATAAATCCCCGGCAGATATGTTTCCGGCCAACAGATCGCGCCCGCCAATCCATAAAATCACCGCCACACCGGCAACTACCATAAACAGCACAAACCCGGACAGGGCCGCTCGCAACCGCACCCGCGACAAGGCGGCACTAAGGGCCAAATGCAGACGTCCTTCAAATCGGGTCAATACCTGCTGGCTTTGCGCAAAGGCCATCACTGTGCGGATACCGCTCAGGGTTTCTTCCGCTTCAGCAGACACCTCACCCAGCGCATCCTGTGCTACTCGCGAAGCGGCGCGCAGACGGCGGGCCAGAAGCACTAGTGGGATCACCACAATTGGTACCACCGCGGCCACCACCACAGACATTTTTGCAGATGACAGCACCACCAGAACCAAACCGCCCACCAACAAAATCAAGTTGCGGACCGCCATTGACACAGTTGAAGCCAGAACAGTTTGCACCACAGCTGTATCAGCGTTCAGGCGGGCTAGCACATCTCCTGTCTTTGCGGTTTCAAACCAGTGCAGAGGCAAGGTCAAAACATGCGCAAATAACGCCCGCCGGATCGCCGCCATCACTTGTTCGGCAACATGGTTCAGGATAGACATGCGCAGATAGCTGCCCAGCCCGATAAATAGCCCCAGCCCGACGGTGACCAGAACCGCCCTGTCCAGCAACACAGGATCACCTGCGCCCAGCCCTTTATCGACCAGAAAAGCCAGCCCCCGCCCCAGCGACAGCAGCACAACAGCCACCAGAATTAAAATGGCTGTAGCCACTGCCACACGCCCGCGCCAGGGCCGGATATAGGGCCAGAACACAGAGAGGGTAGACAGCGAATATGCCTGTTTAGAAGCGGTATCTGACATTGACCAGACCAGAGCAAGGTTAAGATACGAAAAAACTTGCACACATTGTGCAATAAGGGTATAACGCGGTCTCCGTAAAGATACAAAACTGAAATGCGCCTATTTTCGGGGTGCCCGGCGAAAGAGACCGACCATGAAAAAAGATATCCATCCTGAATATCACGAAATTACCTTGGTGATGACAGACGGTACCAAGCGCACCACAAAGTCAACCTGGGGTAAACCTGGTGACGAAATGCGGTTGTCAATTGACCCGCTGAACCACCCGGCCTGGACCGGCCAGCAGCGCGTTTTAGGCACCGAAGGCCAGGTTGCACGCTTCAATAAACGATTTGGCAGCCTTGGCAGCTAAACCGTACGAAGTGGAACCGAAACTTTCAGCAAGGCAGGGTCTTCCCTGCCTTTTTGTTTAACGGGCTCACTGTTAAATG
>PBLR01000006.1 GCA_002722385.1 SAR116 cluster bacterium | reverse complement strand
ACAGGCCAATCATAACAAATTCACCTGACCGGAAACGGAAGCTAGGGGGACGCTCGACAGAAAATGAAAACAACCTGTCTGTCCAGTGATGCACGTCTAGAACCCGCACCGCATCTGATGTTTCAGCTGTTACAAGCGGAAAGTCATGAACTGAGGATGGATTAATGCCATTCATCTGATTGACCCTATCGGGTTAGAAATACGATTTAGAGCAGAATTTTCGGGGTTGCCAGCACTTAAATGTGTTGCTTTTTGAAAAATGTCAATCTCAAATAAAGTAAGATATTAGCCTTGACTAACTTCATAAGTTTCATATTTTTTAGTATATTGGCACAAAAATAGAGATAGAGTTCGCTCTCTGTTTCGTAACCCTATTATATATGTAATCTAGACAGTCTAGATACAATCGAGACAATCGCGCATGATGACACTGACACAACCAACCACTGGCCCATCAAAGCGGCGTCCAGTTAACAGGCTCTTAGCGCTAATAATCAGCTGTGTTTGTGTTGCCGTAATTGTCGATCCCTCGGCATTGGGAGTGGTCATAGATGCCATTTCAGAGGCATATCTGCAGGTGTCAACATTTGTTGCTGCGACATTGCTGGTGTTTTTTTCTCTTGAGAAGCTTTTCAAATTTGATCTGACCCAAGCGCTAGCCGGAGCTGGTCGCTGGCAGGTCCCTTTAGCTGCAGCTCTTGGCGCCTTGCCAGGATGTGGCGGAGCTATCATTGTTGTCACCCGATATGTTTCCGGTAATCTCAGCTTTGGTTCAGTGTTAGCAACATTAACAGCAACCATGGGTGATGCTGCTTTCTTGCTTCTCGCAAAAGAGCCAGTTACAGGGGTATTTATTATCGCACTCGGATTTAGCGTAGGTGTGGTCACTGGCTTGTTCACAGACTGGGTCCATGGCCCAGAATTTATGCGTCCCAATAACAATGAAAATTCTGCACCGATTGAACATTCATTGTCTGAGCCAGACGAAAACAGCGATTTATCAAGCCGATTTTTAGACCGTTTATGGATGGTTTTAATCCTGCCGAGCATTGTAATGGGTGTGGCCCTTGCGATGCAGTATGAGCTGGATGAGCTGCTTGCTTTTGGCGGGATAGACTCCCCGGCGACATTATGGGGATTCGCCGGCGGCATGTTGTGTCTTATGATGTGGGCGTTGCCGCGGTTGCTGCCTAGCCCGCCAGTAAACAACACACAAAGTTCAGATAGATTCAGACGAACCATTTCAGATACAAATTTTGTAACCAGTTGGGTTGTGTTCGCGTTTCTGCTGTTTGAACTGACTGTTCATTTTCTGGATTTAGAACCGAGCAGCTTGTTTTCATCTGTGGCTGCTCTGACCCCGCTGGTCGCTGTGTTAATCGGCTTTCTACCAGGATGTGGCCCCCAAATATTGGTAATCACCTTATATCTATCTGGCTTCATACCTTTATCGGCACAAATAGGAAATGCCATCAGCAATGATGGTGACGCCTTGTTTCCAGCAATTGCCCTGGCCCCAAAAGCCGCCATCATGGCTACTCTTTACTCGGCCGTCCCTGCGCTCATTTTAGCCTATGGTTGGTTCTTCCTTGTTGAAGGCTGAGCCATCTGAAAATCTGTGCTGATATCTAAAATAATCAGGCCCCGGTAAACGCCTGCAGCCCAGTCTGGGCACGTCCAAGAATCAACGCGTGAACATCATGTGTACCTTCATAGGTATTCACTGTTTCCAAGTTCATCAGGTGACGCATCACGTGATAGTCTTCTGAGATACCGTTTCCGCCATGCATGTCACGAGCCATGCGCGCAATAGTAAGAGCCTTGCCACAACTGTTCCTCTTCACCAGCGAAATAAGTTCTGGAGCGCAAGCTCCGTCATCCAACAGCCTGCCGACCTGAAGCACAGATTGTAGGCCAATACCGATTTCGGTCTGCATATCGGCAAGTTTCAGCTGTATCAGCTGATTACCAGCCAGCGGTCGACCAAATTGTTTGCGCTCAAGTGTATAAGAGCGGGCAGCGTGCCAGCAAAATTCGGCGGCGCCTAATGCACCCCAACTGATCCCATAACGGGCCTTGTTCAAGCAACTGAACGGACCTTTCAGGCCTTCAACATGCGGCAACAGCGCATCTTCACCAATCTCAACCTCATCTAGTGTGATAGAGCCTGTCATGGAGGCGCGTAAAGAGAGCTTACCCTTGATCACATCCGCGCTCAGCCCCTTAGCTCCTTTTTCCACCAGAAACCCTTTAATTTTGCCGTCATGGGCTTCTGATTTTGCCCAAATAACAAATAGATCAGCCAGAGGCGCATTTGATATCCACATCTTTGAACCAGACAGGCTGTATCCAGACGCGGTTTTCCGGGCAAGCGTCCGCATAGAGCCCGGATCTGATCCCGCATCAGCTTCGGTCAGACCAAAACAGCCAATCAGTTCGCCAGTTGCCAGGCAAGGCAGATAGGTTTGCTTTTGCTGCTCTGTGCCGAACGCCTCAATCGGGTGCATGACCAGAGAGGATTGAACAGACAGCATAGAGCGGTAGCCGGAATCTATCTTCTCAACCTCTCGCGCAACAAGGCCATAGGCCACATGACCAGCGCCGGCGCCGCCATAAGCTGGATCAACCGTTACCCCTAACAAGCCCAGCTCTCCCATTTCCCGAAAGATGGCTGTATCGGTTTTCTCTTCACGAAAGGCTTCTACGATACGCGGGGCAAGCCGGTCTTCTGCATAAGCTTTCGCAGTGTCACGAACTAGCCGGTCATCTTCAGAGAGCTGGCTGTCCAGTGCAAACGGATCAGCCCAGTCAAATGCCGGTTTTGCTGTTTTTGAAGCCGGAGATGGAATAACGCTGTCCATGGTCAATATCCTTCATCAGTCATGATGTCTGCCGCAGCAACAGATTCTGTGGGGGCTTATGGCTATCGGTCAAACCTAGTCCGATGAACGGGTAAAGAAAAGAGGCTTTTTTACCAGAGAGAATGAAGCATCTGATTTTTCCGGTCACTGCCAAGGTAGTTTTCCCCCTCGTTTTTTAGCCCTATCTGGTCTATACTCGGTCGGTAAAAAACATTGAATTTGATTGGCCGAGGGGCAGCAGGACGTTACGGGCATATGAGCAAAAAGAAAGACAAGGCCGACTGGACCAAGCGAGCGGAAGCCGAATTGCGCAACAAATCAGTCAATGAATTAACACGNACAACGCCTGAGAANATTACGGTGGANCCGCTGTATACAGCAGCGGATTTGGACGGGCTGAACCACACAGACAGCCTGCCTGGCGAGGCCCCNTTCACCCGCGGTATCCGCGCGACCATGTACACNAACCGGCCCTGGACTATCCGTCAATATGCCGGTTTTTCAACAGCAGAAGAAACCAACGCGTTCTTCCGNAAGGCTCTGGCAGCTGGCCAGAAAGGCCTGTCNGTGGCGTTCGATCTGGCCACTCACCGTGGCTATGATTCAGATCACCAGCGGGTCAGGGGTGATGTTGGCAAGGCTGGTGTGGCCATTGATACTGTCGAAGATATGAAGATGCTGTTTGACAAGATCCCGCTTGATCAGATGAGCGTGTCAATGACCATGAACGGGGCCGTGCTGCCTGTACTGGCCTCATTCATCGTTGCTGGTGAAGAACAGGGCGTGCCGCAGGCCAAGCTGTCTGGCACCATCCAGAACGATATTTTAAAGGAATTTATGGTCCGCAACACCTATATCTACCCGCCTGCCCCGTCGATGCGGATTGTTGCTGATATTATTGCTCATACAGCCACGCAGATGCCCAAATTCAACTCAATCTCAATTTCGGGCTATCATATGCAGGAAGCCGGGGCCAATCTAGTCCAAGAGCTGGCCTTCACCCTTGCGGACGGGCTCGAATATGTGCGCGCGGCAACAGACCGTGGCCTTGATGTAGATGACTTCGCACCCCGCCTGTCGTTTTTCTTCTGCATCGGGATGAATTTCTTCATGGAAGCGGCCAAGCTCCGCGCCGCCCGCACCCTGTGGGCCCACTGGATGCAGAAACTGTTCAGCCCAACTGATGAGCGGTCATTAATGCTGCGCACCCATTGCCAGACATCAGGGGCCAGCCTGTCTGAACAGGACCCTTATAACAACATCATCCGCACAACTGTCGAGGCAATGGCCGCCACATTAGGCGGGACCCAGTCTTTGCATACAAATTCATTTGATGAGGCGATCAGCCTGCCAACTGACTTTTCTGCCCGGATTGCCCGAAATACGCAGCTGATCTTGCAGCATGAAACCGGCATTGCCGATACAGTTGACCCTCTAGCCGGGTCCTATTACGTGGAAACGCTGACCGCTGAGCTGATCGAAAAGGCTGATGCACTGATCACCGAGATACAGGACATGGGCGGCATGACCATAGCGGTTCAGGACGGTCTGCCCAAACGCGAAATTGAAAAAATGGCGACCGCCCGGCAAGCCCGTGTTGATTCAGGCCAGGATGTCATTGTTGGCGTGAATAAATACAAACTTGAAGATGAAGCCCCTGTTGATATTCTGGATATTGACAATGATGCGGTGCGCGAAAGCCAGACTGAACGGTTAAGACAAATCAGAGCCAACCGGGATGAAACCGCGGTCACCTGCGCCCTTCAGGCTTTGAAAGCTGCTGCAAAGGATGACAATCAGAACCTGTTGGCAGCCACCATAGACGCGATGCGGGCTAGAGCCAGTGTTGGTGAAGTTTCCGATGCACTGGAAGAGGTATTTGGGCGGTTTGCAGGGCAGAATGAAACTGTCCGCAACATTTACAAAGCGGCTTATGGCGAATCTGAACATATCGATTCTGTTCACCAGTCTTTACATGAATTTGTAGATACCACCTCTGAGACACCTGTTCTGTATATGGCGAAGCTGGGTCAAGATGGACATGACCGCGGAGCAAAAGTTATCGCCTCTGCTTTTGGTGATTTCGGCATGGATGTGCGGGTTGGGGATTTATTCCAGACCCCTGAAGAAGCGGCAGATACAGCAATTGAAATGGGCGCGCATGTTATTGGCGTTTCTTCGCTTGCGGCTGGCCACAAAACCCTGCTTCCGCAACTGATTGCTGCGCTGAAAGACAGAGAAGCTGAAGATATTCTGGTGATCTGTGGCGGGATTATTCCGCAGCAGGATTATCGATATCTATATGATGCCGGTGTTGCCGCCATTTTTGGGCCGGGCACAGCCGTACCAGACGCCGCTTGCGAGACCTTAAACAAAGCCGCAGACCATCTGAAACGGATGCATAACTACCGCCAGGACAGGCTTGCTGGCAAACGAGCCTGAAGCAAGACCGGTCAGCCACCAGCTTTCAATGCGGAAAGTGTGGTGCGCGGCGTTATAGCCTCAACCGCAATATCAAGCTCAATTATGCCGCCTGTTGCTGAGCTAGAAACTGTTGCAAAGGCATCTGCAAACTCTTCTGTGCTCGCAACCTTCACTCCGGCCATGCCATAGGCTCTGGCCACAGCTGTAAAATCTGGATTGACCAGCGTGGTCCCTGAAATGCGGCCAGGATAGTCTCGTTCCTGATGCATTCTTATGGTCCCATAAGACCCATTATTCAACAGCAGGATCACCGGCCGCGCACCGCTCTGTGCGGAAGTGCCCAATTCAGCCAGGCCCATCTGTATATCCCCGTCACCGGCAAAGCAAATCACCTGACGCTCCGGACAGGCAAGGCTGGCCGCAATAGCGGCAGGCAGGCCATATCCCATTGCCCCGCTTTGCGGCGCTAGCAGAGATTGGTTCGCCCCATAGGAAAACACCTTATTCGGCCAGAGTGCAAAATTCCCCGCCCCGTTAGTGATAATCACATCATCAGGCAGATTGGCCTGCAGCCATGACATAACCGCCGCCATATCCACCGGGCTATTCTGTGCAGGTGGCTGCAGAGACGTCTCATAACCTGCTTTCAGTCCCATCAGCCAGTCTTTGCGCTGGGCAAGCTTTGCCTTATCCAGAGTGAGGTTCAGCAAAGCGGCAGAAACCTGATTAGGTCCGGCATGTAGGGCGATCTCAGGCTGATAAATTTTTCCCAATTCGCGGTCAGAAGCGTGCGTGTGAATAATCCGCTGTTTTGGATTTGGCACATCCAGCAAGCTCCAGGCCTTTGTTGTGGCTTCGCCAAACCGGGCATTCACAGCCAAAATCACATCTGCTTCGGCGATGGCTTCTGAAACATGAGGGGCCATACCAACACCGGCATCACCTATATAACAGGGGCTGTGGTTATCGACGATATCGTGATAGCGGAAAATCGCCGCCATAGCGAGGTTTTCACGCTCACAAAAGGACTGTAAATCCTGCCGGCCCTGAGCTGTCCAGCCGCCCCCGCCAGCCAGAACCAGCGGGCGGTCTGCTGCCGCCAGAAGCCCGGCAACATTCTGCATCTGGGCCTGGTCAACCCCTGCTTCAGCAGGTGTAACTGGCCGGCAGGGCTGCGCTGTGGTTTGGGCTGTCAACATATCCTCTGGCAAGGCAATCACAACGGGGCCAGGGCGTCCTGAGATCGCAATCCGCCACGCCCGGGCGAGAATTTCAGGTATCCGGTCAACATCATCAATTTCGGTTGCCCATTTTGCCATGGAGCCGAAAAACGCGCGATAATCAACTTCCTGAAACGCCTCACGCTCCTTATGACCGACCCCGATCTGACCAACAAACAGGATCATCGGGCTGGAATCCTGCATCGCGGTATGCACACCAATAGACGCGTTTGTTGCCCCCGGCCCTCTGGTCACAAAACAGATACCCGGGTCGCCGGTCAGTTTGCCCCAGGCGGCTGCGGCAAAACTGGCTGCCCCTTCCTGACGGCACAACACGAAGCGTATATCCGCATCATAAAGCGCATCCAGCACAGCAAGATAAGATTCACCAGGAACGCCAAAACTGGTCTTTGCCCCCAGCTTATCAAGACAAGATACCAAAAGTTGTCCGCCGGTTGCATAATCTGTGCTCATCTCATCTCCCCCTATCATAACATCAATGCCTGCTTGTCTTGTCTAAATCCATCAGACTAGCCCTAACCCAAACCGGCTGGCAACTCTCTTGAATAAACAATTCAGGCTTCCCACATATCAATAAGAGGTAAATCAAGGCCTTGGCATGCAGGTTATCTGACAGGAGATGAGAGATGAATAGCGAGCAGTTTACAGCTTCTGTACGTCAGGTCATCAGCGATGCCCAGAAGGTTGCCTTGCGTCGTCATCATCAGAAAATGACCGACCTGCATCTGTTGTCAGCCTTGCTGGATGATGAACAGCAGATGGCAGGTAAACTATTGGCCCGGGCAGGGACCAACCTGCAGAGCCTGAAACAGGGTCTGGCTGATGAGCTGGATAAACTCCCTGTTGTAACAGGCAGTGGCGCAGATAATTTGCAGATAGATGCTCATTTGGGCCGTATCCTGGCTCTTGCAGAAGATTGGGCAAAGGCACAAGGAGACAGCTTTGTTGCGCTGGATGCACTTCTGGCAGCTGTGTGCCAGTCAGAAGCCAAGGCCGCAAGGCTGTTGCGTGAAGCCGGGTTAGATGCCGAAACGCTGAACCAGGCGATAGCGGGCATCCGGAAAGGCCGCACCATCGACAGTGATGTTGGTGACGAAATGATGGAAAGCCTGTCAAAATATACAACAGATCTGACCGCTCTTGCCTTGCAAGGCAATCTTGACCCGGTGATTGGCCGGGATGAGGAAGTTCGGCGCACAATTCAGATTCTGGCACGCCGTACCAAAAATAATCCGGTTCTTATTGGCGCCCCTGGCGTCGGCAAGACAGCCATTGCTGAAGGTCTTGCCCAGCGGATTATCAACAAAGATGTGCCTGAGGCTCTGGCAGATAAAACCTTGCTGTCTCTGGATATGGGGGCTCTGGTCGCTGGTGCAAAATACCGAGGTGAGTTTGAAGAACGGCTGAAGGCGGTTCTGGATGAGATAGACGCCGCAGAAGGCGAAATCATCGTCTTTATTGATGAGATGCACCAGCTGGTCGGGGCGGGCAAAACAGACGGGGCAATGGATGCCTCAAACCTGTTGAAACCAGCTCTGGCCCGCGGCAAGCTGCATTGTATTGGTGCGACCACACTGGATGAGTACCGCAAATATGTGGAGGCTGATGCCGCCCTCACCCGCCGGTTCCAGCCTGTGTTTGTGGGCGAGCCAAGCGTAGAGGACACGATCTTTATCCTCAGAGGATTGAAAGAAAAATACGAACTTCATCACGGTATCCGCATAACAGATGACGCGCTCATTTCGGCAGCCCAGCTGTCTAACCGTTACATTAATGAGCGGTTCCTGCCGGATAAGGCGATAGATGTGGTTGATGAGGCCGCCAGCCATATCCGCATCCGTTCAGACAGCAAGCCAGAACAGCTGGAAGCTGTCGACAGGCAAATTATGCAGCTGAAAATCGAACAGGCCGCCCTGATGCGTGAAGAAACGGCCAATACCAATCAAAAGAGGCTGGAGAGCCTGACCGCCCAACTTGAGGAGTTACAAGGCGAGTCAGAAGAGCTGACCCAGAAATGGGAAGCTGTCAAACGTAAGATGAGCGAAATATCCGCCCTGCAACAACGTATAGAGGACGCCCGGCACACGCTGGATATCTCACAACGGAAAGGGGATTTGGAGCGTGCGGCTGAGCTGACCTATGCCATATTGCCCGGCCTGCAAAATGAGCTGGACAGCGCAAAAGAAGAGCTATCCGGTTCAGACCTTGTTGATGAACAGGTTGAACAAAGGCATATCGCCCAGGTGATCAGCCAATGGACCGGGATTCCGGTTGCCAAAATGATGCGCGAGGAACAGGACAAGCTTCTGGATATGGAAACCAGCCTTGGCAAACGGGTCATTGGCCAGGAACAAGCCATTCAGGTGATTTCAAATGCTGTCAGGCGGGCCAGAGCCGGCCTGAATGACCCTGACCAGCCGTTGGGCAGCTTTTTGATGCTGGGGCCAACAGGGGTTGGTAAAACTGAATTGGCCAAAAGTCTGGCTGAATTTCTGTTTGATGATGCAGACGCTGTATTGCGGCTGGATATGTCTGAATATATGGAAAAACATGCTGTCTCTCGCCTGATTGGCGCCCCGCCGGGTTATGTGGGTTATGATGAGGGCGGGGCCCTGACCGAGGCCGTCCGGCGCAGGCCTTATCAGTTGGTTCTGTTCGACGAAATTGAAAAGGCGCATCCTGATATTTTTAATATCCTGTTGCAGGTCCTTGATGATGGCCATCTGACAGACGGGCATGGCCGCAAAGTTGATTTTCGCAACACGCTTATCCTGCTGACCTCAAATTTGGGATCTGGGCCTCTGCTGGCTTTGGAAGATGGCGCCTCTGTTGAACAAGCACGTGACGCGGTTATGGAGGAAGTTCAGGCCGCCTTTCGGCCAGAATTTCTGAACCGTCTGGATTCGGTGTTGCTGTTCCAACGTCTGAGCCGGGAGCATATGTCAGCAATTGTTGATATCCAGATGGCCGCTTTGCAGACACGGCTTGTAGACAGGGAAATCAGACTTAACCTGACCCCAGAAGCCCGGTCGTGGCTGGCTGATAAAGGGTATGACCCGCATTATGGGGCCCGGCCGCTGAAGCGTGTCGTCCAAACCCATGTCCAGGACAAGCTGGCTGAAGCTCTGCTGCAGGGAAAAATCAATTCTGGTGAGACGATTGATATTGTAAAAACAGATGTACCAGACGGCCTGCTGATACAGACAAACCAGCAAACATTGAAACAAACCGGCTCATAATCAGGCTGTGCAGCAGATTGTTTTGCCCAGGCGAGTGTTTTTTATGATAAGCTAAAGTACGGGCACAGAGTAACGTTAGCGAAAGGCGCGCATGGAGATAAACACCCACCCCGTCCGAATATCCAGACGATGTGTGTTCAGCCTGTCTGCTGATTCAGGCTTTCGGTATCTCTTGCGCCTGCTTCTTTTCATCATAAGTGTTTACGGGCTGACCATTTCCTTAAGCCGGGCTGAGGTCAGCATGACCTTTGATGGCTATGACTTAAGTTACGCCTCAGGCAGCTTCAAAATGTCAGAGACCTATGGCCAGCAAGTCATTGATATTGAGGATGTGGTTATCCGTTCTGAACAAGGTGAGGAGTTTACAGCCGATCGTGTGGTGCTGAACGCTACCGGAACAATGCAGTCTCTTGACTGGATTGAAAAGGCTGAAATTGTTAATGCCGCGCTGATCAGCACATCACCATCAGGTTATGATTACGAATTGAAGAGTGAACAGTTACAGATAGAAAATATTTATCTGGAACAACCCGGCTCTTTGAACCAGCTTGCTGAAAGATTGCATGAAGACCGCGCCCGGCCCAGCTATCTTAAACTGACCAAGGTGTTTATAACGGCACCTGATGAAGGGTTTCTGCTGGAAATTGAAGAGTTTGTTGCAGATGGCAATCCAGACCTGATGAATAATCAGTTACCGCAAGGCCAGCATGTGTCAGAGGTTAAGCTGAAAGCGGCCAGACTGACACCATCCGGCTCTGGGGACACATCATTTATGTTCCGGTTCATGCTGTCTGGGCTGGGGCTGGAGGCCCTGCAGATTGATGCTCAGGCCTCTGTATTAAGCCGATTCACCCCTGGACAATTTGATGGTGAGCTGAGGCTGGAACTGGACGCAGATAACTTACTGGGGATGGACCTTGATGTAGATACCGGTATTGATGCTGAACGCTATAGGCGGCTGTTGCAGATGGAGGACGGCACAACCTCGGACACCCCGCCAGAACACCAAGCGGCTCTGGCGGCAAGTCTGTTCAAATCCGTCTCTCTTTCTGTCAGGGATTCAGGGGCATTATTCATATATGACAGCCTGTCATCCAGCTTCGGCCTGCCAGACAGACGCCAGCTTGCCCTGATGACAGAATATCAAATCTATGATCAACTCAGCCAGTCAGCCGGCCTGCTGGCCGCACCAATCGCAGACTTCATTCGGGCAGGTGGCAGGTTGAACCTGTTTGCCCAACCCCGCGCCCTCACCGCAGATGATTTTTCCGGCGATGAGGACATACTTTTACAGACTCTGGTTGATAAGGCCGAATTACGCCTGACCCATACTCCTTAAGCAGAAACGCCGCGCTGCATCAGCCGGGTCATCCGGCTGGCAAACTCAGTCAAATTTACGGGTGTCCGACCTTCCAGAATCAGGGCCTGATCAAACAGCATAGTGGCTGCATCATGCACCAGATCTGGGTCCTGATCAGCTTTGATTTTGTCTTTCAACCCTGTGATCAGACCATGCGACGGATTCAATTCAAGAATGCGGGGCGCACCGGTAAAATCCTTGTTATGGGCTTTCATCAGACGTTCCATCTGGATATCCATACCCTCTTCATCAGCGACCAGACAGACAGGGCTGTCTGTCAGTGTCTTTGACAGGCGCACATCTTTGACCGTATCTCCAAGAATGCTCTTTACCTTCGCCAGCAGAGGCGCAAGCTCTTCATCATCTGCTGGCTGGTTGTCTGCCTCGTCAGATGATGGTTTCGGGGCAATTTCATCAAGGTTGATGGCGCCGCGTGAGGCAGAGGCAAATGCCTTGCCGTCAAATTCATGAACCGCCTGCATCCAGAACTCATCCACTGGATCAGTCATCAGCAGAACATCAATATCGCGCGCCCTGAACCCTTCAAGATGAGGGCTGTTTTGCGCCTGCTCAACTGTTTCAGCAGACAGGGTGTAAATCTTATCCTGTTTGTCTGACATAGCAGCAACATAGTCAGCCAGAGAGATTAACTGACCTGTTCTAGCAGAAGTGAACAAGCTCAAGCCAAGCAGTTTGTCCCGGTTATCCTGATCCTCATAAAGACCTTCTTTCAGCACAATGCCAAATTCAGACCAGAAAGCGGCATAGGCTTCCGGCTCTTTATCTTTTTTCTTCTGCAATTCTGTTAACACGCGTTTCACCACAGCCTTACCGATTTTGACCACAGCCGGGTTGTGCTGCAGCATCTCGCGGCTGACATTCAGGTCCAGATCAGGTGTATCAATAACGCCGCGCACAAACCGCAGCCAGGGCGGCACAATATCTTCACATTCTTCGGTGATAAACACGCGGTTGATATAGAGCTGCATGCGTGATTTGCGGTCCGGGTTAAACAGATCAAACGGCCGTGACGTTGGCAGGAACAGCAAGCTGGTATAGTTCAGAACACCTTCTGTCCGGTTATGCAGGGTCATGAACGGTTCATCATACCCGGCCCCAATCTGCCGATAGAACTGGGTGTAATCCTCATCAGAAATTTCTGACTTCTGGCGTGTCCAAATAGCAGAACCTGAATTAAGCTGGCGCGGCTCATCCACCTTTGGCGGCTGCCAGAACACAGGATAGCTCAAATGATCTGAATATTTGCGCACCAGATAAGACAGCCGTGTTTCATCCAGATAATCCTTTGCATCTTTCTTCAGATACAAAATAATATCTGTGCCGGCATTTGCGCGCTCGGCTTTATCAATCTGATATCCTGAACGTCCGTCAGATGTCCATTTATGCGCGGCCCCCTCTCCTGCTTTCAGGGAAATGACCTCAACCTTATCAGCAACCATAAAGGCAGAATAAAACCCGACCCCGAACTGACCAATAAGGGAGAAAGCAGCATCTTTTGTCTTCTTGTCCCCTTTGGGTTCTGCACTCTTGGCCTGCTCAACCTGTTCTAAAAACGCTTTTGAGCCTGATCGCGCAATGGTGCCCAGCGAAGAGGTCAGATCATCTGCATTCAGCCCAATACCGTTATCTCTGATCGTGAGGGTCTTGGCTTTCGCATCAGCAACAAGCGTAATGGCGGCAGCCTCATCACTTTGCAGAGACTGGTCAGTCGCCGCCAGATAACGGCGTTTATCGATCGCATCAGAGGCGTTTGAAATGAGTTCACGAAGAAAAATTTCCTTGTTCGAATACAAGGAATTAATAACGATATCCAGAATTTTACCGGTGTCAGCTTCAAACGCATGAGTTTTGCTTGCCATATGTAACCTCTTGAAACCTTGTTGTGTTTAACGTATTTCGCCTTATGTGGGCAGACACAGAGCTGTTTTCAAGATGTCATCAGACGTTCTATGCTTTGGATGATGAAACGGGAGTATTATGGGCTTACAAACCGCCTTTATCGTGCAGCCAGAGCTGAAGCAGGCACCGCAGCCGGGCTTAGCCCGCACACCACAGACAAAGCTGGAGGAAGCCGCTGGTCTTGCTGAGGCCATTCAGTTGGAAGTGGTGCATCAGGAAATCATTTCCCTGTCAAAACCGTGGTCAGGAATGTATCTTGGCCCGGGTGTGGTTGACCGGCTGGCAGGGCTGGCTGAATATCATGACCATCCCTTGCTGATCATCAATACCAGCCTCAGCCCGGTGCAGCATCGCAACCTGGAAACCGCCCTGAAATGTAAGGTGATCGACAGAACAGCCCTCATTCTGGAAATTTTTGGCGCCCGCGCAAGCACACATGCCGGCCGCCTGCAGGTTGAACTGGCCGCCTTGACCTTCCAGAAAAGCCGTCTTGTCCGCTCATGGACTCACCTTGAGCGGCAACGTGGCGGAGGCGGGTTTTTGGGCGGCCCGGGTGAGCGTCAGATTGAGCTTGACCGGCGCATGCTGACAGACCAGGTCAAACAAATCAAAAAAGAGCTATCTGATGTTGAACGTACAAGAGGCCTGCAACGTCGTAACCGAGACCGGTCAGAGACACCGACAGTTGCCCTTGTTGGTTACACCAATGCCGGCAAATCTACTCTGTTTAACAGGCTAACAGGTGCAGATGTGCTGTCCAAAGACATGCTGTTTGCCACGCTGGATCCGACGATGCGCGGCATGCATCTGCCTTCTGGCCGTCAGATTGTGTTAGCGGATACAGTAGGCTTTATCAGCGCCCTGCCAACCGAGCTGGTTGAGGCGTTCAAGTCTACTCTGGAAGAAGTGGTCCAAGCAGATTTGGTTCTGCATGTGCATGATATGTCATCAGACCTATGTGCAGAAGAAGCCCTTGATGTGGCCACCGTGCTGGAGGATATCGGGCTAGATGAACAAGCAAGAGACGACAGAATTTTGCATATCTTCAACAAGGCAGATGCTGCAGAGGAAGATGTTGACCTGCCCTTTATAGCCACGGGAACGGCCGGTCGCGCGCTGACCTGTTCAGCCCTGACAGGCACGGGTGTTGAAGATGTCCTGACCCAGATTGATCGATATTTTGCCCAAGCGGACAGCCTGTGCGAAATCACCATCAGCCCTGACCATGGTGCGGCCAGTGCCTGGCTGCACCAGCATGCCCGAATTTTAGATTCGCATTATAATGAAACAGGCCAGCATGTGGTCAAAGCTAGCCTGAGCCGCGCCAATAAAGCCAGATTCAAAAAACAATGGCCGATGGCCCCAGTCGATGAGACTGTGTCATGACAGGTTCCAAGTCTGCGCCGACAAAAACAATCCTGATCACAGGCTGTTCCAGCGGTATTGGCCGGGATGCTGCATTGACCATGAAGGCAAGAGGCTGGCAGGTTCTGGCGACCTGCCGGAAAGAGGATGACTGCCGGAAATTGACCCAAATGGGGCTGACCAGCTTTGTGCTGGATTATGAAGATGAGGGGTCAATTGAGCGTGGTTTTCAGACCGCGATGAACATGACTGGCGGGCGTCTGGATGTGTTGTTCAATAACGGGGCCTATGCCATTCCGGGGGCTGTTGAAGATCTGCCGACAGCAGCCTTGAGACAAATATTCGAAGCGAATTTTTTTGGCTGGCATCACCTGACCCGTCTGGCCGTAAAGGTCATGCGCGAACAAGGTCACGGACGCCTTATTCAAAACTCGTCTGTTCTGGGCTTTGCCGCCTTGCGGTTCCGCGGGGCCTATAATGCCACCAAATTTGCCCTTGAAGGCCTGTCTGATACACTTCGTCTGGAATTAAAGGACAGTGAGATCAAGGTCATTCTGGTTGAGCCCGGCCCGATACGCACACGGATCAGACAAAACAGCTATCCTCATTTCCAGCGCTGGATTGATTGGCAATCCTCAGTCTTGAGGCCAACTTACACGGACAAGGTCATTCCGCGACTGACCGCACCTGATGACAGCCCGCCAGACCTGTTTGAATTACAGCCTGATGCGGTCAGCATGGCGGTTATTGATGCTTGTGAATCTACCCACCCCAAACTCAGATACCGCATTACCCGCGTGACGCAAATTGCCTGGGTCTTAAAACGACTTCTGCCCGGTAAAGTTCTGGATCGGATTCTGGTCAGATTATGAGGCGCGGTAGCGGGCGTCCAGCATTTCTTCTATTGCGGCTTTTTCGATCACCTCTGCGATCAGGGAATTGGTCAGAATTTCACCGAACGAGGTCTGCTCAATAAAGATTCCAAAGTCTTTCTGACCGTACTGCCATGCAGGAATATAAGCAAAAACAAGTCCTGTGCCAGGGTCTGCTATTTGGGCAAGTTGGTCTTTGGCTTCCTCGGCCAGAAGCTCGGTAAAACATACCGCCACACCCACCTGAAAGGCCTGCTGGCCCTGACCTTTGACATCAACACTCACTGACCAGTGAATAAGGATATTTTGTGCATCAGGCTGAGCCGTCATGAAGCTATCCAACGTCCCATCATAATCAGCCATAATCTGATCTAATGTAACCAGAATTGGCGCATCATCTTTAATCATATTGCCCTCCTTCATTGGGCATCTTCGCGGCGGTAAAGTAACGCCATAGCCGCGGCGACAAACGCAAACAGGGCACTGACCCGTAACACCACCTTCACCGCATCAGCAAATAATAGCCTGACAATATCCTGAGCCGTTTCAGCCGCCAGTTGCGGCCAGCTNTCCGGAACAGAAACAGCTGCCATCATTGCCCGGTTGTCGANCAAATATTGTTTATAGGCTGATGGCAGTGAGGACTGCTCAAGCGCAAGGGTAAGGGTCTGTGTATAATCACCNCCAATCCAGTAGCCAAACACAGCTATCCCTAAAAGCGGGCCAATCCGGGAAACAGCATTGCTGACACCGCTGGCCAGGCCATCCCGGCCAGGCCCGGCCGCGACCATGGCCACAGTTGTCAACGGGGCCGCGAACAGGCCCACCGCCACCCCCATAATCACCATTCCCGGAAACACTGAGGTCAGATAGTCACCGGTGGTAAAAGACAGCCAGATGAGGGCAATTCCCATTAGGGCCGATGAGGAGAATAGTATTCCGCGTGGCCCATGGCGGCTGGCATATCGCCCTGCCCGTGCAGAAATGAAGGCCACGATTACAGATATAGGCAAAGAGGCAGCCCCGGCCTGAAGCGCTGAATAGCCAAAAGATTGAATCAGCAAGAAGCTGAGAAAATACATTGCTGATTGAAACCCGGCAAACAATACAAATGTCTGTACCGACACCAGAACGAACCGTCTGTCCTGCATCAAAAAGGGCGGCAACATAGGGGTTTTCAAGCGTTTTTGCAGCTCAAAGAACACAATCAATAACACCGCGCCAACAATCAGAACAATGATCTGAAACAGGGTGAACGCGCCATTCCGGCCCGCTTCCAGCAAGGCAAATGTCATCAGACCAAGAGACGCTGTAATCACAATTGAGCCCGGTATATCCAGAGGCTGGGGTTCAGGCGGTTCAAACGGGGGGCGGGGCAGGACAAGCAGAAGCCCCAGGCAGATAAGACAAAGCGGGACATTCAGCAAAAACACATAGTGCCAGGACAGAAAATCAACAGCCAAGCCGCCAATCAACGGCCCGAGCGGTATGGCAAGAGCCAAAATTGCAGACCATTTTCCTATTGCTGCGCCACGCTCTTCCGGCGGAAATCCAGCATTGATCAAAGCCAGTCCCGCCGGAATCATAATTGCAGATGCCATGCCCTGAAGCGCGCGAAAGAAAATCAATGTCTCTGCTGACTGGGCAAAGGCACAACCAACAGACGTCAGCGCAAAAGCAACAATCCCCCAGCGCAGAGGACGGCGCCGGCCGAGGCTGTCACCAAGGGCGCCTCCAGCCATCATCAGCGCGGCCAGAAACAACAGATAAATTTCCAGAACCCAATATATATCTGTTGCTGGTGCGTTCAGGCTCGACTGAATAAATGGCAAGGCGACATTAAGAGCAGTGGCATCAATAATCCCCATTGCCGAGACCAGCGCGGCGATCACAATCACCATTTGACGATGGCGCAGAGAAAAGGATGGGGATGCCGAGCTATCAGTCATGACATCCTGCCTGTTCTAAACACGGCCTTTATACTCGCCTTATCCGATATGGTCTGCAATGGCTTTACCACACGTTATCGTATCGGCAGTACCGCCAAGATCTGCTGTCCGTAATTCAGGTGTGCCCAGCACATCAGATATCGCCTTTACAATGTCATCAGCAGCCTGTTTATGGCCAAGATGTTCAAGCATCATCGCACCTGCCCAAATCTGGCCAACAGGGTTGGCGATCCCCTGCCCCGCAATATCTGGTGCAGAGCCATGCACAGGTTCAAATAAAGACGGAAACACCCCTTCAGGATTTATGTTACCAGAAGGCGCAATACCGATTGTGCCGGTACAGGCCGGACCCAGATCAGACAGAATATCGCCAAACAGGTTAGAACCAACCACAACATCAAACATATCCGGCCGCAGCACGAAATGAGCGGTTAGGATATCAATGTGATATTTATCCACATTCACATCTGGAAACCGTTTGGCCATCTCCTCTACCCGTTCATCCCAATAGGGCATGGAAATAGAAATGCCATTTGATTTGGTGGCGGATGTCAGATGCCTGGCTTCTCTGGTGTTGGCCAGTTCAAACGCATAGGCCAGAACTCGGTCAACGCCGGTTCGGGTCATGACTGTTTCCTGGACTACAAATTCTCTGTCTGTGCCCTCAAACATACGCCCGCCAATCGAGCTGTATTCGCCTTCGGTGTTTTCCCGCACAATCCAGAAATCAATATCGCCTGGCTTGCGCCCGGCAAGAGGAGACGGAACACCAGGCATCAACCGCACAGGGCGCAGATTGATATATTGGTCAAACGCCCGCCTGAACTGAAGCAAGGAGCCCCATAGGGAAATATGATCTGGCAGCTTTTCTGGCCACCCAACAGCGCCAAAGAAAATCGCATCATGTTGTTGTAAATCAGACTGCCAGTCATCCGGCAACATTTTGCCGTGCTGTTCATAATAATCCACACTGGAAAAAGGATAGTCAGTGAATTCAAAATTAAGGCCGTGTTTCTTGCTGACAGCTTCAAGCACGCGCAGACCTTCTGGGATAACTTCCTTGCCGATACCATCACCAGCAATCACAGCGATTGAATATTTATTTTTTCGCATCTGAATTCCCCGCCTTACACTATCTCTCTTTTTGTTTGGTACAATGATATGTCTTTGACGGCAATTTGTTTTCCCTCTATTTTCCTGAACGCAAGGGAACCGGCAGACTAAATACTGTAATTAGACAACAGTGGACACAGACTTATGATCGACTCACTCACGAACGGATTTAATGGGTTCAGAACGCGCTATTTTGAGGAAAACACACAGCTTTTTGACCATCTGACCACACACGGGCAGGCGCCAAAGGTGATGATGATTTCCTGTGCGGATTCACGTGTTGACCCGGCTATGCTGTTTAACACAGAACCAGGTGATATCTTTGTGGTCAGAAACGTTGCGAATCTGGTTCCGCCCTGCCGGACAGATACAGACGATCACAGCGTCAGCTCAGCCCTGGAATTTGCCGTAAAGGACCTTAAGGTTGAACATATTGTGGTGATGGGTCACGCTATGTGTGGCGGCATGAAAGCCCTGTGCAGCTATTGCCAGCAAACAGATGAAGACCAAGCCGCAGAAACAGAGGAGAGCCGTCGCCGCTTTATCCGTGGCTGGGTTGATGTGGCAAGGCCAGCGATAGATCAAGTGGATATGAGCCAGCCTGAGCCAGACAGGCTTCGTGATGCTGAACAGGCCTCTGTCGTAAACTCACTGCAAAATTTGCGNAGTTTTTCATTTATTAAAGACAAGGAGTCAGCCGGTGGTCTGTCCTTGCATGGCTGGTGGTTTGACATGANCAANGGCGCGTTATGGNCTTACGACNATACAGACAGNAAATTTATGCCGCTTGTTCCGGNNAAGNCTGAGCAGGACTGAGATGGCCTTAGCTGACTGGCTGTCCTTAATATCNATTTGCCTGTTNGGGGCCNTGTCGCCAGGGCCAAGTCTGATGGTCATTCTGGCCTGCACCTCAGNAAACGGGCGGGCGGCGGGCGTGCTGGCCTCTGTTGGTCATGGATTGGGGGTGTTCGGCTATGCCCTGGCGGCCGCCACCGGGCTCAGCTATCTACTTCATCACTATCAGACTGCGTTTCTGGTTCTTCAGCTGATGGGTGCAGGATTATTGTTCTGGCTTGGGGTGCGTATCCTGCTGGCCATTGTCAGGCCAGTAGATACAGCCCCTGAGGCCGCACAGGCTGCTGCTTTTCAGAATGCCTTCCGGGACGGGTTTTTAATCGCTGTTTTCAACCCGAAAATCGCCGCCTTTTTTATCTCCCTCTTCAGCCAGTTTCTTGGCGATGGCCAGCCATTTGCTCTGCATTTGACTATGGCAGGCCTGGCCGGGTTTATTGATATGGCGGTTTATGTATTTTATGCCGTTCTGGCCAGTACAGCTGTCGTCGATGGGCTGATGAAACGCTATGCCCGGTTCCGTGACGGGCTGTTTGCCGTCATTCTGATCGGCCTGTCTGTTTCACTGTTTGTCTCTCACCTGAACCTAGTTTAAGACCGTGTTTGTACAAAAGAAAGAAAGGGTGTCATGGTAAAGTGGGATGGAAAATACAGTACCGCAGATGGTCTTCTTTATGGTGACAAATCATCTGGGATCATTGACCTTGCAACAGACAGATTTCCGGACCGGTTGGGACATATCCTGTGTCTTGGTGATGGTGAGGGACGCCAGTCACGCGCCCTTGCTGAGCGCGGCTTCAATGTCACCGCGATAGATTTTTCAGAAGTGGCCACAAACAGAGCCCGCCAACAGGACCAGAAAAGAGGTCTGACAGTCAACCGCTTGATAGGGAATGCTGCCCAGCCACCAGAGCCGGAAATGGTGATCGACAGCTGTTTTCTGTGTTTCCTGCATTTTTCTGTTGCAGAGCGGCAAGCCTGTTTCCGCTGGCTGAAACAAGCCCTTCCTCTGGGCGGGTTGCTCTTCTTGGAAGGGTTCGGCCCTGACCAGCCGCTTTACAGAGCAAAATACATGTCTGGAGGGCCAGAACAGGCTGATCTGCTCTATGATACAACTATTCTGAAAGATGAGCTTTCCGAATTCACTGTTCATCACCAGTTTTGTGCAGAAGTCATCCTTGATGACGGGCCAGGACATCAAGGACTGGCCCAGATCACACAGATGATCTGTGAAAAAGTGCGTTAAGGACGTCAACATCATTCCACCAGCCTTGCACACGGCCTGACTTCATGCTTTTGTGCAACAGCTTTGTGTCAGCTCTCTGTTTAGAGGATAAAAAATGCCCGGTTTTCCTATCTTTGCCTCACGCCGCGTCCGGCGAACACCGTTTACAGAACGTGTCGAAACGTCGGCCCTGTCAGGATATACAGTGTATAACCATATGCTGCTGCCAGCGACTTTCACCTCTCTTGAAGACGATTATGCTCATCTGAAAGAATATGTTCAGATTTGGGATGTGGCTGCCGAGCGGCAGGTTGAGATTAAAGGGCCTGATGCGCACAAGCTGGCTATGATGATGAGTGCGCGCGATTTGCGCCTTGCTGTGCCCGGTAAATGTTATTATGCGCCGTTAACAGACGCCAATGGCGGCATGTTGAATGATCCGATTGCCTTATGTCTGGCCCCAGACAGATTCTGGTTTTCCATAGCTGATTCAGATGTGCTCTATTGGGCGCTTGGCCTGGCTGAGGGCTTGGGGCTGGATGTCGAGGTAAGTGAGCCTGACGTCTCTCCTCTGGCGATCCAGGGACCATTGGCTGACCAGCTGATGGCAGCGGTTTTTGGTGATGAGGTCTGCCAGCTTAAATTCTTCAATTTCGGCTATTTTGACTGGCGCGGACACAGTCTGCTGATTGCCCGTTCTGGCTGGAGCAAGCAGGGTGGATTTGAAATTTACCTGCATGATACCGCGCTGGGCCTGCAATTATGGGATGATATCTGGCAAGCGGGTGAGCCTTTCTCTCTTCGCGCGGGTTGTCCGAATTTGATCGAACGGATTGAAGGCGGGCTATTGTCTTATGGTAATGACATGACACGGGCAGACACACCGCTGGAATGTGGTCTGGATAGATATTGCTCACTTGACAGTGATGTTGAGTTCATTGGCAAATCTGCACTGCTTCAGCAAAGAGATCGTGGCATTACCCGCTCGCTGGCAGGGCTGAAAATTGAAGGGGAGCCGATCCGCCCGGTGGCGGATACAACACCCTGTCGTTTAGGTGATACATCCTGCGGCTATGTGACTTCGGCTGTATTTTCACCAGACTTTGACTCAAATCTGGCAATTGCTATGCTTTCAGAACAGATAAGCCGGGACGGACAAGAGATCGAAGCTTATCTTGACGGGCAGTGGCGCAAAGCTGTGTGCACCACCCTACCGTTTTAAAAGAACAGGCTGAAGAGCATTTAACAAGAGAGTAAACAAAACATGGCACATCATCTGGATGATATTAATAACGGGTTCATGGAACGACGGTCTGCTAATTACGTGCCTCTGACCCCGTTATCTTTTCTGCCGCGTGTGGCCAGCATTTATCCTGATAAAGACGCGGTGATTTACGGCAACAGACGCTATAGCTGGGCTCAGGTTTATGAACGGTCAGTCCGGCTGGCCAGTGCGCTTGTCAAAGCCGGTGTAAAGCCTGGTGAGGTGGTCACCGTCATGGCCCCGAACATCCCTGAAATGTTTGAAGCTCATTACGGCGTTGCTATGGCCGGGGCTGTCCTGAACACACTGAATACGCGCCTCGATACAGACACAATTGCTTATATTCTTGACCATGCTGACACCCGTCTTTTGATCACCGATGCGGCATTTGGGGCCTCTATGAAAGCAGCCCTGGCCGCGAGCGAGAACAAACAGATCACCATCATTGATATTGTCGATGAACAGGCAGAAGAGTCGGCAAATGGTGTGCGTCTGGGGCAAAGTGACTATGAGACCTTCCTGAGCGATGCTGACCCTGATTACGACTGGCAGATGCCAGCTGATGAATGGCAGGCCATGTGTCTGAATTACACGTCCGGAACCAGCGGGCGGCCAAAAGGTGTGGTCTACCATCACCGTGGGGCGTATCTGATGGCGATGGGCACCATCCCGGTCTGGAATATGCCGATGCATCCGACTTATTTATATGTTGTGCCTCTGTTCCACTGTAATGGCTGGGGGCATGCCTGGATGATGGCGATTCTGGCCGGAACAACGGTCTGTTGCCGCAAAATTGCTGCAGAAGAAATCTACCCGCTTCTGGCCAACCATAAAGTTACCCATTTTGGTGGCGCGCCTATCGTGCTCAGCATGTTGGTGAATGCCCCTGAAGAGGTGATTAAAACACCAGAACATACGGTGAATATTATGACCGCAGGGGCTCCGCCACCTGCTGCTATATTGGAACGTATTGAACGCCTTGGCTTCAATGTGACACAGGTCTATGGCCTGACCGAAACTTATGGTCATGTTACCCATTGTGCCTGGAATGACGATTGGGATGAGCTGGATTTCAGCGAAAAAGCCGCGATCAAAGCCCAGCAGGGCGTGCGCTTTACGCATACAGAAGCACTGGAAGTTCTCGATCAGGACACGGGCGCGCCTGTTCCCGCCGATGGCCAAAGCCTTGGTGAGGTTATGTTCAGGTCCAACTGTGTGATGAAGGGCTATCACAAAAATCCTGACGCCACAGAAGAGGCCCTTGCTGACGGCTATTTCAAATCCGGAGATCTGGCTGTTCGTCATCCCAACGGCTATATTGAGATTAAAGACAGGCTGAAAGACATCATCATCTCAGGAGGCGAGAATATCTCTTCTGTTGAGGTTGAGGGCGTCCTGTACCGCTTCCCCGGCGTAGCCTATGCCGCGGTTGTCGCCAAGCCAGATGAGAAATGGGGCGAAACACCCTGTGCCTTTCTGGAGATGAAACCAGGCGAAACCGCAGATGAAGCAGAAGTCATCGCCTTTTGCCGGGAACATCTGGCCGGCTTTAAATGCCCAAAACAGGTAATATTCACAGACATTCCCAAAACCTCAACTGGCAAGCTGCAGAAATTCATGCTGCGCGCTCAGTTAACCTGAACAAGCAACCGGCATCCCGCCCCGGAGCTTTTATGACAAACACGTATCAGATAGCGGTCATTCCCGGAGACGGCATCGGTGTTGAAGTAACAGACGCAAACCTTGCCGTTCTAGAGGCTGTGGGCGCACGTGTGGGCGGCTATCATCTGTCCTGTTCCACGTTAATGGCTGGCGCGGCCTATTACCGTGATACAGGTCTGGATATTGAGGCAGATGCCGAAGAACGGGCCGCAAAGGCAGATGCGATTTACCTAGGCGCGATCGGTCTGCCCGCGATCAGGGCCGCAGACGGAACAGAGATTTCACCACATCTGCGGTTGCGCGAAAATTTCCAGCTTTATGCCGGTCTCCGCCCTGTCCGCGCCTATAAAGGGGCCCCGCAGGCGCTGAAAGATGAGCGGGCAGCAGAACTTGATCTGGTCATCATCCGCGAATGTACAGAAGGGCTGTTTTATACCGCTGCTGTGCATAACCGTAGCCCAGAGACAAACGCAGATGAAGCCCAAGAAACCTTGCGGCTGACCCGACCAATTACAGAACGGTTATGTGATTTTGCCTTTACCGTCGCCGAACGCCGCAAAGCGCAGGGCAAAAAGGGTGAGGTCACTTGTGTTGACAAAGCAAATGTGTTTCAGGCGTTTGCATTTTTCAGATCTATCTTTGATGAGAGGGCTGCCCAGTTTCCCGCCCTTACCACGCGCTATAATTACGTGGATGCACAAGCTCTTGATCTGGTTAAAAAACCCTGGGACTTTGATGTTCTGGTGATGGAAAATATGTTTGGTGATATTCTGTCTGATCTGGCGGGCGGTCTGGTTGGCGGTATGGGCATGGCCGCGTCAGCAGAAATCGGTGATAAACATTGCCTGTTTCAACCTGCCCATGGCAGTGCACCAGATATTATGGGTCAGGATAAAGCGAATCCGCTGGCTGCTATACTCAGCGGGGCATTGATGCTGGACTGGCTGGGTTATCAGGCGGAAAATGACTCTATGATCACAGCAGCACGGCTGATCGAACAGGCGGTTGAGGACGGCTTTGCTGCTGGGGCTCTCCGGCCGATGGAATTCTGCGGTGATATGGGCCTGAACGATATGACAAAGGCGGTTATTGACCATGTCAACACCGCCACCACCGACTGACCAAAAGGATGTAACCATGGAAGATGTTTTCATTCTCTCTGCGACAAGAACCGCAATCGGAGGATTTGGCGGAAGCCTGAAAGACAAGTCGCCCATTGATCTGGGCATTGCGGTGACTGGTGAGGCGATCAGCCGGTCTGGGTTGAATGTCGATGATATTGACCATGGTGTCTATGGCAATGTTATTCACACAGAAGCACGTGATATGTATATCTCACGCTGTATTACCATTGGTGCAGGCATGGCTGAATCAGCCCCGGCACTGACGGTGAACCGCTTGTGTGGCAGCGGCCTGCAGGCCATTGTCAGCGCCACACAGCTTGTTCAGCTGGGCGATGCTAACGCGGCTGTTGCTGGCGGGGCAGAGGTGATGAGTCGCGGCGGCTATCATGTACCGGCGATGCGCTGGGGGGCCCGGCTTGGCCATGCAGAAATAACAGATATGATGCTGGGCGCGTTACATGATCCGTTCGGCCTTGGTCATATGGGGATCACAGCTGAAAATGTTGCCAAGGATTATGATATCAGCCGTGCAGATATGGATGCTTTTGCCCTGGAAAGCCAGAACCGTGCCGCAAAGGCCATAAAGGAAGGCTATTTCAAGGATCAAATCACGCCCATAACCATTAAAAGAAGGCGGGAAGAGATTGTCTTTGATACAGATGAACATGTCAGGGCAGAGACAACTGCAGACGGGCTTGCCGGCCTGAGGCCAGCCTTTGACAAGGACGGCCTGGTAACCGCAGGGAATTCTTCTGGCATCAATGATGGCGCTGCAGCCATTATTCTGGCTAATGCCTCATGTGCGGACAAAGCAGGCAAAACCCCACTGGCGAAGATCATCAGCTACGGCTTTGGTGGTGTGCCGCCGCGGATTATGGGTATGGGCCCTGTTCCAGCATCAAAAATGGCTCTGGAGCGGGCTGGCCTGACCGTCAATGACATTGATCTGGTAGAAAGCAATGAAGCATTCGCAGCACAAGCCTGTGCAGTATCCAAGGAATTGGGCTTGCCGTCTGAGATTGTTAATCCAAATGGCGGGGCGATTGCCCTTGGCCATCCGGTTGGCGCAACCGGGGCCATTATCATGACCAAACTGATTTATGAGCTTCACCGCACCGGCGGGCGATACGGCCTGGCAACCATGTGTATTGGCGGCGGCCAGGGCATTGCTGTGATCGTGGACACAAAGCTGTAACAGTCTTAACCTCGCGGATAGTCAGCCCAACCCAGAGGCCCACCTCTGAACGCCGGAAAGCCAATTCCAAGGATACAGCCGATATCTGCTTCATCAGCGCTGTCGACAATGCCTTCAGCAACTGCCGAGCGGCATTTCTCTACCATCGGCGCCAATAAAGCCGAAACCAAATTATCCAGCTCATCCTGGGGATAATCTGCACGGGCACGAACAGCTTTTTTGTCATCCCAGTTATAAAATCCTGAACCAGATTTACGGCCCAGCTGCCCCGCAGATAACTTATTGTGAAGTACAGAAGAGGCTGTTTGTGACATCCCCAGAACCTGGCCCACATCAAAACAAACATCCAGACCAATCTGGTCACATAACTCAATCGGCCCCATCGGCATACCAAAACCTGTTAGCGCTTGATCAATTTTGTCCGCCTCCTCACCATCTGCCATATGCTCTATTGCTTTGAACAGATAGGGCAACAAGGCACGGTTCACTAAAAACCCTTTCACAGACCTCACTTTGACGGGCATTTTTTTCAACTGTCCAGAAAATTGCATGGCGCGTATGATCATCTCTTGATCAGATTTACTACCGGCAATCACCTCGACCAAGGGCAGCACAGGGACAGGGTTGAAAAAATGCAGACCAATCAGCCGTTCTGGTGACTGCAGAGCAGAGGCGATATCCTCAATCATAATAGATGAGGTGTTGGTGGCCAAGATGGCCCCTTCTGGCGCAGCCTCTTCAACAGCCCTGAAGACAGCCTGTTTCACCTCAAGACGTTCGGCAACAGCCTCAATGATAATATCTGCTTCTGAAACGCCATTTCCGGCCGGGTCTGCTGTCAGACGCGCTATTGCCGCCTGTATCTTATCACTTGTCTTTAACCGCCGTTCAAACAGCTTGCCTGCGCGGCCCACGGCTTTAGTAATAGCGGCAGCATCCAGATCGCTCAAGGTAACCTGAAAGCCGGACATTGCGGCCACAGCCGCGATATCGCCGCCCATCGTGCCTGCGCCAATAACATGAACATGCGATATCCGGGCCTCACCGCGGGCGGTCTTGCGCACCATATCGTTCAGCATAAATACGCGCCGCAAATGATGGCTGGCCTCACCCAGCAACATCTCAGAAAACCGCTCACGTTCTGTTTTGACCAAAGCACGCCAATCTGCTTTGGAAGCCCGGAAATGCTCGCAAATCAGAAACGGGGCAGGTGTTTGATGGGACTTTAGTCGCGGCAAAACGGTTTGTTCTGCCTGGGCAACTGCTTGTTCAACAACAGCATCTGTCTGCTGATAATCAGGCACCGCTGGCTGGCTCAAGCTGTCTTTTAAAGCGGACCGCAAATGCACAAGCCCTTCACCAGCATCTTCTATCACTGTATCCACCAGGCCCCAGCTGGCGGCCTCTGCTGCCCCCAACAACCGCCCGGACAGAACCATATCCAAAACATGGTCTGCCTTTATCCGGCGTAACGCCCGGCCGGTCCCGCCATATCCTGGCATCAGCCCTAAATGAATTTCTGGAAACCCAAGCCGCGTCTGCGCACCGCCTGTAACCACAATCCGGTCAAAGGCCAGCGCGATCTCCAGCCCGCCACCAGCGGCGACACCGTCAATACCGCAAACTGTCGGGCAGGGCAGGGCTTCAACTGCGCTTAAAATAGCGTCAGCCTGTTCAATGAGCTCATATACATCTTCAGCAGAGGTCAGGTCATCAAATTCAGGGATATCCGCCCCATAGACAAAGCCGCGTTCTTTCCCAGAGTGAAAACATAAACCTGCCAGTGTCCTGTCCTGAGCGATATGCGTCATCACTTCAGCCCATTCCGCCATCACCTCGCGGCGCAAAATATTTACAGAGCTGCCGGCGACATCCAGCTCAAGCCAGCCGATATTCTGCTCATCCACGTGATAGGTCCAATGTGTGAAATTGGTCATTTTCCTCTGCCTTCAGCCGCGTTTCCTTTGTTTAAATCGTCCGCGAACACTAGCATGGGCCTCCTGCTTCGTCTATGAACAGAAGATAGGCATAATTGTTAGATGGACTTCTTGTGACAGGACAAAACATCCCGGATATCCAAACAAAACCCCAAACCCCAGAACAGAATATGCCTCTTGGGGCGTTTTTCCTGTTCAGCGAAATTGTGATCTCTATGGGGCTTGCGGGTCTGGTGAAACAGATTTCA
>PBLR01000005.1 GCA_002722385.1 SAR116 cluster bacterium | reverse complement strand
AGCTCTGCTTCAGGGGAAACGCCCTGCATCCCCACCCCGTCAGAAGCGGCGCCGACTATGGAGGCGACATGTGTGCCATGCCCATTCGGATCAGACAGCCCGTTGCCGCTCCCCTGCCAGTCACCGCCAGCAGTGACCCGGTTGCCAAACTCAGAATGGCTGCCATCAACACCAGAATCAACAATGCCGACCCGAACAGCCTCACCTGTATAGCCTGCTGCAAACGGGGCCGCCGCCGCGATATGAGACAGGCCTGCCTGTGCGCTGAACTCTGAACCGGCCCCGCCAAACGGCGCGCCCGCCCCGCCACCGCCCAGACACCCGCCAAGCCCGCCTGCAGACACCACCACCAGAACCATCTTAATGCTTCTCAATCCTGAATTTCGCACTGTTTTTTCCTTTATTAGGTGTATTATAAACATTGTTAAATTTATTAAATATTTCTAAATTAAATAGTTGATCAGAACGGTCACCAGAATGCCTTCTGAAGGATCAGATCATCTCTCTGGGCTATCTGTTCAGAGGATGCCGGGCCCTCTGGCAGGCAAGGGTTTGTGTTGTCATTTGACACTGAACAGATTATTGTGGGCGCACCGCTGGACATACCTGGCCTTGATCTGGAGAAGGACAGGGGACGGGCCTCTGTTGCAGAGGCCTTATTTACTGACATAATTGGTGACTGAGTGATGACCGCTGTTCTGATCCTGATAGACAACATTGTTGATATCTATATTTTCACGCTTCTGGCTTATGTAGTTGCCAGCTGGCTGGTGGCGTTCAGAATCATCAATCCCTGGCAGCCTTTCGTGCGCTGGCTGCTGCAGGCACTTGGCCGCCTGCATGAACCGCTGCTGGGCCGCATTCGAGCTGTTCTGCCTGATTTGGGCGGCATTGATATCAGCCCGATCATTGTTCTGCTTGCGGTTCAGTTTGCCCGTAATCTGTTGTTCGAATATGTGGCGTAATGAGTCGCCCTCAGCTAATTCCTGGGCGCCGGTCAGGCGCATGATGCAGCGACTGAATTTTGAGAAAAAGATCTGAGCCGAACAGGGGGATGCCGGTATCATGAGCGCATATCTTATTGACGGGAAGGCCTTTGCTGCTGGTCTGGTAGACAAAATAGCCGCGTCAGTTACACAGCTGAAATCAGCTCATCAGGTTACGCCTTGTCTGGCGGTTGTTCTGGTGGGAGAGGATCCGGCCAGTCAGGTCTATGTCCGCAATAAAGGAGAGCGGACCAGAGCCGCAGGCATGACGTCAATCGAACACCGGCTGCCTGCAGGGACCTCTGAAGAGGCATTGCTGGCTTTGATCGATGAGATGAATAAAGATGCTGACATTGACGGTATTCTGGTGCAGCTGCCGCTGCCTGTTCAAATTGATGAAGCAGCTGTTATTCAGGCAATTGCCCCTGAAAAAGATGTTGACGGGTTTCATGTTGTCAATGCGGGTCTGCTGGCGACTGGTCAGCGCGGCTTGGTGCCCTGTACGCCGCTGGGCTGCCTGTTGTTGCTGCAGGACTATCTTGGTGATCTGTCCGGGGCCAATGCTGTTGTGCTTGGCCGGTCCAATATTGTCGGCAAACCAATGGCCCAGTTATTAACCTCAGCACATGCGACCGTGACGATCGCGCATTCGCGTACCCGCGATCTGGCCGCAATCTGCCGTCAGGCTGATATTCTGGTTGCTGCCGTTGGCCGGCCAGAAATGGTCAAAGGTGACTGGATCAAACCAGGGGCCACAGTCATAGATGTGGGCATCAACCGGGTTGCCGCGCCTGAACGCGGGGACGGAAAATTCAGGCTGACAGGTGATGTTGATTTTGCTTCTGCTGCAGAGGTTGCCGGTGCCATCACACCTGTGCCTGGCGGGGTTGGACCAATGACAATCGCCTGCCTGCTCAGAAATACCCTTGTTGCCGGGTGTCGCCGCCGGAATATCGCACTAGATGGTTATGAGAACAGCTGAATATAACCGGCTGATAGGTCAGTCAACCTTGAAAGGATAATCGTTATGGGTCCGTTTTCTGTATCTGAATTCGGCTGGTCCGAATTTGTGATGGTGGTCGGGTTGGCTGGTGTCGCTGGCATTTTATTTTGGGGCGTAATTACAATGGGCCGCGGCGGTGCATATAATAAGAGTCATTCCAACAAGATTATGCGCTATCGTATCATCGCTCAGGCGGTTGTTTTGCTGGTCTTTGTCACCTTGTTATGGCTGAAACGTGAAGCCTGAGATGAGGCACAACAACAAGATGAATAAACAGGCGGTTTACCTATGGTCAAGCTGAACAAAATTTACACCCGTACAGGTGATGACGGAACCACCAGTCTGGTTGGCGGCGGCCGTGTGTCCAAACATGCCCGGCGCCCGTCTGCCTTTGGTGAGGTTGATGAGCTGAACTCTGTTCTGGGTCTGGCGCGCCTGCACTGTAAAAATGGAGCAGATATGGCCGGTATGGACGCCCAGCTGGCCCGCATCCAGAACGATCTGTTTGATCTGGGCGCGGATCTGGCCACCGCGGAAGAGACCGCCCCGGCCTTGCGAATCACAACTGATCAGGTGACCCGGCTGGAACAGGAAATCGATGCTGTGAACGCAAATCTGCAGCCGCTGACCTCATTCATTCTGCCTGGTGGCACAGAGCTGGCGGCCTGGTTGCATCTGGGCCGGACTGTGGCCAGACGTGCCGAACGCCAAATGACGGAATTAGCTGTTGAAGAACCTGTTAATGAAGCGGCAATGCAGTATATTAACCGGGTCTCAGATCTGTTGTTTGTGCTGGCCCGTCATGCTAATGGTGACGGACAAAGCGATGTTCTGTGGGTTCCCGGGGATAACCAGGCAAGCTGATAGCGGATATTTTGGGACGACTGGCTGATAAAGCAGATCATGTTTATCAGCTGAAGTAAGGAAAAGGATAAGCACATGAAAATTTTGGTACCTGTGAAAAGGGTCATTGATTACAACGTCAAAGTCCGTGTGAAACCGGACCAGTCTGGTGTTGAGCTGGCCAATGTGAAGATGGCGATGAATCCGTTTGATGAAATCGCTGTGGAACAGGCCCTGCGCATTAAAGAAGCGGGTCAGGCAGATGAGATTGTTCTGGTTTCTGTCGGCCCGACACAAGCGCAGGAAACCATCCGCACAGGTCTGGCCATGGGCGCTGACCGCGGCATTCATATTGAAGCTGACCAGGATGTTGAACCGCTGGCGGTTGCCAAGCTGCTGAAGGCTGTTGTTGATAAAGAGGCCCCGGGGCTGGTGATCTGCGGCAAGCAGGCGATTGATGATGACAGCAACCAAACCGGTCAGATGCTGTCTGCGCTTCTGGGGTGGTCACAGGCTACATTTGCTTCTGGTGTGGAACTTGGCAGCGATAAAGCGAAGATCATCCGCGAAGTGGATGGGGGACTTGAGCATATTGAAGTGTCCATGCCGGCTGTGATCACTGTTGATCTGCGCCTGAATGAGCCGCGTTATGCGTCTTTGCCAAACATTATGAAGGCAAAGAAAAAGCCGATTGACAGCCTGAGCGCAGATGAGCTGGGCGTAGACACAGCCCCGCGTCTGAAAGTGGTGAAGGTTGAAGAACCTGCCGCCCGGTCTGCCGGTATCAAGGTTGGTTCTGTTGCTGAACTTGTCGATAAACTGAAAAATGAAGCAAAGGTGATATGATGAGCATTCTTGTTGTTGTTGAACATGATAATGGTGCTGTAAACGCAGCGACACTGAACACCATTGCCGCGGCCCAGGCTATCGGTGGGGGTATTGATGCGCTGGTTGCGGGGCACGGGTGCGGTGATGCGGCTTCTGATGCAGCGGCGATCGCCGGTGTTGCCAAAGTGATTGTTGCAGATGCGCCTGAGAACGCCCATGGTCTGGCGGAAAATATCGCGCCTCTGATCGCAGGTATGGCAGAGGGCTATTCACATATTCTGGCCCCGGCCACAACATATGGCAAAAATATCATGCCACGGGTTGCGGCGCTGACAGATACAGCCCAGATTTCTGACATTATCGCAGTGATTGACGCGGATACATTCCAGCGGCCGATTTATGCCGGTAACGCACTGGCCACGGTCCAGTCAGGTGATGCGCTGAAAATTATCACGGTCAGAAGCACAGCTTTTGAGCCGGCTGCGGAGACAGGCGGGTCTGCTGCCATTGAACAGGCAGATGCCGCTGGTGATGCCGGTCTGTCCAAGTTCGAGAAATCAGAATTGTCAAAATCTGAGCGGCCTGAGCTGACCTCAGCTGGCATTGTTGTGTCAGGTGGGCGGGGCATGCAGGATGGCGCTAACTTTGTGATGCTGGAAAAGGTTGCTGACAAGCTGGGTGCCGCAGTTGGGGCGTCCAGAGCAGCGGTTGATGCCGGCTTTGTGCCAAATGATTATCAGGTCGGCCAGACCGGCAAAGTTGTGGCCCCGGAGCTGTATATGGCCGTGGGCATTTCCGGTGCGATTCAGCATCTGGCTGGTATGAAAGACAGCAAGGTGATTGTGGCCATCAACAAAGATGATGAAGCCCCGATTTTCCAGGTTGCTGATTACGGGCTGGTTGCTGATCTGTTTGACGCTGTTCCTGAACTGGATTCAGAACTCGGCTAAGACAGCGATACCTCTCGGCCTTGCCAGCCCCCTGTTCTGTTCAGCCCAGATAATCTGTGACCTGATCAAGGACAGCCGGCGAGGCCCATTCAGCCGGACCTGTATGAGAGGCATAGCCGGACAGACCTTGCTTGATCAGTAAGGTTGTCGGCAGACCGCGCAGCTTGAGCGCGCGCGCCCATTCACCGTTCGGATCATAAGCAGATAAAGGCGTGTTGATCTGGCGTTTATCCAGAAATGGCTGGGCCACCTCTGCCCCGCCGCGATCCACATTGACCAGAACAACCTTAATGCTATGTTCACGCAAATGAGCTGCTGCTGATTCAAGAGCCGGCAGTTCAACCACACAAGGCCCGCACCAGGTCGCCCAGAAATTCACCAGTAAGGCTTGTGACCCCGCTTCTGCCAGACGCAGAGGCTGGCCAGATTTTGTCTGCAGAGAGCTGCCCGGAAGCGGTTGCTCTCCGGCATCCAGCTTCAGGCGAAGCGCGTCTGAGCGCACCCCGGACAACGGCAGACCCAGAACAGCTGAAGCCCCGAGCAGACAGGCCAGACGGCGCCGGGTAAAGATTTGGGGCTGATCATTTCTCATTTCTGTACTATAAGACATAAACTAGGCACCTTTGTGTTCACAGTTAAGGTCAGCAGGGTTCACCCTAGCACAGCCTTATAGGTTATAAAATCCGGGACACCCATATATGGGGATTTCGTATGACTTCATCTAAACCACATCAATCTGGCAAAAAAAAGGCTTCTTCTATCTGGGGAGGACGGTTTGCTGGCGGGCCATCACAGCTGATGCAGGATATCAACGCCTCAATTAGCTATGATAAAACGCTGTACCGGCAGGATATTGCCGGGTCCATTGCGCATGCCCGCATGCTGGCTGACCAGAATATCCTGACCGCTGAGGACAGAGATCAGATTATCACCGGCCTGCAGCAGATAGAACAAGAGATTGCGGCCGGCACATTTGAATTTTCAGAACAGCTGGAAGATATTCATATGAATGTTGAAACCCGGCTGGCGGAGCTGATCGGGGACCCGGCACGGCGTCTGCACACTGCCCGCTCGCGAAATGATCAGGTGGCCACAGATATCCGGCTGTGGTTGCGTGAAGCCCTTGCGGAAACAGACAAGTTGCTGACAGGCTTGCAAAAGGCTCTTCTGGATCAGGCAGATACCCACGCAGAAACAGTGATGCCGGGATATACCCATCTGCAGACCGCTCAGCCAATTACCTTTGGCTTTCATCTGATGGCTTATGTTGAAATGCTCGGTCGTGACCGGGGCCGGTTTGCTGACTGTGCCAAGCGGGTTAATGAATCGCCGCTGGGCTCTGCTGCTCTTGCCGGAACATCTCACCCGATAGATCGGCATAAGACCGCCGCCCTGCTGGGGTTTGACAGGCCGATGGCGAACGCGATGGACGGGGTATCAGCACGTGATTTTGTGGTTGAGTTCATGTCTGCTGCAGCGATTTGTGCGACTCATCTGTCGCGGCTGGCAGAAGAGATTGTGATCTGGTCAACAGACAGATTTGCCTTTGTCAGCCTGTCTGATGCCTATACCACAGGTTCATCCATCATGCCGCAGAAACGCAACCCTGATGCCGCAGAACTGATCAGGGCCAAGCCCGGCCGGATTATCGGTGATCTGGTCAGCTTGCTGACTGTCCTGAAAGGCCTGCCTCTGGCCTATGGCAAGGATATGCAAGAAGATAAAGAACCTGTATTTGATGCTGAAAAATCCTTGTCTATCAGTCTGATGGCGATGACCGGCATGATAGAAGATTTAACCGCCCATCCAGACGCGATGCGGCAGGCGTTAAGCAAGGGCCATCCGGCGGCAACTGATCTGGCAGATTATCTGGTCGCTGAGCTGAATATTCCGTTCCGGAACGCACATCATATCACCGGCGCGCTGGTGGCGCTGGCGGATCAGAACGGATGCGGGCTGGAAGAGCTGTCTCTTGCTGATCTGCAGAGCGTTGAGCCCCAGTTAACAGAACAGGCCAGGTCTGTTCTGTTGATTGACAATGCGGTTGCGGCACGAACAAGCTATGGCGGCACAGCCCCTGCTGAGGTGCGGGCCCGTTTGGCTGAGGCCAGAACCCGGTTTTTAGACAAGAATGACGCGCCGTAACGGCAAGAAGTGAGGATGAAACCTATCATGCGTATACCAATTCTTCTTTTGTGTGCTCTGGTTTTAACCGGTACGCTGACAGCTTGCGGCAAGCGCGGCGATCCGTTGCGTCCGTCTGAAGTGACCGAACAACAAAGCTGACGCTAGCGACAGACATGACCCAGATTACAAGAGATCAACAAGGCCATCTGACCATAGGTGGCCAGTCAGCAGCCGAACTGGCCGAGGCCTATGGCACCCCGCTCTATGTCTATTCAGGAGACGGGTTCATTGCCCATTTCGCAGCCTTTACTTCTGCTGTCTCCCGGCTTGACTGCACAGTGCATTATGCTGTGAAGGCCAATTCATCTTTGGGTGTGCTCGGCCTGTTGGCCCGGCAAGGGGCCGGGGCAGATATTGTGTCTGGCGGAGAGATGAAGCGGGCCTTGACCGCTGGCATAGCTGCAGAAAAAATTGTGTTCTCAGGTGTCGGCAAAACAGATCTTGAGATCAAAGAAGCGCTGCAGGTCGGTATTGGCCAGATTAATGCCGAATCAGCAGCAGAGCTGGTGCATATCAGCGCCATAGCTGGAGATATGGGCGTCAGCGCCCCGGTGGCTTTGCGGGTGAATGTCAATGTTGACCCGGGCAGCCATGCCAAGATTTCCACCGGCCAGCGGTCAACCAAATTCGGCATTCCTGTGGCGGGCGGAGAAGCGGCCGCGCTGTACCGCAAGGTCTGTGCTGATCCGAATCTAATCCCGCGCGGGCTGGCTGTTCATATTGGCTCGCAATTGCGTCAACTGGCCCCGTTTGAGCGCGCCTATCAAGAATTGTTGCAGCTGGCAGATGGTTTGCGCGCAGAAGGCCTTGATGTGCCCATGCTGGATTTAGGTGGCGGTCTGGGGATTGATTATGAAACCGGAATATCCCCCGATTTTGACGCCTATGGCCAGATGGTCACCCGCATTTTTGCCAACCGGGCCTATAAGTTAGGGTTTGAGCCCGGCCGGTCAATTGCTGCAGATAATGGCGTGTTTCTGACCCGGACTTTGTTTGTGAAGCAAGGTGAGGATAAGCGGTTTATCATTGTTGACGGCGCGATGAATGATCTGATCAGGCCAACTCTTTATGAAGCCTGGCACAGAATTGAGCCAGCCGACCCCCTGCAGCCTGCAACAGGCAAGGCCGATATTGTTGGCCCGGTCTGTGAGACAGGTGATTATCTGGGCCAGGCCCGCAATATGCCTGATATTGCCGAAGGTGACGTTCTGGCTGTGTTTTCAGCTGGCGCTTATGGGGCGGTGATGATGTCGACCTACAACACCCGCCCTGAAGCCGCAGAAATAATGGTTCATGACGGCAAGGTTCATGTGCTGAGAGCGCGCCGGTCTGTTGAGGATCTGCTGGCTTGTGAAGATAACCCGTTCAGCTGAGCGCTTGCGCATCAGAACAGGCGGGGCGGCAGCCGTTCGGCAACAGGTTCAACAATGACCTGGGCCTGTTTTGCCCCGTCCACCTCAAATTGCGCAAAAAACGGCACAGACAATCCGGTTTCAATGAAATAACCGTCAGGGGTGACTTTCTGCTGGTATAATTCTGTGCCGTCTGCGTCCAGAACCCGCAACTGCAGCATTGAGGCATGAGCACGGAAATCACTGATGTTGAACAACGCCCCTCTGACCCTGAGAAGGGGTTCTGTATATTGAGCTTTCAGATCGCGCACCTCTAGCACAGACGGATCGGGCATAATGGTAAGGCCGGCCAGGTCAAATGAGGAAATCAGAGCCGGGAAATGAGCGGTCAGCGGGCCCCGAAAGCTGTATAGCCCGCCACTGACAAGCATCAGAACAGCAATGATAAGAGCAGGATAACGAAGCCCTCTGGCGGTTTCTTTCAGCAATCCTGTCTGCGGTTTTTCAACAGGCTTTCCAGGTTCAGCCCGCCAGACATGTTTACAGACCGAACAGCGGACCCGTTGGCCCTGCGGGGCAATCGCTTTTGCATCTACACGGAAAATAGTCTGACAATTTTCACATGTTAACAACATATAACTATACTCTGCTCATCTATCTGGTAGCATAATTAGCTTAAACCACGCGGGGAGACCAGACGTTTTTGCCCTCTCTCTGCGGTCAGGCAAAAATGCTGAGGAAAACAGGAATGCCTAGTGACACAGCCTGAACAGACAAGCCAGACTCACCATCATAAAGCCAGGGCCCAGCTAAGGCGGGTTCTGAAGCTGGGTGTCATGGGCCTGCTGGTTGTGCTGGCCTGTCTGCAGCATTTTGCCCTGACCATGCCGCAGCCTGAAAGCCTGTTGCCTGGAAGAACAGACGGGCTGGTCGTGCCAACAGGTGGTCAGGCCCGGATTCAAGAAGGGCTGCGCCTGCTGCATAGCGGGGCCGCCAGCCGGATGCTGATTACAGGTGTCGGTCAGGATGTGTCAAAACAGGTTCTGGCGACTGAGCTGAAGCTGACAGCTGATCATCTGCAGACATTCACTTGCTGTGTGGATATCGACAAAGTTGCCCTGGATACCAAAGGCAATGCAAAAGCGGCCCTGATCTGGGCAGAGGCCCGCCAGTTTTCAACCTTACGGCTGGTGACAGCAAATTATCATCTGCCGCGCGCGCATCTGGAATTCTCGCGGTTGCTGCCACATCATAAGGTGACAGGATGGCCGGTGACGCCGCCTGATCTTCAGGCCCGGGACTGGTACTGGCATTGGCCGACGGTCCGGCTGCTGACCCGTGAATATGCAAAATATCTGTTTGCACTGATTCAGAGCTAGTTCAGCTTGTCAGAGATGGCGGGCTTAATCCTGGCCGGCATCAATAATAGAGCGTCTGATATCACGGGTCCGCGTGAACAAATCAAACAGCTTGTCCCCTTCTTTCCAGCGAATCGCGCGCTGCAGATAGGTCAGATCTTCAGAAAACCGCTGCAGCATTTCCAGAACAGCTTCATCATTGTTCAAAAACACATCCCGCCACATCACCGGATCAGACGCCGCAATACGGGTGAAATCCCGGAACCCTGAAGCTGAATATCTGATCACATCATTTTTCAGATCCTGTTCCAGATCAACCGCTGTGCCGACAATGGTATAGGCAATCAGATGCGGCAGATGCGAGGTAATCGCCAGCACGCGATCATGATAATCAGCATCCATATATTCAACCATTGCCCCCAGACCAGACAGAAAATCAGCCAGGCCAGCGACCTTGTCCTTTGGTGAGCCATTGGGCAGCAACAGCCAGTAGCGTTGTTCAAACAAGCTGGCAAACCCGGCTGCCGGCCCGGAAAATTCGGTACCTGCCAACGGGTGTCCGGGAAGGAAATAACAGCCCTGCGGCACAAAGGGATCAACATCACGTATCACAGAGCGTTTTGTTGAGCCGGTATCGGTAATCACAGTACCGGGCTGAAGATAAGGCGAGATTGCCTTCATCACATCTTCCATCACACCCACCGGAACAGCCAATATAACCAGATCAGCTTCAGCCACAACCTGTTGCAGGCTGTCACACACCTGAACATGAGGCAGAAGCTGTGCTGCGGTGGCCCGCACCTCATCATTATTGTCATAGACAGACAGCGTGACAGGAATATCTTTATGTCTGACGGCATGCGCAATGGATGCCCCGATAAGGCCAATCCCAATGATGGCGACATGCGAAAATGAAGAGGGGGCTGACACCGGTACTGTCCCTTTCTGAAGCCTTACGTGGCGGACGATGGCTGCATCAGCCGGATAAAGGCGTCTTTCACAACAGCCATTTCTTCGTCTGTGCCTATCGACATGCGCAGACAATCACCAAGACCATAAGGGGCCATTGTCCGCAGCAGGATATTTTCTGAAGCAAAAAATTCTGAGGCTTGCTGGGCAGACGGTCCTGTTGCCTCATCAAACCGAAACAGGATGAAATTGGTTGATGAGGGGATAACCTGAAGGCCAAGCTGTTCCAGAAACGGGACCATCACAGATATCCACTTTTCGTTATGCCCGACTGATCTTTCCTGAAACTCCCGATCCTGAACCGCCGCAATCCCTGCACGGAACGCCGCCTGATTCACGGAAAACGGCCCGCGTATAGAGGCCAGCGTTGTCAGCAGATCAGGCGAGCAATAGGCCCAGCCCAACCGTAACCCTGCCAGACCATGCAGCTTTGAAAAGGTCCGTGTCATCACCACATTGTCATTAGCTTCAACCAGCCGGGCCGCTTCATCAGAAAAAGACTGATCCAGATATTCAGCATAAGCCCAGTCCAGAACCAACAAAACATGAGACGGCAGATGAGCGTGCAGACGGCGCACCTCATCCATCTCAATCATGGTGCCGGTCGGGTTGTTCGGATTGACCAGAAATAAAATCTTTGTCTTCGGCGTAACCGCGGCCAGAAGATTGTCAACATTGGTCACCATATCGACATCATCAGCCTGCACCACTGTGCCGCCTGCGATACGTGTGGCCTGGGGGATCACCAGAAACGCATATTGGCTCATCACCACCTCATCACCAGGTTCAAGATAAGCCATGGTAATCAGGCTGATCAGCTCATCAGACCCGTTTGATGATAAAATCCGAGACGCCTCAAGCCCATAGCGCTCTGCAATAGCCTCATTCAGCTTCTGGTCCTGCACCTCAGGATAACGGAACGGGGTCAGCGCTTCTGCCTGCAAGGCTTCATAGACACGAGGTGAAGCCCCCAACGCGCCTTCATTGGCCGACAATCTGATCAGCCGCCCCTGTTTGGCTTCACCAAAAGACGGCCGGTAAGACAAAAGCGAACGGATTGACTCTTTGGGTTGCGGTTTTGACGGGTGCATCATCTGACTGCCTGTAGGTTATGCTGTAATCTTATCTGATGGCCACAGACCGTCTGACCCTCTGACCGAGGCGAGTTTAGCCAATAGATGCACAGATGCCAAGCACAGACAGATCAGAAGAGGCGGCCAGCTGTTCTGCTGTGATCAGCTCACTCTCTGCTTTGTCTTGATGATAGACCACATAACGGTCATGGCCTGAGGGTTCCGGCCGGTCAGCGGCCAGCACAAACGCCGCCGGGGGCTGCAGAGCCTGTTTATATAAAGGCAGGGCAGCGATAATCTTTACCGGCTTGTCCAGCCCAAGCTGTCCATGCACAGCCGCCAGATCAGCTGCCTGTATGATGCCGACATCCAGCTGATGCGTTTCAATCTGCCGGCACAATTCAACTGGGCTGGCGGTCATCTGGACCGCCAGCTGGCCGGCTGCAAACAGACGGGCGGTCTGCTCGCTGCTGGCAATCGCCCCGATTGTGAAGTCAGGTTTCTGACGCGCAATCGCAGCAGAAATAATCGCCCGCCAGACCGCCTGGATCACCGGATGCAGGCGCGGGTCTGCCTGAGCACATAAGCTGGCCAGAAGCTGAGTTTCGCGTTCTGGCCGAAACACAGACGAACCATTTTGTTTCGCCGCGGCAACTTGTTCNGCCATCAACAGCCTGTCGGTGAGCAACNTCAGAATTTGCTGGTCAATCTGGTCAATTTGCGTGCGCAAGCGCGTCAGATCATCATCCATCACCTACNGCCTTAAGCCCCTTCACAACCCTTTACTATCCCTGCGAAGCGGCGTTACAGCCCCGGCAGGCTGTCTTACCATAAACTGCCTGACTTTGCGCCGCAATGCACGACTGGGTTGCTGATGTGCTGAATAAAGTCGTTTTTTTGCCCTGACCAGCAATACACCGCCAAACATAGCCCAACCGATGCGGCCCGCATGATGTAACCGCCTGCGCATCGCCGGAGGCAGGCGCCGGCCAAATGGCGGCATATACAGGCTGTGTTTTATGCTAATCTGATCAAACCCGGCCTGATCAAGAGCGAGCTTTAGCTGGCGGCGGCTGAAAGGGGTGCCCTGGCCAAAGGGTGTTTTGTCTGCGCGCGCCCACAGGCTTCGTCTGTGCGGCACAACAAGCACAACCTCCCCTTCACCTTTCAGACACCGCCAGACCTCAGCTAAAAACGCACCCTTGTCCGCCACATGTTCCAGCGCATGGCTGATGAAAATCCGGTCAAACATATCTGTTGCACATGGCCAGGACACACTGTCTATACAGGCGGTGATCACCCCTGCCTCGCCTGCCCAGGACAGGACACCTGTTTCAGACAGCATGAAGACAGGCGGGCAGGCGGTTTCAGGGATCAGGGGAAACGGATAGCCAACGGCCAGATGATCTGTTTTATCCGGGTCCAGCGCGGCCGCATCGCCGCCCTGCAGAGCGGCCAAATCTGTAATCAGAATATTAGCAACAAGCCGGCCCTCCGGGGTCCGGTAATAATTGTCAGTATCTGTAATGTCCCAGCTCATGTTTTGGTGCCTATTCTTTTAAGCGGCCGCAGCCCTTATCAAGACATCATAACAGACCCGGTCATCGCAAGGAAATGATCGCCTGAACAGAAGGCCGGCCAGCCTAGCCTGGCAGATCAGATAACTGATACGCCGCTTCAGCAACATCTTTATAGACATCCGGCTTGGCTGTGCGCACCCGCGCCCCGGTTACGGTTTTCATCGATCTGACCGCATCAAACACAACTCTGGCCAATGTTTCCTGCAGATCAAAATGCCGTGATTCAGCAATATCAACAACTGTCTGGCGGATATCATCATAATTCAGCGCATCGTCAATATGGTCAGCTTCAGGTTCTTTGTCAGCGGCCAGCAGAACTTCAACATCAACAAGCACCCGTTGCGGGGCGGCCCGTTCGAAGTCATGAATACCAATCGAACAGGTGGTCTCTATTCCGGTCAGCAAAAACCGCCTTGTCAGTGCCTCAGCCATTATCCTGCTCCTTAAAAACAACAAGCCTCATCATAAAAACGCAACATCACGTGCGGGCGGCTGGAGATGGGCGCCGCCGTCCAGAATGATGACTTCTCCCGTGATAGAGGCTGTGTCAAGCAGCAACTGCATTGCAGCGACAATTTCTTTTATCTGCGCGCCTTGTCCAAGCAGATTGCGTTTGTGTGAGCGGCGAAATTCAGCTTCAGTCTGGCCTCCTGACGGCAGCACAATGCCCGGGGCGATGCCATTCACGCGCACACGCGGTGCATAGGCCTGAGCCGCGATTTGAGTCAATGTATGGCAGGCTGCTTTTGACAAGGTATAGCTGAAATAATCCGGGTTAATGCCAAACAGCTTGGCATCCAGCATATTAATGACCGCCCCCTGACGATCTGGGGGCATCTGATCAAACAGCGCGCGGGTCAGCAAAGCAGGGGCGGTAAGATTGACCGCCATGTGCTGGTCAATCTGGCCAGCAGACACCGTGCGCGAATCATCATAGGAAAACAGAGAGGCGTTATTGATCACCGCATCCAAAGGCCCGGTCTTTGTTGCTTGATCCATCAAAGAAGACAGATCTGCCGGATTTGCCAGATCAGCCTGAACTGTCTCCACCAGACCGCCTTTTGCCAGCAGCTCACGTGACAACATTTCCGCATCCTCAGCCGCCTGATTATAATGCAGAACCACTTTCCAGCCTGACGCCACCAAGGCTGTGGACAGGGCTGCACCTATACGTTTTGCACCGCCCGTCACCAGAATTTTTCCTGGGCTCGTCATCTTCTGCTCCTGTTTGTTTTGTCTGCCCGCCTGCCTGAAGTGACAGACAGCTTACTTATTATACAGACCAGTCAGCAGACTGGATGAACAGTGCCCGGGCTCAGATATATTTGACCTGCCAGTCAGGATAAATGCCGGTCTGGCTGCAGATATGATCAGAATCATGGTCCCGCAGCAAGCCATAGGCGGTCACCAATATTGTGCCCAGCCCGCAGGCTGACCCACCCAGAATATCGGTATGCGGCGAATCTCCGACCATAGCGATCCGGCGCATCGGCAGCGGACGCCCGGCAAGGCGGTTAACCTGATCAATGGCCAGCTGAAAGGCAGGGGCATGCGGCTTGCCAAACCAGCGCGGCCGCAGGTCAGGGACAGCCTGCATGGCTATGGCCATCCAATAGCCCGGCTCTGATGAAAACTGAGTCGGGTGCGGGGCACTGACATCAGGATTGCCAACCCATACCGGCCGTAGTTTCCGGGTCAGGCTGGCTTCAAGCTGGGCTTGGTCCTGTTCTGCCCAGCCGACACTGCCAAGAAAGACAAAGCCTTCTGCCTCATCAAACTGGCGGTACTGGCCAGCCTGCAAAACCTTCACGCCGTCAAGAGCAGCGGTGGTGTGGTCAAGCTGCAGCAAACCAGATCGTTGCGGCTGATCAGCAGGCAGAGAGCAAGCCAGCGCATCCCGGCTGGAGATAACCTCATCAATTGTGACCGACAGCCCCCAGTTCAGATATTTTTGTGCAACGATATCTGAGGGGTTGCTGGCCCCGTTAGTAAGAATCACAACAGGTTTGCCTTTGGCTTTGGCAGCAGCAAAAAACTCATCAATACCGGTGATCTTATCCATCCCCACATTAATCACACCAAACCCATCCAGAATAAACGCATCAAACGCGTCCAGACAGTCGATCAGGCGGTCAGCCTTGTGATGAGAAGCGGGCCGGGCATCAGGCAGCAACGGGCGCAGGGCCTGATATATCTGCAAAGTGACATCCGCGTTCAGGCCTGCAGGTCCGGGAAGTTCAAGAGACGCAAGATCAGGCAGGTCAGGGAGCATCATCAGGCCATGTAAAGAATAACAAAAAAGGGCATAGCGACGAGGCGTTAAGTCTGATCCGGCCGCCATCTTGCCCTCATCCTGTTGCTATCTATCTTTACAGTCAAGAGCAGACAATAAACAGACAGGATGCCAAACATCCCCATGACAGAAAAAATTGTAATTATCGGATCAGGCCTTGCCGGGCTCAGAGCCGGACGGCTGTTGCAGGAGGCCGGCCATCAGGTCATGATCCTTGATAAAGGCCGCCGGATAGGTGGGCGGATGTCAACCCGGCGCGCAGACGGATTCCTGTTTAATCATGGCGCCCAGTTTATCACCGCCCGAACCAAGAGCTTTGCTGCTGTTTGTGAGGCTGCAGAGGCTGCTGGCAAGCTGGCCAAATGGCCGCTTGACGGGCGCGAGGGGGCCTTATCCGGCACACCGGCCATGCGCGGCCTGGCTGAATTTATGGGACAAGGTCTGCAAATCACACAAGATGTTGAAGTTGAGCAGATTACCCGTAGCCCGGACGGGCTGACCATCCTCAGCCTGTCAAACCAGCAACAGATCATGTGCCCGCATCTGCTGGTCACCTGCCCGGCCCCGCAAACAGCCCGCCTGCTGGCCACAGCGGCCCCCAGCCTGGCGGCAGCGGCAGCAGAGGTTATCTATGCTCCCTGCTGGACCGTAATGGCGGGCTTTGCAGACCCGCTTGACCTGCCTGCCGCCCCTGTTCAGAAGCAAACCGGCGTGCTGAGCTGGGCCACTTATGAAGGACAACGGCCGGACGCAAACGGCCTATCTGCCCTGACACTTCAGGCGAGCGCGAGTTTTTCAACAGCCCATCTTGAAGATCCGCGTGAGGTTATTTGCGACTCCCTGTTGGCCGCCTTTGCAGCTGAATGTGAGATAAATTTGCCTGAACCATCCTATCAGGCCGCACACAGATGGCGTTATGCCAAAGTTGAACAGCCTTGTGCAGAACAAGACCCGTTCTTTTCGCGCCAGCAAGGCGGGACCATAACCGTTGCCGGAGACTGGCATCCTGCAGAAGGTGACAACAGCAGACGCGGATCAGGGGCCCGGGCAGAAGATGCGTTTCTGTCTGGTGAACGGGCCGCGTTCTGGCTGATGGAGACGCTAGTTCAGTGACGCAGAGGTGATGAACGCGCCGAACCTTTCGCACCAGACAATGATGCCGCCATAATCACCTGTGGCCACACCTGCAGGCACACTGACCGAAAAATTCCGAAACGCTTTAATCGGCGCGATCTGAAGCGCATCATCCTTGATGTCCAGAAATTCCTGTTTTGAAGAAACCTGCATCTTGGTCAGATAGAGCCGGTAATCCGGGCCGGGGGCCACTTTGCCATCCAGCCAAATCCGGCTGTCTGTCACATGAATGGTCCCTTCCCCCCAATGCAGAAAATCCGAGCCGGGATTTTGACGGCTGAATTCACCGGTGCGAACGGTTTCTTGTGCATTCGCTTTCAGTTGAACAAGTTCAGTTGTGCTGAGGCCGGTTTCAGCTGTGAGGATAGGCAGTGTATAAATACCCAGCGCAAAGCCGATGGCCAGCCCAGCCAGAAATTTTGCCGCCCCGAATAAAAGAATATGCTGGCGGGCAAAGGCGATAAGTGTGTTCATGAACAAAGCTCCTTGCCGTTTCAAGCTGATGTCTAAACGTCAACCGTAACCGCATTAACCACTTTTTCAAACTGAAATCAAACCTGAAATCAGGTGGCCGCGGCCAGCCCTTGTTGAGCAATTGACAACCGGTAGGGCCCGCTTCAGACTTTGAGGCAAAAAGCTGTGGTCAGACGGCCTGTTCAGACAAGGGGGCGCATCATTCATGAAACTGGAGAATTGTGAGAGTTTTGTGGTCGGTAATCCGCCGCCATCACTGGGCGGGCGCTATTTCATTTTTGTAAAGCTGAAAACAGCTTGCGGCATTGTTGGGTATGGCGAAATTTACGCGGCCAGCTTCTCACCTCATCTGACCGCAAATCTGGCTGAAGATATGTTTGCCCGCTATCTGGCTGGGGCTGACCCGCACCAGATTGAACAGTTTGTGCGGCGGGCCTATGGCAGCGGCTTCACCCACCGGCCTGATCCCACAGTGATGGGGGTGGTCAGCGGCCTGGAAATGGCCTGTATGGATATTATCGGCAAAGCCCATGATATGCCCTGTTATGATTTGCTGGGCGGGCGGGTGCATGATGATTTGCGCTGCTATACCTATCTCTACCCTGATGAGAGCCAGGATGCGGCCGCTTTTTATGCTGATCCCCTTGCTTCTGCTGAACGGGCTGCTGAGAAAGTCGCCGAAGATTTTACAGCTGTAAAATTTGACCCTGCCGGTCAATATACCGTGTTTGACGGGCGGATGCCTGACCGAGAGGCCTTAAGCCGGTCTGCTGCGTTTTGCCGGCATATCCGCGAGGCGGTTGGGGATAAGGCTGATCTGCTGTTTGGCACACATGGCCAGTTCACAGCCGCCGGAGCGATCCGTCTGGCCGAGCAGATCGCACCTTATGACCCGCTCTGGTTTGAAGAACCGGTTCCGCCGGATAATCCGGCTGAAATGGCGAAGGTGGCCCGGGCCTCATCTGTTCCGGTGGCCACTGGTGAGCGCTTATGCAGTGCAGCTGAATTCGCCGCTATCCTGGATCATGGTGCGGCGGCCATTCTACAGCCTGATCTGGGCCGGGCGGGCGGCCTGCGTGAGGGGGCTAAAATCGCGGCCATGGCCGCGGTTAAACATGTCCAGATTGCCCCGCATTTATATTGCGGGCCGATAGTGGCTGCCGCCAATATCCAGCTGGCTGCGGCCACATCAAATTTCCTGATTATTGAAATGATCGACAAGATGGACGGGTTTCATGCCGAGCTGCTGTCCAGCAAGATAGAGATAGACAAGGGCCGTGTTTTGATTCCCACTGCCCCGGGGCTGGGGGTTGAGCTGAATGAAGAGGTGGCACGCGCCCATCCTTATCATGGTGATCAGCTGCATCTGGAAATGGGCCAGACCCCGTTTGATCCGGCCCGGAACAGGCATTTCGCCGGAGGCTGAGCATCACCATGCTCTTCCTCTTCAGATTTGGGCTATATTGTTGCCCCTAAACCACAGTTCTGACTTGACATCAGGGGGCAAAGGCGTGTATTCCGAGCCCTCAATATGGCTTGCTGCCTGGATATTAACACTATGGTCAGCATAAGATATCTGCACAGCAAGGCTGTACAGGTAACAATAATTTTGAATTAGGAATAGGATGATCGCCATGTACGCTGTGGTGAAAACAGGCGGAAAACAGTACCGCGTAACCAAGGATGACACCATCCTTGTGGAAAAGCTGGATGCAGAAGAGGGCCAGAAAGTCACTCTGTCTGACGTGATGCTGCTGGGTGAAGGCGACAATGTAACCGTTGGCACGCCTGTTGTGGCCAATGCGTCTGTTGAAGCGCAGGTGGTCAGCCAGACCCGCGGGCCGAAAATCATTATCTTCCGCCGCAAGCGTCGTAAGAATCATCGCCGCACGCAAGGTCACAGACAGGACCTGACGCTGCTGAAGATCACAGATATCAACACCTCAGCGAAAAAAGCCGCTGCGCCAGCGAAAAAAGCGGCTGCACCGAAAACAGCTAAAGCTGAACCTGCAGCGGAAAAGAAAGCAGCCGCCAAAAAGGCACCAGCTGCAAAAAAGACCGCAGCGAAGAAAACAGCTGCTAAGAAGGCTGCTGCCCCAAAAAAGGCAGCGGCTAAGAAGTCAGATTAAGGTTAAGGAGAGCAGAGCATGGCACATAAAAAAGCAGGCGGTAGCTCCAGAAACGGTCGTGATTCAGCCGGACGCCGGTTAGGCGTGAAGAAATTTGGCGGCGAGTCCGTAATCGCGGGCAACATCATTGTCCGGCAGCGCGGCACAAAGTTCCACCCGGGTGAAAATGTGGGCATGGGCAAGGACCATACCCTGTTCGCCTTATGTGACGGTCATGTCAGCTTCCGCCAGAGAGCCGGAAAGCGCATGTTTGTATCTGTTCAGGATCAGGCAAAAGCCGCTGAATAGAGGCTGAGACGCCGATCACACAAAGTCTGCGCAATATATGCGCGGCAAGTGAGATCAAAAGGGGATGGCCCATTACAGGGCAAATCCCCTTTTTAATTTTTGGTGTCTGATACAGGACTACCCGCAGCCACTCACCCTTTATGATAAAGGCATGTTTTATGAAATTTCTGGACCAGGCAAAGATTTTTATTCGCTCTGGAAATGGCGGGCCAGGTTCTGTCAGTTTCCGGCGTGAAGCGAATGTGCCGATGGGCGGTCCTGACGGCGGAGATGGCGGGCGGGGCGGCGATGTTATTGCCCGTTGCGTTGGCGGTCTGAACACCCTTATTGATTATCGCTATCAGCAACATTTCAAGGCTGATTCAGGCATCCCCGGGGCTGGCCGTAACCGATCAGGGGGGCGCGGCAAGGATGTGATTCTGAACCTGCCTGTGGGCACCCAGATTATCTCTGATGATGGTGAGGCTGTGCTGGCTGATCTGACCAAAGAAGGTCAGGAAGTGATTCTGGCCTCAGGCGGTATCGGGGGAAAAGGAAATGCCTATTTCAAATCCTCGACGAATCAGGCACCGCGCAGAGCCCAGCCTGGTGAAAAAGGCAGCGAGATGTGGATCTGGCTCAGGCTGAAGCTTATCGCTGATGCCGGTCTTTTGGGTCTGCCAAATGCCGGAAAATCGACTTTTTTATCTGTGGTCTCTGCTGCGCGTCCAAAAATCGCTGATTATCCTTTTACCACTCTGCACCCGAATCTGGGGGTGGTCGGGATTGACGGCCAGGAATTTGTGATGGCCGATATTCCCGGTCTTATCGAAGGAGCGCATCAGGGCGCAGGCATTGGCCATAGGTTTTTAGGCCATGTGGAAAGGTGCCGTGTTCTGCTTCATCTTATTGATGCCTCAGCCTATGATCCGGTGGAAAGCTGGCAGATTGTCCGGCGTGAGGTTGAAGCCTATGCAGATGTGCTGGCAGACAAGCCCGAAGTGCTGGTCTTATCGAAATGCGACACCGCGCCGACAGATTATCTTGATGAAGTGCGTGATGCGCTGCAAGCAGCAGGAGCAGGCAAAATCCTGTATATGTCTTCTGTCAGCCATGACGGGGTGACTGAGGTGTTGCGGGCCGTCCAGGAAATGATTACCGAAAGCAAGGCTGAGGCAGAACAGGCCGCCGCTGATAAGGTGGCCTGGACGCCACATGAACAGGGCTAGAGATCATGACCATGATTACTGATCGTATCGCCAAAGCTGGCCGGATTGTTATCAAAATCGGCTCTGCCCTGCTGTTTGATCCGGCAAAAGGAGAAGCCCGGAAAGACTGGATGCGCGCGCTGGCAGAAGATGTCGCCAAATTGCGTGCACAAGGCGCGCAGGTGGTTCTGATCTCTTCAGGCTCTATTGCGCTTGGCCGTCGTCATCTTGGCCTGACCGCCCGGTCCATCCGGCTGGAAGAAAAACAGGCCGCCGCGGCCACCGGCCAGGTGGAACTGGCCCAGCTCTGGTCAGAAGCGCTAGCAGATGTGGGTTTGCGGGCAGGCCAGATATTGCTGGCCCCGGATGATACTGAAACCCGGCGTCGTCATATCAATGCCCGGGCCACGATACAGACCCTGCTTGATCTGGGGGTGGTGCCTGTGGTTAATGAAAATGACACAGTCACAACTTATGAGATCCGTTTCGGGGATAATGACAGGCTGGCCGCCCGGGTGGCTGCCATGGTGTCTGCTGATCTGTTGATTTTATTGTCTGATGTGGACGGGCTTTATACCGCCAACCCGCATCGCACAGACACCGCCCGGCATATTGCTGATATTCCTGAGATTACACCTGATATTCTGGCGATGGGCGGTGATGCCAATGCCGAATTTGCCTCAGGCGGTATGGCCACCAAACTGGCCGCCGCCCGCATTGCTTCTGCTGCCGGTGTGGGCATGATCATCTGTAAAGGTGTTGACAGCCGGCCTGTGTCCGCGCTGATGAATGGTGCGAAATGCAGCTTTTTTCACCCGCAGACCTCTCTTATCAAGGCGCGCAAAAGCTGGATTGCCGGCGCGCTTGATCCCAAAGGAACCATCACTGTTGATGCTGGTGCCCAATCCGCCCTGCGGCAGGGAAAATCCCTTCTGCCGGTTGGCATAACCGGAATTTCTGGTCAGTTTGACAGAGGTGATTTGGTTGTTATCGTTGCGGAGTCAGGCCAGGAACTGGGTCACGGGCTGGCTGGCTATTCTTCAGCAGAGGCTGAGAAAGTAAAAGGCCAAAAAAGCGCAGATTTCGCCGCGATACTGGGCTATGAATGCCGGGCAGAGCTGATNCATGCAGATGATCTTGTTCTGCATCATGAATAGATGGATACTCGACCAAGATAAAAGAGGCGTTTGATATGTCAGGCANTCACCTTCAGACCAAAANAGCCCCCATCAGCCTGTCAGAGNCGGCNGCGCTTATCAGCCAGATGGCAACAAANGCCAGANCTGGACAGNCTGTNCTTGGCCAGGCNGACACNGAANGCCGCAACCAAGCGCTNATGCTNGCGGCTGATCTGATTCGCAAAAACAGCCANCAGATTGAGGCTGCCAATCAGACAGATGTGGATCGCGGCAGACGGGCGGGGCTGACAGACGCCTTTATTGACCGGCTGACCATGACCGAAGACCGGATTGAAGCGATGGCGGCCGGGCTTGAAGATATCGCCCGGCTTGCTGATCCGCTGGGGGTGGAGCTGGCCAGATGGACCCGTCCGAACGGTTTGGATATCACCCGCATATCAACCGCGCTGGGCGTGATTGGGGTGATTTACGAATCACGCCCGAATGTGACTGTCGATGCTGCTGGCTTATGTATCAAATCAGGGAACGCTGTGATCCTGCGCGGGGGCAGTGATTCGCATGAAACCAGCCAGCTGTTGTGCCGTCTGATGCGTGACGGGCTGGCCGCCGCAGGGCTGCCAGAAGATGCGGTTCAGACCGTCCCGTCACCTGACCGGGCTCTGGTCGGGGCGATGCTGGCCGCGTCCGGTCAGATTGATGTGATTATTCCGCGCGGCGGTAAAGGGCTGGTGAGCCTTGTTCAGGACGAAGCCCGTGTCCCTGTCTTTGCCCATCTGGAAGGCATCTGCCATATCTATGTATCAGCCAAGGCCGATATGACCAAAGCCGCTGAGATCTGTTTTAATGCAAAAATGAGACGGGTAGGAATCTGCGGGGCTGCCGAAACCCTGCTGATGGACAGCGAAATGACGATGGCTGAAATGACCACCATCATCAGCCGCTTGATTGATGGCGGTTGCGAGGTACGCGGAACAGAAGCGATTGCGGCTTGTGATGACCGTGTTGTTCCGGCAACAGAGGCTGACTGGGGATGTGAATTTCTGGCCCCGGTGATTGCGGTGAAACCTGTTGCTGGGCTGAGCGATGCTATTGAACATATCCGCAGCTATGGGTCCGGCCATACAGAAAGCATCCTTACAGAAGATGAAACTGAAGCAGAACGGTTCTTAAATGAAGTGGACAGCGCGATCGTGATGGTCAATGCCTCTACCCAGTTTGCTGATGGCGGTGAATTTGGTATGGGCGCGGAAATCGGCATTGCCACCGGCCGCCTGCATGCCAGAGGGCCAGTCGGGGCGGCGCAGTTAACCAGCTTTAAATATGCTGTTCGCGGCGCAGGGCAGACACGTGCCTGACAACCGGCCGCCGTTATCAGCCGCCTGCCCTCATTACAGCTACCGGCGGCGAATAGGCATTATGGGCGGCTCATTCAACCCGGCTCATAACGGGCATCTGCAAAGTGCTGTTCATGCCCGGCGCGCCGCCAGACTGGATGAGGTGTGGTGGCTGGTCAGCCCGCAAAACCCGCTGAAACCTTCTGATGAGATGGCCTCTTTTTCACGCCGAATTGCCAGTGCGCAGGCTGTGGCCAAGCCTCATCGCTGGATAAAAATTCTTGATTTCGAACAACGGCACGGGTTGAAATTCACAGCCGACAGCCTGACAAAACTGGCCCGCCATTGCCCCCGGGCAGAGCTGGTCTGGATTATGGGTGCAGATAATCTGATTCAGTTTCCTGACTGGCATCACGCTTTTGGTCTGGCAAGACAGGTTCCGGTTCTGGTCATCAACCGGCCAGCTTATAGCTATCAGAGCCTGGCGTCCCGCGGGGCAGCCCTGCTGGGGCGGCAGCGGCGGCGTACAGTCTGCCGTCTGGCCCGTCAGTCACGCGGGTGGGCCTTTGTGCATGGTGCCCGTAATCCTGCCTCATCAACCGCGCTCCGGCGTACAGATGCATGATATCTTGCCCCAGACGCGAAAAAACGATACCCTGAAGGTGTAAGTCGGTGATCGGTAGACTTAAATGAGGAGATAAACCATTACCAAAGACGTCTTTGTGCACCTAACCCCTGAACAGGTCAAAGATCTAGTGGTGCAATCGCTTGACGATAATAAAGGGATCGATATTGTCTCCATTCCCCTGAGCGGTAAATCTTCGATGGCTGACTTCATGGTCATTGCCTCTGGGGGATCGTCGCGTCAGGTCGCGGCCCTGGCAGAACATATCGAAGTTCGCTTGAAAAAATCTGGCGTGTCTATTCTGGGCAAAGAAGGCCTTTCTCAGGCCGACTGGGTCTTACTGGATACCGCTGAGGTGATCGTGCATCTGTTCCGCCCTGAAGTGCGCGAATTCTATGCCCTAGAGCGGATGTGGGACAGCGCAGCACCAACTGATGAAATTGTTCACGTACATGCTGATTAGCCGATACCGGCATCTGGTCATATGAAGCTGACGATATTGACGATCGGCAAAGCCCGCAAAAGCCCTGAGGCTGAGCTCTGGGCAGACTGGCTGAAGCGATGCCCTTTTCCCGCCAAATTACAGGAATTTGACTCCCGCCTGCCCCCGGGCCCAGCCAGAACAGAAGAGGAAAGCCGCAAGATGCTGAATTATGTTCAGCAGGCTCAGGGCTCAGCAAAGAAGCTGATCGGCCTTGATCCGAACGGCGTGAATATCCGCTCAGAAGACCTTTCAGACATCATCGGAACCTGGCGGGCAGATGGCATCTCGCACTGTTTTTTCGCTGTTGGCGGGGCAGACGGACATCACCAGAATTTGCTGGATGCTTGTGATAAGCTGATCTCTTTCGGCCGGGTGACCTGGCCGCATATGCTCTGCCGCGCGATGCTGGCTGAACAGCTCTACAGAGCAGAGATGATTCTGGCCCGGCATCCCTATCACCGGGCCTGACCCAGGGGCACACCCTGATTTTTGTGATATCTTGCTGGAATCCTTAACCGGCGATATAACCAAAACCAGCCATAAAGCGAAAAAGGCAGGACCGACAAAGATGACAGCAAAACCGCCGGTAATCTTATGTATCATGGATGGCTGGGGCAACAGCTCAGGCCAGGCCTTTAATGCTGTGGCACAAGCGCACACGCCTGTGTTTGATCAGCTGATTCGCACCTGCCCCAACAGCCTGTTACGGGCCTCAGAACAGGCCGTAGGCCTGCCAGAAGGCCAGCCTGGCAATTCTGAGGTCGGGCATCTGACGATTGGTTCAGGCCGTCTGATTCAACAGGATTTGCCGCGCATTTCTGCAGCCTGCATATCTGGGGAATTAGCCCGTCTTGCGCCCCTTGTTCAGCTGGCCAGCCAGTTAGCCGCCAGCGGCGGCAGCCTGCATCTGACCGGACTGACCTCAGGAGGCGGTGTTCATGCCCATACCCAGCACATCGCCGCGATTGCAGAGGTCATGGCACAGGCCGGTGTGCCGGTATGGCTGCATATCATCACAGATGGCCGCGATACCCTGCCCAAGGCAGCAGGTGACGAGTTGCCGGCCTTTCTGGCCAGCCTGCCTGAGACCTGCCGCATCGCCAGTGTGACCGGGCGGTATTTCGCCATGGACAGAGACAACAGATGGGACAGAACACAGGCCTTTTATGATGTGATGGTCACGGCAAACGCCCCTTATCAGGCCACAGATGCGCTGGATGCGCTGCACCAGGCCTATGAGCGCGGCGAGACAGATGAGTTTGTGAGCGCGACCTGTATTAATGGTTATCCCGGCCCCGGGCCTGATGACGGGCTGTTTGTTGCCAATTTCCGCGTAGATCGCATACGCCAGATTCTCCGCGCACTGGTGAGGCCTGAACAAACCGGCTGTCATCTGCCTGATGCAGCCGGTAAGACGCTGTTTTCAGCCGGCCTGCTCAGCCTGACCCCTGTTGCAGATGACCTGACAGACAAGGTGACACCTTTGTTTCTGCCGCCAGACCTCAGCAACGGCCTTGGCGAGACCGTATCCAAGGCGGGGCTGCGCCAGTTGAGAGTAGCCGAAACCGAAAAATATCCGCATGTGACCTTCTTTTTCAATGGCGGGGATGAGGCCGCCTTTGACGGAGAGGACAGGCATCTGGTGAACTCTCCACAGGTGGCCACTTATGATCTGCAGCCTGAAATGTCTGCCCAGCAGGTTCTGGCGGCAGTGCTTGACGCTGTCAACAGCCGCTCTCATGACCTGATTATCGTGAATTTCGCCAATCCTGATATGGTCGGTCATACAGGTGATCTGAGCGCAGCTGTCACGGCTGTTGAAACCGTTGACAAGGCGGTCGGCCAAATCGCCAAAGCCGTCACAGCAGCCAAGGGCGCGCTGTTGTTAACCGCTGATCATGGTAATTGTGAGGTGATGTGGGATACGGCCGCAAATTCGCCACATACAGCCCATACAACCAATCTGGTTCCCTGTATTCTGGTTTCACACACACAGGATGCGGCGGCACAGAAGTTGCAGGATGGCAGTCTGGTTGATTTGGCCCCGACAATCCTTCATCTGCTGGGTATCGTCAAACCTGAGGAGATGACCGGACAGTCACTGATTCAGCCGGCTTGAACACAGCCGGACTGTTTTATCGCTGACAGGACAGAGACCAGAAGCTATGATGACCAGACCGGCCAGGTCTACGCGGATCGTTTTGACAAAACAGCAGCTTTAAAAAAGGCCCCTTTGCGATGACTTTCATATCCAGACACCGATTTTTTGTGGTTACTTCGTTTATCTGTATCCTAGCGTCAGGGCTGTTTCTGGCGGCACCTTACACAACAAGGGCCCAGTCAAATAATGACGAAACCTATCGCCAGCTCACCCTGTTCGGTGATGTGTTTCAGCGGGTCAGAAGTGATTATGTTGAACAGGTTTCTGATCAGGAGCTGATTGAGGCGGCCATCAATGGGATGTTGACCTCGCTTGATCCGCATTCAGCCTATCTGCCTGATGATAATTTCAAGAAAATGCAAGTGCAGACCAAAGGCAAGTTCGGCGGGCTGGGTATTGAAGTCACGATGGAAAACGGCTTTGTCAAAGTGGTCTCGCCTATTGATGATACGCCTGCAGACAAAGCTGGTCTGCAGCCTGAAGATTTGATTATCTCTGTTGACGGGGTCAGTATTGTCGGGCTGACCCTGAATGAAGCTGTCGAGAAGCTGCGCGGGCCAATCGGCTCGAATGTGAAAATCGCCGTTCAGCGGGCTCAGGATGAGCCGTTCGAGGTTGATATCACCAGAGATGAGATCAAAATCCGGTCTGTGCGCTCGCGTCTGTATGACAGTGTCGGTTATGTGCGGATCACCACCTTTTCTGAGCAAACATCACCTGGCCTTCAAAAGGCGCTCGATGATCTGCAGGCCGAATCAAGTGAAGGGCTGACCGGGCTGGTGATCGACCTGCGCAACAATCCAGGCGGGTTACTGTCAGAAGCGATCAGAGTGTCTGATGCATTTTTAGAAGAAGGTGAAATTGTCTCTACACGCGGTCGCGGTGAAAGTGATATCCAGCATGCCTATGCCCGCCCTGGCGATATCAGCGACGGGCTGCCGATTGTCGTGCTGATTAATTCTGGGTCAGCATCTGCCTCAGAGATTGTGGCTGGCGCATTAAAGGACCACAGACGGGCCATTGTGATGGGCACCCGTTCATTCGGTAAGGGATCTGTGCAGACCATCACCCCGATGCCCGGACACGGGGCCATGCGGCTGACCACAGCCCGTTATTTCACCCCTTCTGGTGTGTCTATTCAGGCCAAGGGTATCAGCCCTGATATTGAAGTGGCCCTGGCCAGGATCGAAAAGCTGGAAGGCGGGCCGGTCAGAGAGGAAGATCTGCGCGGGGCTCTGGACAGCAAGGACGAGAACTCAGCCTCATCAGAGGATACACCTGAGCCGCCAGCAGACCCGATTGAGGTTGACTACCAGTTGGCCCGGGCCATTGATCTGTTGCGGGGGTTAACTGTATTTTCTGCCCTGGCAGCAAATTCATAAGGCAAGGGTATCAGCATATATGAAACAGACAAACACATCCTCGATCCGCTATCAGGACCGGCCCTATCGGCCTTGTGTCGGCATTATGCTGATTAACCAGCAAGGGGATATTTTCGGTGGACAGAGGCTGGATAACCGGGCGGAAGCCTGGCAGATGCCGCAAGGCGGTATTGATGAAGGTGAGGATGTTGAAACCGCCTGTTTCCGCGAGATGCGCGAAGAGATAGGCACAAATAAAGCCGATATCCTGCGTCTTCACCCGGACTGGCTGAATTATGACATCCCGCGGCCTCTCGCTGACAATCTATGGTCAGGGGCGTATCGCGGCCAAACCCAGAAATGGGTGGCCCTGCGCTTTACAGGTGAAGACACAGATATCAATATCCAGACCGAAGATCCTGAGTTTATCAGCTGGCAATGGCTGTCCCCGGATGAGCTTATTCAGCGGGCGGTGCCGTTTAAACGCGATGTGTATAAAAATATAATGGCCGAATTCAAGGACCTGTTGATCAGCCCCTGACATCCGGCCAGTTTTCATTTGATATAAATATAGCTGACGGTTGGCACTTAAAGTGTGGCTTCAACCTCTTTTAAGAAATCAGCTTCTGCGTCTGCTGCATCTTTAGCCCGCTCGGCGATTTCCTGGACATTTGCCTTGCCCAGATCTTCTGCCCGTTCGGTCAGGATGGTCACCCCTTCTGGGGTGACGTCAGCAATGCCGCCATCGATCATCAGCCTGTCGACAACTTTACCGCCTTCATAGACCTCAACCACACCGCGCTGAAGATTGGCGAGCAGGGCCGAATGGCGGGGAAGAACACCGAAGAATCCTTCACTGCCTGGAATGACAACCATCTCAACAGACTTGGAGACCAGAACACGTCCTGGGGTTACAAGTTCCATCATTGTTGTTTCGGCCATAGCCCACTCACCTTTATCTTTTGCGCGCTGATGCTGCAGTCTGAAAAATTATCGTCAGGCTGCCTCAGCAGACAGTTTCTTGCCTTTTTCAATCGCTTCATCGATTGTGCCGACCATATAGAAGGCTGCTTCAGGCAGGTCATCATAATCACCGCGGACAATGCCCTGGAAGCCTTTGATGTTCTCTTCAAGGCTCACAAACACACCAGGTGTGCCAGTAAAGACTTCAGCAACATGGAACGGCTGTGATAAGAAACGCTGGATCTTGCGTGCCCGGGCCACAACCAGCTTATCTTCTTCAGACAGCTCGTCCATACCCAGGATGGCGATGATATCCTGCAGTGACTTATATTGCTGCAGCACTTCTTGTACTTCACGGGCAGTGTTGTAATGCTCGTCACCCACAACGCGTGGATCCAGAACCCGTGAGGTTGAATCAAGCGGGTCAACCGCCGGATAAATCCCCAGCTCAGCAATCTGACGAGACAGAACTGTGGTCGCATCAAGGTGAGCAAAGGATGTGGCCGGTGCCGGGTCAGTCAAGTCATCAGCAGGCACATAAATCGCCTGAACAGATGTAATTGAACCTTTGTTTGTTGAGGTGATCCGTTCCTGCAGCGCGCCCATGTCAGTCGCCAATGTTGGCTGGTAACCCACCGCAGATGGAATCCGGCCCAGCAGAGCTGACACTTCTGAGCCCGCCTGTGTAAAGCGGAAGATATTATCAACAAAGAACAGCACGTCCTGGCCTTCTTCATCACGGAAATATTCCGCCAGGGTCAGACCGGTCAGCGCCACACGTGAACGTGCACCTGGTGGTTCGTTCATCTGGCCATACACCAGAGCAGCCTTAGAGCCGTCACCATCAGTTTTAATAACACCTGATTCGACCATTTCATGGTACAAGTCGTTCCCTTCACGTGTCCGCTCACCAACACCGGCAAAAACAGAATAACCGCCATGGGCTTTCGCCACGTTGTTAATCAGTTCCATGATGGTCACGGTCTTGCCCACACCGGCACCACCGAAAAGACCAATTTTACCGCCTTTGGCGTAAGGGGCCAGAAGGTCAATCACCTTAATGCCGGTTACCAGAATTTCTGATTCTGTCGACTGGTCAACATATTCAGGGGCCGGGCGGTGAATCGCATAGCTCTTCTTGGCTTTAATTGGCTTGCCTTCATCGACAACCTCACCAATCACGTTCATGATCCGGCCAAGTGTTTCCGGGCCGACAGGAACGGTGATCGGGCCACCTGTGTCTGTTGCTTCTGTGCCGCGGACCAACCCTTCGGTCGCGTCCATAGCGATGGTTCTGACTGTATTTTCACCCAGATGCTGGGCAACTTCCAGTACCAGACGCTGGCCGTTATTATCCACCTCAAGGGCGTTAAGGATATCCGGGATGGCGCCGTCGAATTCAACATCGACAACCGCCCCGATAACCTGACTGACTTTTCCAACTGCATTTTTTGCCATTGTTTGCAACTCCAGCGTCTTTTGCCTATTCAAAAATCCGTTACAACGCTTCAGCACCAGAGATGATCTCGATCAGCTCTTTGGTGATGTTCGCCTGACGGGTTCGGTTATAAACGAGCGTGAGGCGATCGATCATATCGCCCGCATTGCGGGTCGCATTATCCATCGCCGTCATCCGGGCTGCCAGTTCAGCAGCTGAGGATTCAAGAAGAGCACTGAAAATCTGTGTAGACAGATTGCGGGGCAGAAGGGCGCTCAAAATTTCTGCCTCTTCAGGCTCATAATCATAAAAGGCGGCGGTGTCATCAGCACCCGCCTCTTCTTCATCAATTTGGGCAGGAATAAGTGACTTATGCGTTACTTCCTGGGTAATCGCATTCACAAAGCGGTTATAAATGACAGACACCGCATCAAACTGGCCATCTTCAAAACCGGTAATGATCTTCGCCGCAATTTCACCTGCGCTTTCAAAGCCCAGATTGGTGCCTTGTACACCTTCAACCCGGGCAAATGTGCGTTGTGTTATCAGACTGCCAAGAGCGTCTGCCGCCTTACGGCCAACAATATACACCTGAACAGATTTGCCTGCAGCCTCAAGACGTTCAATTTCTTGTTTGGCAAGCCGCGCAACAGATCCGTTAAACCCGCCACACAGACCCTTGTCTGCAGAGACGATCACCAGAAGATGCGATTTTACAGTTGCCCGGCCGACCAGCAGCTCAGAAGCAGAGTTTTTGTCTGCCTTTGCCGCCAGTGAGGCGATCACGGCCTGCATACGCGACGCATAGGGGCGGCCGGATTCAGCAGCTTCCTGTGCCCGGCGCAGCTTAGCCGCCGCAACCATCTTCATCGCAGAGGTGATTTTCTGCGTTGAGGTCACAGAGTTAATCCGTGTTTTCAGATCCTTCAAATTCGGCATCTGGTATGCTCCTCACATCATGTCAACCGCGCCAGAGGCACAGCTCACATCTCTCCTCAGGCAAAGCTCTTCGCGTAAGACCCGATCAGATCATGAAGCTCTTTGTCTGTTGATTCAGAGATCGATTTTTCGCTCTGAATAGCAGCTAAAATCTTCTTTCCTGACCCACGAAGCTGATCAAGCAGGCCAGCTTCAAAACGGCCGATATCCGCCAGGTCAATATTGTCCAGATAGCCCTTCACACCTGCGAAGATAACCGCAACCTGCTCTTCAACCAGCATTGGCGAATATTGCGGCTGCTTCAGCAATTCAGTCAGACGCGCACCACGTTCCAGAAGCTGGCGTGTTGAGGCATCCATATCAGAGGCAAACTGCGCGAACGCGGCCATCTCACGATACTGGGCAAGCTCAAGCTTGATGGTACCGGCAACCTGTTTCATCGCCTTAATCTGCGCAGCAGATCCCACACGAGACACAGACAGACCCACATTCACCGCAGGACGGATACCTTTGTAGAACAGGTCTGTTTCCAGGAAAATCTGGCCATCCGTAATTGAAATCACGTTGGTCGGAATAAAGGCTGAAACGTCACCGCCCTGTGTTTCAATCACCGGCAGAGCGGTCAGCGAACCTGCGCCATTTTCATCATTCATCTTCGCTGCCCGTTCCAGCAGACGTGAGTGCAGATAGAAAACGTCACCAGGATAGGCTTCACGGCCTGGCGGACGACGCAGCAACAAGCTCATCTGTCGATAGGCCACGGCCTGTTTTGACAAATCATCAAACACGACCAGCGCATGCATGCCGTTATCACGGAAATATTCACCCATCGCTGCGGCTGTGTAAGGCGCCAGGAACTGCATTGGAGCAGGGTCAGACGCCGTAGCCGCAACCACGATAGAATAATCCATCGCGCCATTTTCTTCGAGCGAGCGCACAATCTGGGCAACAGTTGAGCGTTTCTGACCGACAGCAACATAAATACAGAACAGCTTTTTGCCTTCATCATCACCAGCTGCCTCATTCACGGCCTTCTGGTTGATAAAGGTGTCAACAGCAATCGCTGTCTTGCCTGTCTGCCGGTCACCAATGATCAATTCCCGCTGACCACGGCCGATAGGGATCAGGCTGTCAATCGCCTTCAGGCCTGTCTGCATGGGCTCATGCACAGATTTGCGCGGCATAATGCCAGGTGCTTTTACCTCAACACGTGAGCGGGTCGCATCTTTAATCGGGCCCTTACCGTCAATCGGGTTCCCCAGAGCGTCAACCACGCGGCCAAGCAGACCTTTGCCAACCGGTGCATCAACAATTGATGAGGTCCGGCGAACCGTGTCCCCTTCTTTAATGCCGCGGTCACTGCCGAAAATAACAATACCGACATTGTCTGTTTCCAGATTAAGGGCCATCCCTTTGATGCCCCCGTCAAATTCGACCAACTCACCAGCCTGAACCTGATCAAGACCATATACACGGGCGATGCCGTCACCAACTGACAGCACACGGCCAACTTCGGCAACTTCAGCTTCGCTGCCAAAATTTGAAATCTGATCTTTCAGGATCGCTGAAATTTCAGCGGCACGAATATCCATCACGCTACACCCTTCATTGCGGCTTCAAGCCGGTTAAGTTTCGTTTTTACAGACGTATCAAACAAACGAGAGCCGATACGCACGACAAGACCGCCCAACAAAGAAGGGTCAACCTTCATTTCAAGCGATATATTCTTTGATCCAGCCAGTTTGGCCACAGTGGCCTCAACAGCTTTGCGCCGCTTTTCATCCAGAGTGACGGCTGAGATGACCTCTGCTGAGACCTGGCCATTACGCCGGGCAACCTCTTCAGCAAAGGCCTGAATGATTTGGGGAAGCGCGAACAGGCGGCCATTATCGGCAACCGCGCCTAAAAATTTGTTGGTCAGTTTGTTTGCCCCGGCTTTGTCCATGATCGCCATGATGGCTTTGGACTGTTCAGACCGGGTGTAAACAGGAGAGCTGACAAGCGATTTCAGATCATCATTGTCGGCTATCATATCTCTCAGGCTTATCAGATCTGAAAGAACGGCGTCTGTGGCTTTCGCCTCAACAGCCAGATCGTATAATGCCCCCGCGTAACGGCCAGCAAGACCTTTTGCATTTGAACTCACGACGCTGTCCTCATCGCTTTTAACATACTCTCTGGGCCCTTGACCGCATGCCGCTGCGTGCTGATGTTCATCATCGCAAACCGAGGCTATCCCCGGTGAACCGGCCATTGGTCATTTTTCAGTCTGGGAGTTATCATACCCCTTACCGAAACGCAAGTCTGAGACCGGCAAAAAAACACCCTGCGGCAATAATATACATAACTTTGCACAACAGCAGTACAGCCGCCGCCAAGCTGCAGAAAACCCAAAGCCCGGGCCCGGCCGGCCGGTTTACAGAAAACTGTAGGGATCAATATCACAGACAAGGCGAACCCCGGAAGGCAGCTCAGCCTGAGACAACCAGCCCTCAACAATCTTTCCGATCGCCACCTCACGGTCAGAGCGGATCAGAAATCTGATCCTGAACTGCCCTCTTACCCGGCTGAGCGGGGCCTGAGCAGGACCAAAAATATCAACTTTTGCAAATTGGGGTCTGATGTCATTCAGATGCCGCGCCGCCTGTTCCAGCTTGACGATATCGCTGCCAGACAGAATCAGGGCAGCCAGGCGGCCAAACGGCGGCATTCCGGCGGCCTGGCGGGCCTCTGCTTCGGCCTGCATAAACCTGTCTCTGGCTTCATTCGGGTTGTCCTGCGGCCCGACCACAAGTGCCTGCATCACCGGATGATGCGGCTGAAACGTCTGGATCAGAACCTGGCCAGACCGCTCACCACGGCCGCTTCGCCCGGCCACCTGCCATAATAATTGATAGGTCCGTTCAGCCGCCCTTAAATCACCACCGCCCAGCCCCAGATCAGCATCAACAACCCCAACCAGAGTCAAAAACGGAAAATGATGTCCTTTGGCTGCCATTTGGGTGCCAATCAATATGTCAATTTCGCCGGCCTGAATGTCCGCAAATAACGCATCAGCCTCACTGGTCTGCACGGTATCGCTGGACAGCACAGCGATTCTCGCATCTGGAAAGCGCTGGCTGAGCTCTTCCTGCAGCCGTTCTACCCCAGGGCCCACAGCCCGAAGACTGCCGGTGGCTTCACAAGAAGGACAGGTTTGTGTAATCGGCTGGCCGATACCGCAGAAATGACACTGAACACGGCCAGCCAGCTTGTGCGTGACCAGCAGCGAATCACATTGATGACAGATCAGCCTGTGACCACAATCGCCGCAGACCGTCATCGGCGCATAGCCGCGGCGGTTCAGAAATAACAAGGACTGCTCTCCTGCCTCAAGCCGGGCCATCACAGCCTCCATCATCTCAGCAGACAGCCATTTTCCGGCTTCCGGCTTGGACAGGCGCAAATCAATAAGGCTGACCTGGGGCAGATGGGCAGACCCATAACGGCTGGTCAACGGCCAGTGGTGCCAGCTGCTGTGCCCCCCTTCAGAGGACCCGTCAGCTGAAGCCAGCTCTCCGCCGCACCCTGCATGTATCCAGCTTTCCAGTGACGGTGTCGCGCTGGCCAGAAGCACCGGAATATTGTGCATTTTTGCGCGCAGGACAGCCATGTCACGAGCCTGATAGCTGACATGATCTTCTTGTTTATAGCTGCCGTCATGTTCTTCATCCACAATGACAAGGCCAAGGCTGGAGAACGGCAGAAACAAAGCCGAGCGCGCGCCCGCAACAACCATAGGCTGGCCGGATATTGCCTGCCGCCAGATTGATTTCCGCCGCGCCGCCGATACAGATGAATGCCAGATATGAGGCGCATAGCCGAACCATTTTTCGAATCTGGCTTTCCAGGATGTTGTCAGGGCAATTTCCGGCAGCAGAATCAAAACCTGCTTGCCTGCGGCCACCTGTTTGACCACTTGATCAAAATAAACTTCTGTTTTGCCAGAGCCGGTGATGCCGTCAATCAGATGAACGCTGAAGCTATCCGCCAGCCTGTCAATGCCGTCAGCGATATGTTTCTGAGCAGAGGTCAGGGTAAAATTCGCCCGCAATTCAGCCCTTGAGGGCATAACTCCTCTGTGAGGTGCGACCAGGCGCGGCTGGCTGGATCGGATCAGCGCACCATCATCTGCCAGCCCTTTGATAACAGAGGTCGAAACACCCACCTCACGCGATAAATCAGCCAGCGGCAGCGGCGGGGCTGACTGAAGAAAGCTGAGCACACGCTGGCGCTGCGGCGTCAACCGCACCCCGTCTGGTAGCTGCGCAGATAAATGAAAAACTGTTTGTTCAGGTGGCTGCAAAAAAGCTGACGGCGTGTTCAGCATCAGCCGCATAACAGAACCGAAGGGGGCAAGGGTCCAGCGGCTGACAGCCTGCAAGAAACGA
>PBLR01000004.1 GCA_002722385.1 SAR116 cluster bacterium | reverse complement strand
AAGCCTATGATGAGGGCCGGAAGGTACCGCCGCGCCCTGAACGGGAGTGAGAGATGACAGACTCGCATCATCATAACAAAGCCGCGGTGAGAGCCCTTTGCAGGCAGCTCTATAATTTTGATGAACAGGCGGTGCGGCAAAAGCTGGATCAGCTGCTGGCCGCAGAGGCGGTCTGTCATTTTGGCTATCCTGTTGGCGATATTGCTGCCCCGCAGCTTTATGATGAGGTGTTTGCCCCGCTAGCTGCGGCATTGCCGGATATGGAACGACGTGATCTGATCTGTATCGCGGGTTCTGATCATATGGGCCAGGACTGGGTGGGCTGTGCGGGCTATTATCTTGGCCGGTTTATGGCCCCGTTCAGGGGGATTCCGCCCACCGGCCAGATTGCGCATCTGCGCTTTCATGAATTTTTTCGCTTTGATGAAGGCCGCATCGTTGAAATTCAGTCGGTCTGGGACCTGCCGGGCTTGATGATGCAGGCCGGGGTCTGGCCGATGGGGCCGTCTCTGGGCCGGGAATGGCATGTACCGGGGCCCGCCAGCCAGGACGGGCTGAATGTGGCCGCAGACACGCCTGAACAGACCGCCGCCAGCTGCCAGCATGTTGTGGATATGTTGACCGCGATGCAGCGTTATCCGGATCAGGGCGGGCCAGAGGTGATGGAGCTAGAAAAATACTGGCATCCCCATTTCAGCTGGTACGGCCCGTCTGGTATCGGAAGCAGCCGCGGCGTGGACGGGTTCCGCCGCTGGCATCAGACACCGTTTCTGAACGCTATGCCGGACCGAGGTCACTATCCTGAAGACACCACACTTCATTTTTTTGCTGAAGGGCCTTATGTGGCGGTGACCGGATGGCCGAACATGGCACAGACCCTGACATCAGGAGGCTGGCTTGGCATTGCCCCGACACAACAGAAAATCACCCTGCGCTCGCTGGATTTCTGGCGTCTGGAAGACGGGCTGATCAGGGAAAACTGGGTGCTGGTTGACCTGCTGGATGTGTGGGCACAACTTGGTGTCGATGTTTTGGCGCGGATGACCCAGCTGGCCTCTGCCTGGCCTGGTTATCAGGCGTATGTTCAGAAGGAGGCAGCCCTATGACCGGGGCGGGCAGAACATCTCCGTCCTTGCCGAAACGACAGGCGGCGTCTGGCCGGATCACCTCAGCTGATGTGGCCCGTCTGGCCGGGGTCAGCCAGTCAGCGGTCAGCCGTGTGTTTACCCATGGCGCGTCAGCCTCAGCAAAAACCTCTGCCAAGGTCAGGGACGCTGCTGAACAGCTGGGTTACCGGCCGAACAGGCTGGCCCGATCGCTGCTGACCGGCAAATCCTATATGGTCGGGCTGGTGGTCGCTTATCTGGATAATTACTTCTACCCGGAAGTGCTTGAAAAGCTCTCCAAGGCCCTCCAGCAGCAAGGCTATCATGTGCTGATCTTCATGGCCGCCCAGACAGCAGATAATATTGATGATGTTATCGAAGAAATTCTGGAATATCAGGTTGATGCAATTGTCACAGCCTCTGTGGCGCTCTCCTCTGAACTGGCTGACAGATGCCAGTCTGCCGGGATTCCCATTGTCCAGTTTAACAGGGTTCAGGAACAGTCCCGCTTTTCCTCTGTAACCACAGATAATTATAAAGGCGGCACAGAGGTGGCCTGTCATCTGATCGCCCAGGGCTATACCAGTTTCGGCTATATTGCGGGCTGGGAAGGGGCGTCAACCCAGCGGGACAGAGAGGCAGGATTCCGCGCCGGTCTGGCAGATCATGGCTTTGATCTGGGCTTTCGGGCGGTGGGCAATTTCCGTACCGAACAGGCCTATCAGGCGGCCCAGATGCTGCTCAGCGCAAAGGACCGGCCAGAGGCTGTGTTTGTTGCGAATGATGCGATGGCTTTGGTGGTGATGGATCTTGTGCGTCATACAGCCGGCCTGCGCGTGCCTGATGATATCGCGATTGTGGGGTATGATGATATTCCGCCGGCGTCCTGGCCAAGCTATGATCTGACCTCATTCAGCCAGCCTGCTGATGAAATGGTTGCAACAACAGTTGATGTTATCATGCATCATGTCAGCCAAAACGAAACAACACCGCGCCAGGTCATTGTTTCAGGAGAGCTGAAAATCAGAAGCTCCAGCCAACTACAAAAAAGAGGGTGACATGCACGGGTTTGATAACAAATTCAAAACATTTCCCGACTATATTCTGGGGATTACACATGAAATTTGGGAACAGCGCGGTGTTGAAACCCTGAACCATTATTATTCTGATGATATTGTGGTGCGGTCCCCGTCTTCTGTTGTGGTGGGCAATCAGGCGGTGATCAAGGCCACCTATGCCACTCTGGATGAATTTCCTGATCGCCAGCTGCTGGGTGAGGATGTGATCTGGTCAGGCACACCAGAGGTTGGCCTGTTGTCCTCTCACCGGATTTTATCAACCGCAACACATTCAGGAAACGGCGCGTTCGGCAAGGCAACAGGTACCAAGCTGGTCTACCGCGTGATGGCGGATTGTCATGCCATCAGTAACCAGATCAATGATGAATGGCTGATCAGGGATTTGGGCGCGATTGTTCGCCAGCTTGGCTGGGAGGAGGCTGATTATGCCCGCCAGCAAATTAAGGATGAAGGCGGGCCGGACGCCTGTATCAAACCGTTCAGCCCGGCCACAGATATTGCCGGCCCATATCAGGGCACAGGCAATGATGATGAATGGGGACAGGCCTATGCAGATATCCTGACCTCACTTATGGCCGGCGACAGTTCAGTTGTGCATGCGCGTTATGACCGGGCTGCCCAGGCGGCCTACCCGCTTCATCAGACCGCGCACGGCTATGCAGATATCACCGCGTTCTGGGCCGAATTGCGGGCCAGCTTTCCGTCTGCAGACTTCACCATCCATCACCAGATCGGCCGCGCTGATCTGCTGATGCCGCCGCGCGCTGCGATCAGATGGTCTTTGTCCGGACGGCATGATGGTCACGGCCGGTTTGGTGCGCCTTCAGGGGCGGATGTCTATATCATGGGCATCAGCCAGGCTGAATTCGGGCCATGGGGCCTGCGCCGCGAATATACATTAATAGATGATGTTGCTGTCTGGAAACAGATCCACCTTCACACCGGGAGCTTGTGATGACAAAGCCTGTGCAGATTGTCAGATATGCTGAACTTGTGCCTTGCCGCACAGCCTTTATTGATGCCCATACACCAGGGTCAGATCAGAAAGAAAATTTTACCATTATTGGCGGCGGCGTGTCTGAATCAGCTGATCAGCATGTACATATCAAAGATACGCCCGGGTTTAATATCGGCGCGGCGGGCCAGCCGCCGAAATGCCGCAATTCGCTGCATACGCATAAAACCGCTGAGGCGTTTTTTGTTCTCTCCGGCCGGTGGCGGTTTTTCTGGGGCCGCTGGGGGGATGCTGGTGAGGTGATCCTTGAGCCGGGCGATATTTTCAATATCCCTACCGGCATGTTCAGAGGCTTTGAGAATATCGGTGCAGATTATGGAATGATTATGGCTATGCTTGGCGGTGATGATGCGGGCGGCGGTGTTGTCTGGGCCCCGCAGGTGATAGAAGATGCCAAGGCCCATGGCCTGATTTTAGCTGAAAATGGCAAGCTCTATGACAGCAAAAAAGGCGAAACCCTGCCTGACAATCTTGCCGCTATGCCGGTTATGGCGGATGACCATCTGGCCCTGATGGCAGAGCCATCAGTTGCTGAGGTTGTGCCGCGTTGGGTGGCCCGCTATCTGGATCTGCTGGCCTTATCTCGGGATGAGCCGGTTGAGGTCATTGGCGAGACCGGCCTTATCTTTGACCGGCCGGGCTTTGCTGTTGATTTTCTGTCTGCACAGTCACAGACATCTGTAACCTCTGGCCCGCATTACACTGTGCTGATGCCTGTCAAAGGGTATTGGCAGCTGCACCAGGCCGATCAGATCAGCCATATCGGGCCGGGGGACACCGCGTTTCTGCAACCTGATACAGCCTATCAGCTGACCCCGGCCATGTCTGGTGAGGCTGGCCTGTACCGTATCCGCAACACAACTGATCCGGCTGGCCCCAGCTGGTGGGAAAGGACCTGATGTTATGAGCAGGATTTTAACAACTCATGTCGGCTCTCTGCCGCGCTCGCAAGAGGTAACTGATCTGTTATTTGCCAAAGAACAGGGCAAACCATTTGATCAGACCCAGTTTGATGAGACCATGACCGCCCATGTTGATATGCTGGTGGCGCGCCAGAAGCAGGCAGGCATTGATGTGGTCAGCGATGGGGAAACCTCAAAAATTTCTTATGCGACTTATGTCAAAGATCGTTATTCCGGCTTTTCAGGGGACAGCCCGCGCAACGCGCCCGCAGACCTCAAACAATTCCCCGGCTTCCTTCAGCGTCTGGCAGATAGCGGCGGCACCCCGACCTATGCTCGGCCAATGTGCACAGGCGAGATCACGCCGCTGGATAATGGTGAACTGCACAAGGATATTTCCAATCTGAAAACAGCGATGGCCGCCCATGGTGTAGAGCGCGGCTTTATGAATGCGGCCTCTCCTGGGGTGATCTCTTTGTTCCTGCAGAATGATTATTACCCGAGCCGCCAGCATTATCTGGACGCGCTGTCTGAGGTGATGAGGGCAGAATATAAAGCGATTATTGATTCTGGTCTGGACCTTCAGCTTGACTGCCCGGACCTTGCCCTGTCGCGTCATATGCTGTTTGCTGATCTCAGTGATGATGAATTTGTCGCGATTGCGGACAGCCATGTTGCCGCGCTGAATCATGCGCTGGACGGCCTGCCCAAGGAGAAGATCAGGGTGCATATCTGCTGGGGCAATTATGAAGGCCCGCATATCTGCGATATCTCTATGGACAAGGTGTTTTCCACATTGATGAACACACATGCCGGATATGTGCTGTTTGAAACCTCCAACCCGCGCCATGCCCATGAATGGACAGTGTTCAGAGATCGCGCAGATGAAGTACCGGCCGATAAAATTCTGATCCCCGGCGTATTGGACAGCACAACCAATTTTGTTGAACATGCGGATGTCGTGGCGCAACGGCTGGACCGGTTTACATCTGTGTTCGGGCCGGACCGCGTCATGGCGGGTACAGATTGCGGCTTTGGCACTTTTGCCGGGTTCGGGGCGGTTGATCCGGAAATTGCCTGGGCAAAGCTCAGCGTTTTGCGGCAAGGGGCAGATCGCGCGCTGTAAAGGATACCGCCAGAGATGAGACTGCAATTGCCCGGCCCTGTGCTGCTGCTTCCCGGCATGATGTGTGATGACCGGCTGTTTGCCTATCAGACCGGCCGTCTGAAACAGGATACAGCTGGCCAGATATCTGTTCTGACACCGCCTCTGGATACCGCGTCTTCTCTGACAGAACTGGCGGCACAAGTGCTTAACGCGGCCCCGTCCTCTTTCTGTCTTTGCGGGCTGTCCATGGGCGGCATTCTGGCAATGGAAATTATCGCTCAGGCCCCGCACCGGGTTGACCGGCTGGCGTTGATGGACACCAACCCGTTACCAGAGACCGCAGAAGGCGTCATCAGGCGAAACCGGCAAATTGCTGATGTAAAATCAGGCGGCCTGAAACAGGTGATGGCAGACGAGATGAAACCGCTTTATCTGGCTGACCGTCCGGATAAAGCAGCTCTTCTCAATCTGTGTATGGATATGGCACTGTCCCTGGGGGAGGCAGCCTTTATCCGTCAGTCTCTGGCCCTACGGGACCGGCCGAATCAGACAGAAACCTTAAAATCTGTGCGCTGCCCGACCTTGATTCTGTATGGAGTAGAAGACCGGCTCTGCCCGCCTGAACGCCATCAGCTGATGCATCAGCTGATCCCGCATGCTAAGCTGGTGGCGGTTCAGAAAGCAGGTCATCTGCCGCCGCTTGAAGCCCCGCAAGACACTTATGGCCATCTGAAAGACTGGCTGAATCTGCCTGCTTAAGCGCTGTCCTTCCCGGCTTGGATGGTCGCTTACCGGTGCTTTCCCCACCAGCTGTTCTGCAGCGGCTGTCCGGCCACAAACTGATCTACGCCCAGCTGATCCTGAATGCGCAGGCATTCATTCCATTTCACCATCCGCTCTGATCGCTGGAACGAGCCGACCTTCAGCTGCCCCGCGCCCAGACCCACTGCCAGATGGCTGATTGAGGCATCTTCGGTTTCCCCTGACCGGGCAGATACAATGGTCTGCCAGCCCGCCTTTCTGGCTGTTGTGAAGGTCTTGACCGCTTCACTGACGGTGCCGATTTGGTTCACTTTGATCAACACAGCATTTGCCGCCTTATCGTCAATTGCCGCCCTGACCAGCCCGTCATTGGTCACCAGATAATCATCCCCAATGATCTGGAGCTGATCGCCAAACCGCTTGGTGAAGGCGATCATCCCGTCCTTGTCATCTTCTGCCAGCGGGTCTTCGATAGACACAATAGGATAGGCATCCAGCCAGCGGCCCAGCAGGTCAATAAAGGCTTCTGAGGACAGCTCTCTGTCCTCAAGGGCGAGGTGGTAGATACCGTCCTTGCCAAATTCTGAAGCTGCAATATCAAGCGAGATAACAACATTTTTACCCGGGCTCTCGCCGGCTCTTTCAATCGCCAGGGTCAGGGTTTCCAGAGCCTCTTCATTGCTGTCAAACAAAGGCCACCAGCCGCCTTCATCGGCAATTCCCGCCGCCTTGCCTTTTGCCGCCATCAGATCGCCTGCTGCGAAATACACCTCACGCGTTACCTCCATCACCTCATCAAAACTTGACGCACCAGGAACCATCACCATGAAATCCTGAACATCAACACGGCGGCCGGCATGGGCCCCGCCGCCAAAAATCTGAATCTCAGGCAGCGGCAGGCTGGGGGTGGTTCCATACAGCGTGGCGATATGCTGCCAGACCGGCACAGCCTTGGCGGCTGCCCCGGCATGCAGCGCGGCCAGAGACGCCGCCACCAGCGCATTTCCGCCGATAGTCTCTTTCAAGGTAGAGCTGTCCAGGCTGAGAAGAGCGGCATCAATCTCAGCCTGCTGAGTGGAATTCATACCCGTCAATACAGCCGTAACAGGCCCGTTTATGTTTGCACAAGCCTGGCGCACATCCAGGCCACCAAGATGCGCCCCGCCATCTCTTAACTCCAGCGCTTCTCTTGTGCCTCTTGACGCGCCGGACGGGGCAATCGCCCGGCCTGTGCGCCCGTTTTCAAGACAGATTTCGGCTTCAACTGTTGGTCTGCCGCGTGAATCCCATACACGGCGGCCTTGCACAGATACAATTTTACTCATTGCGGTGTTTGTCTTTCTATCGTCTGCATAAACGCTTCAAGCGAGTGTGCTGGCACATCAAGCAGATGCAGCGCCACCTGCCTGATATGGGTTTGGTCTTTTTCTGATAAATATTCCACAGGTGATTTCCCATCAATACGGGCCAGCATCATCATTGGCAAAAGTTTCAGGATACGCGCCTCCAAACCGGCGACATCTTCCCAGACCACAAAGCCGCGATAGGCGGCCCAGAACCGGGTACAGAACGACAGATAACGCGCCAGACAGCCCGGCACATGCACAGCTTTCAGAATAAAATGGTTCAGGCAGAAACAGACATCAAAACTGGCGTCCCCCATCGTTGCGCATTCCGCATCCAGAAGATAAGGACGGCCCTCAGTGAACAGGATATTTTTCGGGCTAACATCGCCATGGATCAAAAGCTGATCAGACTGATAAAGCTGGTCTGATACCTGATGAAACAGCGCCTGATGTGACGGGTAGAGGCGGGCGGTATGGAGTAGGTAAGGCTCAATCCTGATGGCCTGAAAATCATCACGGTTGGCAAAGGCGGTGCGGTCAAACTCAGGCCCGGCGGTGGCGGCATGAATACGCCCCAGCAACCGGCCCACAGCCTCTGCTTGTTCGGCGCGCCCGTCGCCGGCCAGCAGCACAGATTTGAACAGACAGGTCTTCTCACCTTGCAAATAAGACATCACAAACCCGTTCAGCCGTTCAGAATGGCCATAAAGCTGGATGGCGGTGTCAGGGGATATCTGCGCAGCTGTTTTCAGCCATTGATATTCGGCAAAGCTGCGTGTCACCGGGGCAAACCAGTCTGCTTTGACTCGTAATTTGGCCAGCGCGAATTTCACACAATAGGTTTTCTGATCAGATGATCCGTCCTGCCCGACCCTCACCTTGGCGATATCACTGGCCACACCGCCGGATAAGGGTGTAACAAACAATGGCGCGTCTGTTTCGTTCAGGCCAAGTTCGGCTAACAATTCAGCGCATCTTGCGGGGAAATCGACGGTCACGGCCCTGTCCTGTACTGGTCTGTCTTAACAGTAATTTTTTTACGCCCTGTTCACAAATGAATTTCCCCTTATGATGATCGATAAAGCCGCTGAAATCAGGCTTCTGTGCTGTCCGGTCAGGCGGGTTCTGATTTGTCTGTGTGCGCGATTGTCTGTAGGCTTTAGGGACGGTTTTATAAGGAGGGGTCTGATGTCAAAACCATGTATTATTTGTGTGGCCATTACCGGGTCTTTGCCGCGCAAGAGCATGAACCCGGCTGTGCCGATTACCGTATCTGAACAGATAGAAAGCACGCAAGCCGCGTTTGAGGCCGGGGCCAGCATCTGTCATGCCCATGTCCGGAATGAGGATGAAACCCCGTCCAGTGATCCGGAAAAATTTGCTGCCCTGAAAGAGGGGCTTCAAAAACATTGCCCGGGGATGATTATCCAGTTTTCAACTGGCGGGCGTTCAGGGGCGGGGCGAGAGCGCGGCGGCATGCTGCCGCTTCGCCCGGATATGGCCTCGCTGACAGTCGGGTCAAATAATTTTCCGACCCGGGTTTATGAAAATCCGCCTGATCTGGTGGACTGGCTGGCAGCAGAAATGCAGAGCTATCAGATCAAGCCAGAAATTGAGGCATTTGATCTCTCTCATATTCATCAGGCGGCCCAGATGCGCTGTGATGGCCGCCTGACCGGGCCTTTATATGTCCAGTTTGTGATGGGGGTGAAAAACGCCATGCCTGCAGACAAGGACGTGTTTGATTACTATATCGCAACAATGAACAGGTTGCTGCCGGACAGCCAGTGGTGTGCAGCAGGCATCGGCCGGCATCAGCTCCAGATCAATGAATGGTGTGTGGCCGCTGGTGGTCATGCCCGCACCGGATTGGAAGACAATATCCGGCTGGACAAACAAACGCTTGCCCCGTCAAATGCGGCTCTGGTCAGCCGGGTGACAGAGCTGTGTGAGCGCTACGGTCGGCCTGTCGCCACAGCTGAGCAGGCCCGCCAGATGTTGGGGCTTGCGGCCTGAATCGAACAGCATTAAGACAGGTAACCGTCACCAATTCACAGGAGAGATTTTCATGAAAGCAATGGTGCTGACCGGACATGGCGATCTGGACAAGCTGGTCTGGCATGAGGACTGGCCTGTGCCGGAAGCAGGGCCTGGTGAAGTTCTGGTGAAGGTGAAAGCCTGCGGGCTGAACAATACAGATGTGAACACACGGTCCGGCTGGTATTCCAAGGCGGTGACCGAAGCCACCACAGGGGATGGCTATGCAGAAGTTCATGAAGAAGACCCGTCATGGGGCGGCAGCGCGATCACTTTTCCGCGGATACAGGGCGCGGATATCTGCGGCATTATCGAAGCTGTGGGAGAGGGGGTTGACCCGGCTCGCATTGGTGAACGGGTGATCACGGATAACTGGCTGCGGGATCCGAATGAGCCTGAAAATCTGAATAAAACAGGCTATTTAGGCTCAGAGGTCAATGGCGGCTTTGCTGAATATGCCGCCCTGCCGTCGCGCAATCTTTTGGCCGTAAATTCTGATTACACCGATGCAGAACTGGCGACCTTCAGCTGTTCTTATTCTACTGCAGAAGGCATGCTGACCCGCGCAAATGTGGGCGAGGCTGATACCGTGTTTGTGCCTGGGGCATCAGGCGGTGTGGGCGGGGCTGTGGTCCAGCTGGCCAAACTGCGCGGCGCGCGTGTTCTGGCCTTGACCACTGCAGATAAAGCAGAAGCGGTAAAGGCCTTAGGCGCAGATAAGATCATTGACCGGAATGAGGCAAACTGGTCTGGCCAGCTTGGCGATGAGGTCATTTCTGTTGTCGCAGATGTGGTGGGCGGAACAGACTGGCCGGACTTTCTCGATCTTTTGCAAAGAGGCGGACGTTATACTTGCTCCGGGGCGATTGCCGGGCCAATCGTCTCGTTTGATTTGCGCACTTTTTATTTGCGTGATCTGACCTTTACCGGCTCAACAGTGATCAGCCCGCAGGTTATGCCGCGTCTCATCAGCTATATTGAGGCCAAAGCGATCAAGCCTGTTCTGGCCGCCACTTACGCTCTGAAAGACCTGCACGTTGCCCAGACCGCCTTTATCAACAAGGCGCATGTCGGCAATATTGTGGTCTGCCCGTAACGGTTTTTTTACAGAGGTCGCCTAATCCAAGGTCACCTCTCCTTTCGGGGTGTCCAGAACAAAGCTCAAACCTGCCTCACCTTCTGTCACCTCGGCAAGATGGGCAACACCCAGGGCGGCCAGCTTTGCCTGCAGCCCGTCAGTGTCAGGATGAGACAGGCGGACCTGTTTCAAAGTGACGCCCAGCTCCTGTTGGGCCGTGCTGGGGTGCGGGCCGGGGGACCATTCGATAAAGGCCGGCAGCAGCCCGCCTTCCGGCAGATGTCCGTCCTTAGGGACCGTCAGCCTCCAGGATCGCTCACCGCGCACAAACGTGACAATTTCACCCAAGGGCACAGGGCTGCTGGCCACCAGCTCATCCAGCTTGTCAGTGCTGACCACCCAGCAGAGCGCGCGCGGCCGTTCAGCAATCTTATTTTGTGTGTCCGGGAAATCCAGCGTGAACCAGCGGGCCCGGCCGGGATCAGGGGCATCAGGGTCAATCGCGATCAGCTCAAAAAAGCTCTCATTTCCGGCCTGCATCACACAATTATGCGTGCTCATCAATGTATGTTTGCTGCCGTCCGGAACAGTAACGCCCAGGGTTGGCTCAAGCGCGGCCACACCGGCGGCAAGGCTGGATGTACCAACAGCGAAATGATCAATCTTATGTGTCATCAATGTTTATCCTGATAAAAAAAACTAAAGTGAGGTCAGTAAAACAGAACCGGCTCAGCGTCTGTCTGTGTCGGGCTGTTCAACAGGCCCGCCCTGTTTGACCCAGTCTGAAAAGCCGTCTTTCAGATGGGCAGCCGCAAATCCCATATCCGTCAGTATGGCCACGCTGAGCGCCGACCGCCAGCCAGAGGCACAGTGAAACACATAGCGTTTATCTGCCTCACCGAAGATAGGTTTGAAATAGGGGCTGTCGGGATCAACCCAGAACTCCAGCATGCCGCGCGGGGCATGAAAGCTGCCCGGGATAAAGCCGGTTTTCTGGCGTTCTCTGATATCGCGGATATCAACAATCACAAGGGAGGGATCATCCAGCTGCTGGATCAGCTCATCTGTTTCAATTTCTGTTATCTTTGCCCGGGCCGCACGGACCATTTCTGCTGATGTGATCTTCAGTTTGTTCATGTGATGTATCTCTTCTTACCTTTTCGGCCTAGCGGTCCCGCAAACGTTCTCTGTGCACAGTATACAGGCCTGAGGCAATAATGATGGCTGCGCCGGCAAATGTAAATATATCCGGGAGATCAGCAAAAANCAGAAACCCATATAAAGTCCCCCAGATCAGAATCGTATATTGAACCGGGGCCACCAGCCCGGCATGGGCGATCTGCAGAGCCTTNATCACCATAAATTCAGCCAGCCCGGCCAGAAGCGCCATGATGGTCAGCAGCAGNATCTGCTGGCTGGTCTGCGGCGTTACCCAGANATAAAACGCCGGTACAGACAACACCAGAGAGCTGGCCAGCGCGGTATAGGCCACTGTGGTATAGGCATTGTCACTGCCGCTGAGCAGGCGGGAGATAATCTGCCGGCCGGCAAATAAGGTGGCGGCAAACAGAACCAATAACAAAGCAGGATGAAAGCTCTCAAAACCCGGGCGGATCACAACAAGCGTGCCGAAAAAACCGGCAATGATCGCACTCCATCTGTGCAGCCCGACCTTTTCGGCCAGCAGCACCGCGCTCAGCACCGTTACAATCAGCGGCGCGATAAAGGTCACGGCAATCGCATCAGCCAGCGCCACATAGCTTATAGCGATGATAAATAAGGTGGCAGACCCGGCCGCCAGAACCCCTCTTGCCAGCTGCAGAACCGGATGGGCGGTTATAAAAATCCTGACCCCATAAATCCCCATTAACAAGATTGTGCCGGCGACCAGACCCAGCTGGCGGATCCAGACAATCTGCAAGGGGTGAAGAGTATCAGTCAGAAATTTTGCCAGCGTGTCCACAGCTGAGAATAAAAACATTCCCACCGCCATATAAATCAGCCCCCTGAGATTATCAGAACGGGTCGGCTGGCTTATCTGATCTGCCCATGGGCGTTGCGGCTTGGAAATGGATTTATACTCTTCACTGGGGTCATCAAAACAGCCTGCCAGATATGAATGAACAGTCCAGCAGGTCTGGCCTCAGTTTTCCTGTTTGCCGGGGCCAGGTCAATTTAAATTCGCTGCCCCCCGTCAGGTGACTTTACACAGAATCAGATTATCTCAGTAAAGACATGCGGCATTCAGGTGCGGATAAGATGATAACAACACAGCAAGGCCCTGTTCATCTGGTCTGGTTTAAACGGGATTTGCGGGCAGAAGATCATGCCCCGTTGCGCGCGGCCGCCGCCTCTGGCTGTGCTGTGCTGCCACTCTATGTTGTTGAACCTGATTACTGGGTCCAGCCTTTTGCCTCTCGCCGTCAATGGGGGTTTATCCATGACTGTCTGCAGGAATTGCGTGACCAGACCGCCCGTCTTGGCCAGCCGCTTGTCGTGCGCACAGGCGCGGTAACAGATATAATCGCTGGCCTGGCAGAACAGCTCGTCATCACCGCCATTCATACTCATCAGGAAACCGGCAACAGCTGGACCTATGCACGGGACAGGGCGGTGGCCGGCTGGTGCCGGGCCCGTCAGATTGAGCTGGTTGACTATCCCTTCAACGGCATTGTCAGGGGCTTATCCAATCGGGATAAATGGTCCGGGATACGCAGCCAGCGGATGACCCGGCCTGTACTGCCGCCGCCGGCGGGTTTGCGGCCTGTTCACGGGGTTGAGGCAGGGCCGATTCCGGCAAAAACAGACAGGCTGTTCGGCCCGCCACTGCCCGGGTCTGTCCAGCCAGGCGGCCGTCAGGCAGGTCTTGTGCTGCTGGACAGCTTTCTTGTTCAGCGGGCCCGCACCTATCAGCGCGGCATGTCCTCTCCTCTGACTGCTGCACAGGTCTGCTCCCGCCTGTCGCCTCACCTCAGCTGGGGCACCTTCTCGCCGCGAGAGATAGAACAGGCTGTCAGCCAGCGGCGTGCCCAGCTTGGCCCGCAGGATCAGATGTTTAAACGCAGCTTGTCCAGCTTTTCCTCTCGGTTGGTCTGGCGGTGTCATTTCATGCAGAAGCTGGAAGACCAGCCTGATCTGGATCAGCACTGCATGCATCAGGCTTTTGAAGGTCTGCGCGAGCCGCATCATAATGAAGCGTTTTTTACCGCCTGGTGTGCGGGGCAGACCGGCTATCCGTTTATTGATGCCTGTATGCGCTCACTTGTGCAGACTGGCTGGTTGAATTTTCGTATGCGCGCGATGCTGGTCAGCTTTGCGGCCTATCATCTGTGGCTTGACTGGCGCCGGTTCGGCCCGCATCTGGCCCGCCAGTTCACAGATTATGAACCCGGCATTCATTACAGCCAGCTGCAGATGCAGTCAGGTGTGACCGGTATCAACACGCTGCGGATTTATAATCCGGTCAAACAATCTTATGATCAGGACCCTGAAGGCCGGTTTATCCGCAAATGGGTACCTGAACTGGCCGGCCTCAGCCCGCAATGGGTTCACGAACCGTGGAAACTGTCTTCTGATCTGCATCATCACACCTCCTGCCGGGTGGGCCAGGATTACCCTTTTCCTCTGGTCGAGAATGAAACGGCGATGAAACAGGCCCGCACCCGTATGGCAGAAGCCCGCAAGACAGACGGATTTGCTGATATGGCCCGCCAGGTCTTTCGCCGCTTGGGCAGCCGCCACCGGCCGCCGCAACGCCGTACCCGGCCCGCGAAAACTCAATTGTCTTTGTTTGAGGAATAGGAAAGCCTATTCCTTTTTGGTCAGCAGGAAATTGCCAATCTCATAAATCGCCAGCGATATTTCAGATTCAAGCGGAAACGACAGGACCCCCATCACGCTGTAGCCCATCAGCAACGGCACAACATAAAATCTGATCATATAAAAAAACCAGGCCACATAAAGCGGGTGCAGCTTGTCCAGCAAAAAGCCGGGCGTCACCGGCCTGAACAGGAAAATCACCGGATTGGTGAATTTCACAAACACTTTCATGAAAAAGAAATCGGATGTTTCATGCATGAAAATAGACATGCCGAACCGGCCGATCAGCGTCCACATAATCATGCCCAGCAGATAATCAATGATAATGATGAATAACGGGAACTGGGCGCTCATGTCAGCTTATCCGATAGAAGTGTGAAGGATCAGGGTAAAGTGAATAAAGCTTTGTTTGTTTTGTCAAGAAAACGGAGCGGGAAATTTCCCGCTCCGTAAAGGCTTTTATCGCCGGTCCGGAAGCTGTGTTTTCAGCCCCCGGGCCGGACAGATCTTCAGGCCTGTTTACTGTACGACAGTCTTACCGCTTGGAACGCGGATTTCTTCGACCATCTTCTGGGTTTCTGCATCAGGCTCTTCAGTCATCAGGCTGACAACAACCATCAGAATCAAGCTGACAGGCATACCGATCATGCCGAAGCGCAGACCGTCAATACCGGCCCATGGGGCCATGCCAGCAAACTGAACCATATACAGATACCATGCACCTGCGGCGAAGCCACCAACCATACCGGCAACAGCACCAGCACGGTTTGCCCGTTTCCACCAGACACCAAGGACCAGCGGGAAGAACAGACCGGAATTGGCAAAACAGAACGCCCAGGCAACCGCGCCCAGAATTCCTGTCAGCTTCATAGAGGCCACGAAGGCACCTGCTGCACCGATGACCAGCAACAGAACGCGGGCCACGATCAGACGTGTCTTTGTATCTGCTTTCGGGTCAATGATCTTGTAGTACAGATCATGTGACAGGGCGTTCGCAATCGCCAGCAACAGACCATCAGCAGTTGACATCGCTGCGGCCAGACCACCGGCAGCAACCAGACCTGAAATCACATAAGGCAGACCGGCCATTTCCGGTGTTGCCAGCACAACGATATCGCCGCGCATGAAGAATTCATTGATCTGGACAATGCCGTCTCCGTTTCCGTCAACAACCTTCAGGAAGCCAACATTGCTCCACTGCTGAATCCATTCCAGGCTGCTTACCTCAGCAACAGACTTGCCGATGATGCTTGTGGCAACAGTCGGGTCCAGCAGAGACAGCTTGGTGAATGTGGCCAGCGCAGGGGCGGTCAGATACAGCAAGCAGATGAACAACAGTGAATAGCCAACAGACTGACGCGCAGCCTTTACTGAAGATGTGGTGAAGTACCGCATCAGCACGTGTGGCAGAGACGCGGTACCCGCCATCATACACAGCACAAGTGTGAAGAACTTCCACTTCGCCATCAGCGAATCACTGGCGTCATTAATGCCAACTTTCAGCGCGGCCAGCTTGCCAGCTTCAGCCTGAGCTTCACCAGTTGGCAGCAATGTGCCGACACCCAGCAGACCTTCCAGTTCCTGAACGCGCTCTACAGCACCGAACTGGGCGAAATGTGGGATCAGGCCATAGCCAAGCTTGTTTGACATCCAGAACACTGGGATCAGATAAGCAATGATCAGCACGATATACTGCGCCACCTGAGTCCAGGTCACCGCCCGCATACCGCCCAGCATTGAACAGAACAGGATACCGGCAAGACCGATCCAAACGCCCAATTCAAACGGGATTTGCAGGGCACGTGCCGCTACTGTACCTGTACCGTTAATCTGTGCGGTCACATAAGTGAATGAGGCCACCACCAGAATGATCACCGCACACAAACGGGCAAGGTTGCCGCCATAACGTGTACCGATGAAGTCAGGCACAGTGTAACAGCCGAATTTGCGCAGGTAAGGCGCAATCAGAGACGCCACCAGCACATAACCGCCTGTCCAGCCGACCAGGAAGGCCATATATGGATAACCTTTGAGGTAAATCCCCCCGGCCATCGCAATAAATGACGCGCCTGACATCCAGTCAGCGGCTGTTGCCATACCATTATAAACAGCAGGTACTTCTCGGCCAGCAACATAATACTGGCTGGATTCCATGGTCCGGGACAACACCCCGATCATGGCATAGATACCTACGGTGAAGGCCACAAAAAGCCAGCCGATAACTGTGTTTGACACACCGGCTGCTTCAAGAATGGCCATCAGAATTACAAAACCCAGGAAGCCCAGCGTGTACAAGCCGTACACCCGGCCCAGATTTTGGATAAAACCACCATCTAGTTTTAACATTTATGCCTCCTAGTCTTCGCCGAAGCCAAATTCTTCATCGATTTGGTTCTGACGGCTGGAAAACCAAAACACCAATACAGCAAAGGCTATCTGTGAGCCCATGCCCGCCATGAAGTAGGCCCCCGGAAAGGCATCTGAATTCAGACCTTCCCCGAACCAATGGATGACAAATGCCACAATCGCCCAGATTACCAATGTGGTAAACGTAAGCGATTTGGTCTTTGCCCAATGCTCATCTTTTTTTGAAGACATAATTCCCCCTCAAAAACTTGTTGCGACAAATCTAAAGAGGGCATGTAATACAATAGACGCACCAAACCATATCTGGCTGATGCTGTCCTTGCGTCTTTACAATTTCCCCCCTAAAGACGTTGCGTTATCATATGATGAAAAACTGTATTAGTCAAAAAATAATAAAACTGGGGCAAGACGTGATTAAAGACTTCTTTCTGACTTTGAGAAACAAGCTGGGGCTGGCCCCGCGTCCGGTTCTGAATTCGGTACCTGTGCTTATTGATTTTACCGAAAAACAATCAGCTTATGTCAGCCAGGTCACTCTGTTTGGTTATATCAAGACACGGGCCGGGACCAGCTGGCCTAAATTATTTGAAGATGACACCTATCTGATTTCCCTGCGCACAGCCCGGTCACATTTTTTTGCCGCTTGTGTGGCGGATTTATCTATATTTATCGCTGCCCGTATGTTTACCGGCGCGCGGCTGTCTGCTGATCAGGCTGTCCGACTGGCGGTTCATATTGCTGAAAGCGTGCTGCTGAACCACCAACAGGATGACATCGACCCCTCTGCCTTTGTTGATATTGTACACCGCACCCGCCAGCGGGCAGAAGTGATGGCCTGGGAAGAAGCGGCCACAACCGCGCTGGCGTTTGCTTCCAGTGCAGAAGCCTTTATGAAATGGGCTCCGGTGACAGATGAATTCAAAGCGCTGGATGAAGAGATTATGCGCAATTCGCTTCACCTGCGCTGGATTGGTATCCGCCGGGATATCAAAGAAACCCTCAATGTTGAACAGCTGTTGCCGGATCTGGCCGCTCTGGCCGCCCCTTCAGATCGTTCTGGCAATTCAGGAGCATAATGTGGCAGAGCTTTATCGTTTGGGTGTGGATATTGGCGGGACCTTTACAGATGTTGTTCTGGAAGGCCGCAACGGCACAGCGGCATCAACCAAGGTGCTGACCACCTATGAGGCACCGGAAGAGGCGATTGTAACAGGCCTGCATGACGTGTGCGCCAAGGCCGCCATCCGGCTGGATCAGATCAGCCAGATTATCCATGGCACCACTCTGGCCACCAATGCGCTGATTGAACGGCGCGGGGCAAAGACAGCTCTCATCACCACCAAGGGTTTTCGTGATGTGATCGAAATGCGCACCGAAAGCCGGTTTGAACAATATGATCTGAATCTGGCCCTGCCTGATCCGCTTCTGGCCCGTAACCAGCGTTATGTGCTTGAAGAACGGGTAGATGCCAAAGGCAATATCCTGATCCCGCTACAACAGGCAGAAATTGACCATCTAGCGGACCGGCTGGCGGCGGCCAGTTATGAAAGTGTGGCTGTCGGCCTGCTGCATGCCTATGCCAATGATGTGCATGAAAAAAGGATAAAAGAGGTTCTGGCCGCGCGCCTGCCGGATCTGATGATCTCGCTCTCCTCGGAGGTTTCGCCGCAGATGCGTGAATATGAACGGTTCAACACCACGATTGCCAATGCCTATATCAAACCGCTGATGAAAAGCTATTTAGGGCGTCTGAAAGGCCGGCTGGCCGCCGAAGGGGCAGATTGTCCTGTTTTTCTGATGCATTCAGGTGGTGGTATTATCAGCCTTGAACATGCGGCTGATTTTCCGGTCCGCCTTGTTGAATCCGGTCCGGCAGGCGGGGCTGTGTTTGCGGCCCATATTGCGGCCGCGCATGGCCTTGATAAGGTGTTGTCTTTTGATATGGGAGGCACAACGGCCAAGATTTGTCTGGTCAAAAACCAGACCCCGAAAACCGCCCGCACATTTGAAGTTGCGCGCACCTACCGGTTCAAAAAAGGCTCTGGAATGCCGATTTCCATTCCGGTCATTGATATGGTGGAAATTGGGGCAGGGGGCGGCTCGTTGGCCCAGGTTGATGCCTTAAGCCAGATCAAGGTAGGCCCGGAAAGTGCAGGTTCTGAGCCCGGGCCAGCCTGTTACGGGCGCGGGGGAACAGCCCCGGCTGTCACAGATGCTGATTTGCTGCTGGGCAAGCTTGATCCGGCGGCCTTTGCGGGCGGAACCATCCCGCTTTATCCTGACCGCTCAGAACAGGCCCTGACCCATCATATCGCTGAGCATCTGGATATGCAGGCGACTGAGGCCGCCTGGGGGGTGGCCGAAATGGTCGATGAAAATATGGCCAATGCAGCACGTGTGCATGCGGTTGAAAATGGCGAAGATTTAGCAGACTACACCATGATCGCTTTTGGCGGGGCGGCCCCGCTTCATGCGGCCCGCCTGTGCGAGAAGCTGGGTGTGGCCCGCTGTCTTATCCCGCAGGGCGCAGGGGTGGGTTCAGCCATTGGGTTCCTGCGCGCCCCGTTCAGCTTTGAGGCGAATTCCTCTGTCTTTATGCGGCTGTCGGCTTTTGATCCGGACAAGGTGAAACAGCTGTTTGCCGGCATGCAAGACGAAGCCGCCTCCTTTGTGCGCAGTTGTGATGCCACAGCTGAGATCAATACAGAACATAAGATTTATATGCGTTATGCCGGTCAGGGCTGGGAAATCCCTGTCCCGCTGACCGCAGAACAGGTCAGCCAGCCGGACGCGGCTGTCTTTACCGCCTGTTTTGAACGTGAATATGAACAGCTGTTTGCCAGAACCGTTGCGGGCATGGAAATTGAAATCACGGTTTGGTCTGTCAATGCCTTTACTGATCGGCCGGCTCCACAGGCGGTCAGCCCGGCTGCCCGGCAGGCTGATGTAACAATTGCGGCCAGCCGCCAGCTGTTTGACCCGTCTGTATCTGCCTTTGTCACCGCTGCTGTGGCCAGTCGTGTCGATATGCGCCCGGGCGCCCATCTTTCCGGTCCGGCCCTCATCACTGAAGACGAAACCACAATCATCATCCCCTCCAGCCGGGATGCTGTGGCCTATGCTGACGGGACAATTGATGTCTGCAGAAAACAGGGAGCTGTATCATGACAAAAGTCTCTCAGGTTGCTTTTCAGGTGATGTGGAACAGGCTGATCTCTGTGGTGGAAGAACAGGCCCAGGCTCTGGTCAGGACCGCCTTTTCAACCTCGGTGCGGGAAGCAGGCGATTTGTCTGCCGGTGTCTATAACGAAGCCGGCCAGATGCTGGCCCAGGCGGTTACCGGCACACCTGGTCATGTCAATGCGATGGCGGATGCGGTCGGGCATTTCATCACCACAATCGGCCGTGCCAATATGGAACAAGGCGATATTTATATCACCAATGATCCCTGGCAGGGGACCGGCCATCTGCATGATATCACCCTTGTCACCCCGTCTTTTTTGGATGGCCGTCTGGTCGGGTTTTTTGCCTGTACAGCGCATATTGTGGACATTGGCGGGCGCGGCTTTGGGGCAGATGCTAATTCTGTTTATGAAGAAGGCTTATATATCCCGATCATGAAGCTGGCGTATAAAGGCGCATTTGATCAGACCTTGCTGGCGATCATCAGGGCGAATGTGCGTGAACCTGACCAGCTGATTGGCGATATCTATGCGCTAGCCACCTGTAATGAAATTGGTCACAGACGGCTGATGGATATGATGGCTGAATTTTCCCTTGCCGATCTTTCGTCTGTCTCAGACTTTATCCTGACCCGCTCCCGCCAGGCGACACTGGACCGGATTAACGCGCTGCCCCCGGGCAAGGCCTCAGGCCATATGCGCATAGACGGCTATTCTGCGCCGGTTGATCTGCGGGTCAGCCTGTCGATTGAACAGGACCGGATTATCTGTGACTGGGCCGGCACTTCCGGGGTGGATAAAAAAGGCATTAATGTGCCTCTGGTCTATACCAAGGCTTATGCCTGTTATGCGCTGAAATGTGCGATTGCCCCGGATATTCCGAACAACGCGGCGTCGCTGGCCCCGTTTGAAATTACCGCACCTGAAAATTCGATTGTGCATGCTGTGCATCCGGCCCCGGTGGCTTTGCGTCATGTGATCGGCCATTTTGTTCCTGATACGGTGTATGATGCGCTGGACAAGCTGTTGCCTGATCTGGTTCCTGCTGAAGGGGCGGGCTGTTTATGTAATTTTCAGGTCAGCCTGCGGCCACGCACAGATGACAGCGCCCCGGCTGAGGCGGTACGGGCAGAGGTTCTGACCTTTAATTCAGGCGGGTCCGGTGCGCGCCCCGGCCTTGACGGGATGAACGCGACCGCCTTTCCCTCTGGGGTGATGACGATGCCGGTTGAGGCGACCGAACAGGTTGGCCCGGTGATTATCTGGCGCAAAGAGCTGCGTTCGGACAGCGGCGGGGCGGGCCAGTATCGCGGCGGCCTTGGCCAGTTTATGGAGGTGGGCGCGCAAGCAGGTTATGAATTTGATCTGCAGGCCATGTTTGACCGGGTGAAACATCCGGCCCGCGGGCGGCGCGGCGGCCAGGCCGGCGCACCGACAACCATTGCCCGTGATGACGGCACAGCGATGAAAGGCAAGGGCAAACAATTTGTCGGCCCGGGCCGGACTGTGCAGATGGCCTTTCCCGGTGGCGGCGGTTACGGCGATCCTAAAAAACGGGACAAGGCTGATGTGCGGCGGGATCTGGCGGGCGGCTATATCACGGCGGCAACCGCAGCGTCTGTTTATGGGCTGGATGACGCAGAGATTGATGATGTCAGGCAAAAAGCCGCCAGAGGCGAGCCGGTCTGATCAGGCAGGGATTTATGCTGATCGTCTGGCTGTTCTGTTTTCACGAAGTAAGTCTGCGGCTTTCTCGCCAATCATAATCGCCGGGGCATTGGTATTGCCGGATACGATTGACGGCATGATAGACGCATCAGCAATCCGCAGATTTTCAATCCCATAGACCTTCAGCCGCGGGTCAACCACAGCCCGGTTATCTGTGCCCATCCGGCAGGTACTGGTCGGATGATAGATGGTCTGCGCAAATTGGCGGGCCACCTCCAGATGATCGTCATCTGTTGACATATCATTGATGACGGTATGTTCACGCACCACAAACGGCTTTAACGCAGGCTGTTCGGCCATCGCCCGGGCAAAGCGCACCGCGCGTATCGCACAAAGCTGGTCTGAGGTTGCGCTGAGATAGTTTGGCACAATGCGCGGATACACATCTGCGTCAGGAGAGCTGATATGGATATGACCGCGGCTTTCCGGGCGCAGCTGGCAAACTGATGAGGTAAAGCCGGAAAACGGATGCATCACCAGCCCCGGCTTATCCGCGCTCAAAGGCTGGAAATGGAACTGAATATCGGGTGTGGCCAGACCCGGCATGGATTTGGCAAAAATCGCCACCTGGCTGGCCCCCAGGCTCATTGGCCCGGACCGGCCAAGCGCATATTGCAGGCCGATTTTCATCTTTCCCAGCGGGCTGTTGATCATATCATTCAGCGTCGGCACATTGGTTTCAAACACCAGCCTGATCTGCAGATGATCCTGCAACGCCTCGCCAACACCGGCCAGCTCATGACGCAGCGTCACACCAGCAGCTTTTAACACCTCTGGCTGGCCAATTCCGGACAGCTCCAGCAATTGCGGGCTGCCAATCGCCCCTGCGCTCAAGATCACCTCACCACCCGGGGCAAGCTGGGCGGTACGGGCGGCCCCTTGCTGGCGATAGGCAACACCTGTGACCTGTTTCGGATTATTTTCTGCAAACACCAAACCGCTGGTCTGGGCAAAGGTCGCGATCGTCAGGTTTTGACGGCCCTTTATCGGCGTCAGGAACGCTTTCGCAGACGAACAGCGCAGGCCCTTCTTGGCGGTCTGGTCGAAATAGGCGACCCCTTCTTGCACCGGACCGTTATAATCATCTGTGCGCGGCACGCCCATCTGCACAGCAGCATCAATAAAGGCTTCTGAGATCTGGCTTTTGGCCCTGATTTTGGAAACTGCCAGCCCGCCATCTGCACCATGATGCGCATTTTCCCCGGGCTCATAAGATTCAGATCGTTTGAACAAGGGCAGCACATCATCATATCCCCAGCCGGTATTGCCGGCCTGTGCCCAATTATCATAATCTTCGGCCTGACCGCGCACATATAACAGCCCGTTGATTGACGATGAACCGCCCAGACCCTTGCCCCGCGGCCAGTCCAGCTTTCTGTTCTTCAGCTCAGCCTCAGGTTCGGTTTTATAACACCAGTCTGTTTTCGGGTTATGCAGGGTTTTGAAATAGCCGACCGGAATATGAATCCAGGGGTTAGTGTCCGGCCCGCCTGCTTCCAGCAGCAACACCCGCACCGCTTTATCCTCAGACAGCCTGCTGGCCAGAACACATCCTGCTGACCCTGCGCCCACGACGATATAATCATAGGTTTCTGTCACAATGACCCCCGCATCTCATTCCCCCAGACAGGCGATAACCTGCCCGAATTTGCTCAGGCTGTAAAGCGATGGGTTAGCGCTTTCTTTCGCCCTCATCTGCCAGCAAGGCGGCAAAGCGGTACAGCCCATGAACAAATTTTGAATAGGGCATGATCAGGAAAAACGCGTATACCGCGCCAAGATGGATCGCCAGCGTCAGCCCCATAAAGCTGGTTTCCCTGACCGCCAGAAGAACAAGGCCGGTAAAGCTGACCGCAAACAAAATCGCGATAAAGGCATAATCCATACCATAGTTACGGACGGATTTAACTTCTGCGGCCATCCGCTGTTTTTCATAAAACAGCCCGGCTGTGCCGATACATAAGATAAGCCCACCAATCGTGCCCAGCAGAACCGGCGGCTCAAGATAGCCATAAGGGGCTTCTCTGCCCAGCAGATAATGATAGGCCGTGGCCAGAGAGGTAGAGGCAAAACACATCATAAAGCCATAAAATGTCGCATGATGATAATATTGCCTTGCCCGGCTGTTGGTTTCATCAGGGCCGGGACAACCCTCACCCTTGCCGGTATGCTCCCCGCCCAGATGGCGCAGGCTGGCCAGGGCTGATATCGCGCCGCGTAAGGCGCTCAGCCCGCCCCATCTGGCCCCGGTATGCCGCCAGTAGCGCCGCCAGCCCATAATCATCGCCAGCACCGAAAAAGCAGTGATGAAGCCGGGGATACCGGCCATCACATAATGCGGCATCAACACATAAAATGCGCCTTCACCCAGATGAACCTCCCAGAACAGATGCGGCGATATCAGCGCCAGCATCACCCCGGTGACCAGCGCCAGACCCAGCACCAGCACAAACCCCAGCACCAGCCCATTGCGGCGGAACAATCCGGCAAGCGGGCCCGGCCAGGCATAAGCGATATAGCTGTCT
>PBLR01000003.1 GCA_002722385.1 SAR116 cluster bacterium | reverse complement strand
AATGGCATCAAAGGTCATGCCTTGCTCTCTATGCTCTGAGATGGTCTGATAAAGGAATAATTGGTATTCAGAATAGTGGTTGCCGGTGAGGCCAGGGGAACGACAGGTGAGTGTGAAGTTGAACGTGAGATCAGAATGGGAAAGTGCACCCCTACACCGTCCTTTTGTTACGGTGGAATAAATTCAGAATTACCTATTTTGAATATAGTTTATTTATTAAATTCAGAATTATAATAGAGTGTAACGATTTAGGTTTAGTCCGATTAGGAACAGACCGAATGTTACGTTTAGAGTTGATGAAAAAACTTAAAGATGAGGGATACAATAGTAAGGAAATATCGGAGTTCCTTAACGTTAATGGTATCCGTCCTCTCCGAACAGATAACCCATATTAACCCAAATTAGTTTGGGTCACTTTGAACAAATATGAGGAGAGATTGGGTAGGGTAGGGAACACCAAACTCATCCCTTTCAGAGAGACGTTATACGTCCAACCAAACACAAAGGGACTTTAGTTCAGACTGTCTACTTTCTTTGCTCAGAAAAATTTAATTACTGAATATAAACAAAATTTAAAGAAACTCATTTTGGTTGGTATATTTAACAATCCGTCCCTTATTTTGATACCATGGTCTGATGAGGGGTTTATGGATTTTAATATCGATAATTTTTCTAGGTGGGTGTGGTGTCGAATTTGAACAGTCAACTACTACATCTACAGTTTCTTCTTCGGTTAAAAATTCTACTCAAATAAAAAAACCAGATTTATATTTAGTCGACGTAGAGACCCAACTCCAAATTGAGAGACTCTGCTGGGACTATAAGCAGAAGGGAGTTATTCCCTACTGGAAATGTCTCGGGAACGAATTAGACAAAATTGATGGTTTGTCAAAACCAGATTTATATTTAGTTGACGTAGGGACACAACTCCAAATCGAGAGACTTTGCTGGGAAAGCACGGATAATGGGGTAATTCCTTATTGGGAGGGAGTTGTTCCGTATTGGGTATGTCTTAGAGACCAATTAGACAAAATTGGTGTTGCACAGAATAAAATCATAATCGGCACCCGGCAAAAAACTGACTCCAAAACGACAAATTACCAAGTGCTTGAAGAGATGTTTTTTACTCCTAAACATCATATGTTTGGTTTGGATGAAATGGATTTACTAGTGATCAAAACACATTGTGAAAGAACAAAAATGTGGGGAGTGCAAAATTATTTGGGATGTATCTACGGACAGATAGAAGAATCTAAAAATGTTCCGTCTCCAAAACTTGGAAAGGTTGAAAAAAAGACTAGGGAAGTCGTGATAACTTCATGTCAATTTCAATTAGTCTGGGGTATCGAAAGTTATCATAAATGTCTTAATGAAAATTTAGAAAGCATTGGTTCCGAATTATGATTTTTAATCACACTACCCAACCTTTTTCTAAAAGCGTCTGAAAACCTTGAAGAAAAATATAATGATTTTTCCAAATCACTGTAATGAATTTTGAAAATACGAATGAAAGGTAATTCTGAATTTATTCGGTTACCGTGGAGTAATACGTCATTCACCAATCGGGTGGACCTCAGCCTAGCTCGCCGCCAGGGCCTGATCAATATCTGCAATGATGTCATCTATATGTTCAATACCCACTGACAAACGCACATATCCCGGCGTGACCCCGGCATTCAGCTGGTCTTCGGCGGAAAGCTGTGAATGGGTGGTTGAGGCAGGATGTATCGCCAGCGTGCGCGCATCACCAATATTGGCCACATGATAAATCAGCTTCAGATTGTCAATGAATTGTCGGCCAGCATCCACACCGCCTTTCAACTCAATGCCGACAAGTGCGCCATATCCCTTGGTCAAATATGTGTCTGTCAGCGTTTTTTCCGCCCCTGTAAACAGCTCTGGATAGATGACAGATGATATCGCCTTATGCTGGGACAGATAGTCTGCCAGCCTGGAGGCGTTTGCCTGGTGTTCACGGAAGCGAAGCGGCAATGTTTCCAGCCCCTGGATCAGATGAAACGCATTGGTTGGTGACAGTGACGCTCCCAAATCGCGAAGCAATACAACACGGGCACGAATGGCAAAGGCGATAGGCACCCCCAAGGCTTCAGGGACCAGAGATCCCCAGACAGCACCATGATAACTGCCATCAGGTTGATTGAAATGTGGCTGTTGTTCAGGATGCTTTACCCAGTCAAAATTGCCCCCATCAATAATCACGCCACCAATCGATGTTCCATGACCGCCTATGAATTTTGTCAGTGAATGCACAATAACAGCAGCCCCATGGTCAAACGGACGGCAGGTCAGCGGTGCGGCTGTATTATCCACGAACAGCGGGATGCCGCGCGCCCGGCCTATTTCTGCAACCTCAGCAATAGGAAAGGGCACCAGTTTCGGATTGGGAAGTGTTTCCCCAAAATAAGCCCTGGTCCGCCCATCACTTAACTCAGCAAAGCTTTGTGGGGAGGTGGTGTCGGCAAACCGGACCTCTATGCCCATATTTGCCAGCGTGTTGTTGAACAGATTGTATGTGCCACCATACAGATGTGGGGAGGCAACAATATTATCACCCGCAGCCGCCACATTCTGGATGGCCAGAGCAACCGCAGAAGACCCGGACGACACCCCAAGGGCCGCCGCACCGCCTTCTAATGCAGCAAGGCGTTCTTCTAACACCTGTGTGGTCGGATTCATAATCCTTGTATAGATGTTCCCCAGCTCTTGTAGGGCGAATAATTTACCCGCATGTTCAGTATCATCAAACTGATAGCTGGTGGTCTGATAGATAGGAACCGCAACAGAATTGGTTGACGGGTCTCGGCGATGTCCGCCTGCATGCAGAACAAGCGTTTCAATATGATGTGATGCGGTTGTCATGGGGGTATCCTCTGTCGGCTCTGGGTTTACAGATCGGGAAAGAAAATAGAAATAATTCATTTAAACAATATAAAATGAATGTTAAGTTCCAAATATTCTGTATTTAATATAGATTATCTGAACAAAATTCACTTTATCGGGGATTTTTGGAATGGATGCAATCGATCTTCATTTGGTGACGCAGCTGCAGAAACAGGCAGATATTGCGTTGACAGAACTGAGCCGACGGCTGGGGATTTCCAAGACAACCTGCTGGAACCGCATTCAACGGTTGGAAGAAAACGGGGTTATCACCGGGAAATACACCCAATTCAGCCGCGAAGAATTAGGGTTGTCTGTTGTGGTGTTTTTGTCTATCACCGTCGGCCGTCACTCACCAGAATGGGTAAACCGCTTTATATCTGTTGTGGAACGGTTTCCGGAAATTGTTGAAGCTCACAGATTGACAGGAGAGGGGGCTGATTATCAGTTAAAAATTGTCTGCCCTGATATCACTGCCTATGATGCCTTTCAGCAAAAATTGATCAATGAAATTGAATTTACCTCTATGTCGTCAAAAATCTCGCTGAAAGAGATTAAATGGACACATCATCTGCCTCTGGCGCATCTTGAAGAGGCNGGGGCANGTCCGGTATGANGTGATNATATCNATACAACAGAGCCGATNTCTCTGAGCCATTTCNNTCTAGTTTTGAAAGNATGCATAAAATGACNGGGTCTTATGNATCATTGCCAGCCAATCTTCCNGAGCCGATTGATGATGGGGCGTGCGATCATCTGATCGGCATGTCTCTGCCGGATATAAGCTTGCCTGCAACCACCGGCGGCGAGGTCAACCNGTTTAGGCAGGCAGGTACGATAGTTGTTTATATTTATCCCATGACGGGCAGGCCCGGTGTGGCGCTGCCGCAAGGCTGGGATGATATTCCTGGTGCGCGGGGCTGTACACCGCAAAGCTGTGCTTACCGTGATGCCTATCAGTCGATTAGAGAGGCGGGTGCGGACGGTCTTTATGGCTTGTCTTCACAAGATACCACCTGGCAGAGTGAGCTGGCTGGCCGTCTTCACCTGCCGTTTCCGGTGTTGAGCGATGCCGCACTTCACTTCGCCACGACTTTGTCGCTTCCCACCTTTACAGTTGAGGCCAAAACCTTGATCAAACGACTGACCCTGATTGCAAGAAGGGGGCAGATTGAGGCGGTTCACTATCCTGTTTTCCCCAGTGACAGCGATCCATCATGGGTGCTGAATAATTTATCAATTAACTATAAATGAGTTTAAACAATTAAAAATTATATATAACAGATAGATAAATATAAAAAAATATATCAATACTGCCCGTTCTTCGCGCTTCATTCGCCAGCCAGAACCGCTGGAGACTGGACCCGCGGCGCTGTCATATGACATTATCTGCTTTTGGTCTGGCCAGGATCAGATGTAAAGACCGAAAGCGGGAAAAAAGGGGGGAAAACATGCAGAGTACAGAAGATGATATCAAACTGCGTGACTTTACCTTGGCAGACACCGATGCCGTCATATCCTTATGGGTCCGGTGCGGATTAACCAGACCGTGGAATGATCCTGGCAAAGATATTCAGAGAAAAACAGACGAGCTGGGCAGAGGCGGTACAGGCTGGTTCTGGGTTGTTGAGAAAGGCGGTCAGATTGTTGGGGCGGTGATGGTAGGCTATGACGGCCACAGGGGCAGCGTGAATTATTTGGTGGTTGATCCGGCCTGCCAGACTCAAGGTATAGGGCGGCTGTTGATGCAACGGGCTGAGGCTGAGCTAACCGCCGTTGGTTGTCCGAAAATCAATTTGCTGGTTCGCACCGATAACAAAGGTGTGCTGAAGTTTTATGATCAGCTTGGTTATGGGGTTGATGCGGTCACAGCTTTGTCCTATCGCCTGATTGATGACCAGGGGACCGGTTAAGTGTCCTTTAGCCTGTTCACATATGATGTGGGGCCTGTTTTCTCGCTCTGGATATTCATTGTATTTATGGTGGGCACGCCCGGTCCGGCAAATTTGCTGATGATGACTGTCGGGTCCCGCTATGGAACTGGGGCCGCGATGCCGTTCAATGTCGGTCTTGTGCTGGGCAAGATGGGGTTGAATCTGTCGATGGCCATTGGTGTCGGGTTTTTGTTAACCACAATGCCTGTTGTGCTGACAGCGTTAAAATTTCTGTCGGCGGCGGTGATGATTTTCTTGTCTGTGCGGACATTAGGCGGCGCGGCAGATGCTCCTGAGCCAACAGCACCTCCTGGCTGGCGTTCCGGCCTGATTGTGCATCCTCTCAACCCCAAAGCCTGGGTCATGACGGTCTTGGCCTGGACTGAATTCGGCCCACAGCTGGGCAGTGCCGGTGAACAGACTCTTATCATCTGCACAAGCTTTGCTGTTGCTCAATTATTGCTGCACAGCCTGTGGGCTCTGGCCGGTCAGCTATTGTCCCAGGCGTTGGGCCAGTCAGTTTGGCTGAACAGAGGTTTGGTTGCTCTTACCTGTTCAGTTGTTTTATGGGCTGTTTTGATCTGAGGCTTAGTTGATATCAGTAGAATTTATCGTGCCGAGATATTTGAATGAGAATTTCAGCTGAAGCTCATTGACCCGCCTGATGTCCCGATCGGCATAGGGGTCACGTTTATAATCGAGCGAGACTGTAACACAGTCCTGAAACCCGCCTGTCCAGACAGCAGATAACACAGATTGATCACGCCGGGTTTGTCCAGAAGACAAATCCCATACCTGCTCAGCAACAAGCTGAATATCATTTGGCAAACGTTGCGCAAATCTGATTTTTGCGTCTTCTTTATCATCGTCAGCGGCTTCAAAATAAGCTTGAGAGATCTGGGTATGCTCAATCCTGAATTCAGTCTTGCCAGATGCAAAATCAAGAGTGCTGCGGGATTCGTGTAATTCGAGCTCTTCATAATCAGCCCGCCCCGACCAGGATAAGTTCAGATTATACGGCGTTGCTATCGACAGGCTGGCCACATAGTCCGAGTAATCCTCACGGCCACTGATGGTCAGGCCGGCAGGTGTTTTGCCCTGAGCCTTATAGGACAGGCCTGCAAAGCCGGTAATATCACCGATAACAGGGTTGTTGGTAATGCCGGACAAACCAGCGGCAATATGAGTGCCTGGAAGGATGAAGTCGCGGCCCTGAAAGCGGTTATTTAAGAACAAATTGGCTTCATCAAGCCGGAAATCCGCAGCATCACGGTTAGGCAGCTCATCAGTGCGGTCAGATCCATCGATCACAATTGTTTTTACCCGGGGCGTGATAATGGCTGTTGAACTTAAGCCCTTACCATATTGAACCCCTAACGGATATTTCCACTCTCCCGATATAATGGCGTTACCCTGACCAAATGTAGACAGCTCATCAGTGTTATCATCTGTTTTCTGAACATCATGATAGCTTGCCATCAAATCGCCTGAGGCGGTGAGGATATGGCCATTTTGACTGTATTTTCTTTCTGTTCCCAACAGAGCTGTCCAGCGCACCAGCTCATGACCTCCATCATTATCCAGTTGCAGGGCGGTCAGTTCACGTCTGACGATCTGGTCTCTGAAGGGTCCCTTGGTGATTTTTGAATAATAGACAGACGGCAGAATTGTAGGTTCCCTGTCTTGTGTGTCTTCTTCCCTCAAGCCTTGAACGTCTGACATTGTTACGCGGTAATACCGCTCATCAGTGAGCTTNGTGGCTGTAACATGGCTTTTCAANGTTTGTGTGCTGTCATATCTGTAACGGCGCAGGAATGTATCCTGAGAAGCGCGAAACAAACGTGAATNCACCGCCCAGCCAGAGCCGACACGGCTTTTGAACTGGGCNTCAATTGCGCCGACCTGNTCTCGNTTTTCTTTGAAGGTTTCAAGGCGGGCCCCATATACCGATGCGTTCACCTNNGCCTGATCCCAGCGTTGTCTGTANATGGTTTTCAGCCCTTGCCCTCTGAACTGNAAATTTGTNGGCTGGAATTCGATATCCTGTGTCGGGCTAATCACCTGATAATAGGGCGTTGTCAGGGTCAGCCCGTTATCATTCGAATAAGAAACAGAAGGGGTTAGAAGGCCAGAGCGACGCTTTACAGTTGCGTCCGGATGCGCCAGCACCGGGAAATAAAACACCGGCAGGCCAAAAATATGCATTCTGACGTTCTGATGTATGATCGTCTGGGTTTCGATATTATGCTTTGACTGAGATGATCTCAGATCCCATATGGGACTTTCCCCCGCATCGTAATCACAGTTACAGGGGGAAAAGACTGAACGGCCGAATACGGTGCGTTGGTCTTGTCTGTGATCCCCGGTTTGTGCAGAAAACCGGCTGCCATCTGATAGTGTGCTGATCAAAGGGGTGGCCACGGCATGAGTGAAGTTTTCATCCAGTATCATCTCTTCTGAGAGATGTGTTGTGCCATCCTTTGTGGTCAGCCTGACCGATCCTTTAGCCCGGGCTTCGCCGGTCAGCTGATTATAGGTGATTTGATCCGCGAGCAGCTCGTCGCCTTGCTGAGTGACTTTAACATTGCCTGTGGCGATCATCACACCGTTTTCTTGTTCAACTGTGATTGTGTCAGCTTCAAAGGCGATATCTGAGCTGTCCTGCGCGCCAGCAGGCATGGCAATTGTCCCTATCATGAACATGATAAGACTGACAATCGTTAAGCCCGTTGAGGATAAAGACTTTGAAAATAGACGCTTCACACTGGGTTCCATGCGTAATGATCTGGTTGTCTTCAACTGCTACATCAAAGCGCAGGGTTTGTAAATCTGGACAAGAACGCTTGCCGGGCTTTCGCTGTGTTAACGACCATATTTTCTGCTGTGAAAGGAAAATCAGCCCAGGCCTGGCGTTGTAATTTTTCACGAGCGGCTGTGTTTGTCATCAGCAAACGAAGATGTGTCGCCAGATTCTGTTCAAATTTCTGCTCTGCTTCGGCATCGCTTAGCTCTGTTCCGGTCAGGGGTATGATTTCTGCCCGGCCAGTTGCATATTCCGGAATGCCGCCTCTGTCTGTGGTTAATAGGGCCGATCCAGCGGCTAAGGCTTCCAGTCCTGTCAGGCCGCATGGCTCATCCCATAAGGACGGAACAATGGAAATCGCTGCTTTGTCTTGCAAGCCTTGTGTAACAGAGGCTGGCTGGAATCCATGCAGATGGATTTGGGTTTGAACAGGGCCCAGCGTCTGCGCAATCTGTTCTTCATAAGCAGACGGGGTTTCTGTTTTAAAATGACGGCCGCCAACCACGTCCAGACACCAGTCAGGATGCTCATCCAATATAGATGCAACCGCGCGGCAGGCAGGCAGAATACCTTTTTCAGGGACCATCCGGCCAATGATCAGAATGCGGTTCTGTTTGGGCTGCGGTGCGCAAAGATGCCGGGTCGTACCATTCAGAACAGCACAGATTTTAGCCTCATCGACCGCCGCTGCGGACAACCCGTCAAGAAAACATTGTTTGATATGTTCAGAAACGCAAATAATGCCGGCTAAATGCGTCATCAGCCAGACCCGGTCAGATATATTGCGGGCACCTTTCATTTCGCGTGGGTCATTATGCAGATACAGCACAACAGGCAAATCAGGGCGTTTCTGGCAGATATAGCGTGCAACCTGGGCACGGCCATGCACCTCAACAAGGTCAGGCTGAGGGGCTGATTTCAGATGGTGAATGTAAGCCCGGGCGAGGCCAATATTTTGACCAGATAGCCAGCTGTGCCGGGGGGCAAGAGGCTGGTAGGTAATATCAGGCATCGGCGGCCCATGCAGTTGCCGCCCCAAGACGGTAAACTTCTGATCTGGTGACGACAGGCGTACATTCTGCGCGGCGATGCTGGCAATGGCTCCGGCATTTTGGTCTGTCATCACTTCCTTATGAGGAAGCAGAATATGCGTATAGGGCAAAAAAGATGCTCCCGCCATGGCCTGGGTTCAGATGAAGACTGCTTCTTGACAGGGCAACTATGCCACGATCGGGCTGTATTGTCAGCGGCAAACGGCATTTTCTGAGGGAGGTATTTTGGGCTGGACTGTTCCCAGCCAAACGCGCATAAACGCCAGAAAGAAGATGAAATTTCTAATGGCTCACAAAAGATGGCAGAGCAAATTCTGGTTATAAAGCATGGGGCTTTCGGGGATGTGGTTCAGGGGTTTGATGCCTTCTCCAGCCTGCGCACCAGTTTTCCTGAAGCCAAAATAACCGTGCTGACAACAGCGCCCTATGCCGGTCTGCTGCGGGCTTCGGGCTGGTTTGATGAGGTCATTCTGGACGCCCGTGCACCGGCCTGGAAGCTGATGCAACTTTGGCAGATAAGGTCAGTTTTTCGCCAAAAATGGGATAAAATTATTGATCTGCAATGCTCTCGCCGGACCGCGCGTTATGCCAGGCTATACAGAACAGATACACGCTGGTTTGGGACAGCCCCTGGCGCGTCAGATCCTATGCCAGATTTTAGCGGTGTGAATAACCGTAACCGGATGCTGACGGCCGTGAAAATGGCGGGGGCTCAGGAACATGAGGATGAGCTTTCGTTTTTGCGGTCTGCTGATCTGCCTGCTTCTTTCGATGCGTCTGATTATGTTCTTCTGCTCCCGGGTTCATCAGCGGCGAAGCCGTCAAAACGCTGGCCCAAAGAACGGTTTATCCGGCTGGCTGAAGCTGTAACCAAAGCAGGGCTGCGGCCTGTCTTGGGGGGAAGTGAAGTTGACCGGCCTGTAACAGACGCGATTGCAACAGACTGTCCGTCCTGCCTTAATCTGACTGGCCAGACAGATCTGTTTTCTCTGGCAGGGCTTGCCGCGCGGGCCCAGTGCGTGATTGGAAATGATACAGGGCCTGTATTTTTGGCAGCGCGCCTGCATGTGCCGACATTGATGCTGATGGGCGCAGATACAGATCCGGCCATGTCTGCACCCTATGGCAGACACGCCCGTTGGATAAAACAGGACAGGTTGGATGATTTATCCTTTGATGAGGTATGGGCTGAAATACTGCCGTGGCTAAAAGGATGAGCCTGGCTGTTTCAGAAATTCACTTTCCTCATCTGTGGATGGCCTGCCTAAAATACTGTTTCTGTGCGGAAAACGGTCAAAACGTTCGACTATATCATGATGTTTTACAGCGTAATCATAGGTCATTGGCATTGTGAATGTTTTGAACAGAGGCAATGACTGTTTTTGAATATGAATATCTTCAGAATGCATCATTGGCATCAGCAAAAAATGCCGTTTATTGATATCATCTTCTGTTTCTAAATGCCCTTCGGCAACAGAACGCAAAGACAAAGCACAGGCCATGTCGTCACCGGCAAAGGCTTTTGGGGTGTCGCGGTAAATATTGCGGGTCATCTGGTCAAGCAGCAGGATAAGAGCCAGCCGTCCTTCGCCGTGATCAGCCCATTTATCCAACTGTCCGGCAAGGGCCTGTTCAACCAGCGATCCGAACCGCTGTTTAAGCTGGTCATCAAAGGCTATATCTTTTTTGAACCAGGATTCTGGACTGATATCTTCAAACCAGAACTTCAGAATGCCTGAAATAATCTCTTTATCAGAATGTGCAGAGGACATGTATCGGCTCCTTTTTTATCTGCCTATGGCCAGTGCAAGGATTATTTGATTACCTTTCCTGGATTCAGCAGTCCTTTGGGATCAAACACAGATTTCAACTGGGCCATCATATCAAGGGCAACCGGGTCTTTGACCTGTTGTAGTTGGTCTATTTTCAGCTGGCCAATGCCGTGTTCGGCGCTGATCGATCCGCCAATTTTATCCAGAGCCCGATAAATTGCATCTTTCAGGGCTTCACGTTTTTGTTCCCAGCTGGGGTCACCGCCATCATCCTCAACCAGATTGAAATGAAGATTGCCGTCTCCCATATGCCCATAGCCGCATATCCGGGTTTTCGAACACACACTGCGCACCTCATCAGTGGCGGCCTCATAAAAGGCTGCCAAATCAGATCGCCTTACAGATATATCTGTGTTTACCGGTGTTGATTCTCGTTTGGTTGATTCAGGTCCATGTTCGCGGATGTCCCACAGTTGCTGGCGTTGTGTCTCGTTACGGGCAAGGGTGGCATCTGTCACCAATCCTTCTTCAAACGCTTCTGCTAAAAACTCTTCCATTAAGCTGTGCAACGGGATCTGGCCCGCTTCATCTGGCAGACCATCTGTTTCATCAGAACTGGCGATTTCCATCAGCACCATATATTCTGGAATCGGTGAAAGCGGGCAGGGGATAGACGGGAACTGCTTGAACACAATCTGTAACAGGCTGGCTGGCATTAATTCGAAGGCCTCAACCTGCTCACCGCTTCTGGCTTGCAATTTGCCCAGCAGTTCAACGCCAGCGTCAATATCTCTGATCCCGGCCAAAGCGGTTGCCCTGACCTTTGGCAGCGAAAATAATTTACAGGATGCCGCTGTAATAATGCCCAAGGTTCCTTCTGAGCCAATAAACAGATGTTTCAAATCATAACCGGTATTATCTTTGCGCAAGGGGCTGAGCAGATTCATCACGCGTCCGCCAAGCAACACCACTTCAACACCAAGACATAAATCCCGCGTATTGCCATATCGCACCACATTTACACCACCTGCATTGGTCGACAGGTTGCCCCCGATCGTACAGCTGCCTTTTGCAGCCAGATTGAGCGGGAAATATAAATCATGTTCTTCAGCTGTCTTGTGTAAATCTTGCAGAATACAGCCCGATTCAGCGATCATTGACCTGTTCTGAACCGATATTTCGCGCACCTGATTCATCTTGGCCAGACTGAGGATAATGGACTGCCCGCTTTGATCAGGGATGCCGCCACCGACCAGCCCTGTATTGCCGCCTTGAGGCACGATGACAAGATTATGGGTGTCCGCAATCGCCATGATTTGGGCAACTTGTTCTGTACTGCGGGGAAACAGAACGCCCTGGGCTGCGCCATCAAACTGGCCGCGCCAGTCCATCAGATGCGGTTTCATATCTTCTGGCTGGCTGATGATATCTTTGCTGCTTAAGATCGGTTCAAAATGCTGCAGATCATTCATTTATTCTGATTTCCATGTCTATCCGACTGGGGGCTTTATTTAAGCGTCGAATTCTGTCTGTCCGGCCGGTCTTGGCGCCGCGGCACGGGAAATTCGGTCATTAATTGCCAAACCCAATCCTGCCATGGGTATTGGTGCAATGGCAATAGCCCCTGCGTTCAGGGCGTCTGCTTCATGAAGAACGGCGAACAGATTGGCTGCCGCTTCTACCAGTTCTGCGCTCTCAGACAAGTTGAAATCTGGAACCAGACCGGGGGCTGACGGGCCAAAGCCGATGTAAACCTCACCCTTATACCGTTCAGTTGCGTTCAGCCGTACTGTGGCATGAGGGGCGTAATGGCTTTCAATCTGGCCAGGTGAGACCAGCTTGTCAGTCTGTGTCTTTGCAGGGCCTGAGGTCATATCAATGCCGATTTGATCAGCCAGCTGTTCTGCTGTCAGAGGGCCGGGGCGCAACAGAACCGGACGATCTGATCGGCAGTCAATCACGGTTGATTCAAGCCCGCTTTCACAGGCCCCGCCATCTAAAATCATGTCACAAGCCGGGCCAAGCCCTGTGGCGACATGTTGTGCGGTTGACGGGCTGATGCGGCCGCTGGGGTTGGCTGAGGGCGCAACAACCGGGGCGCCCACTCTGGTAAGTAAAGCCAGCGCGGCTGGATGAGACGGCACCCGTACAGCAAGTGTATCTGTTCCTGCAGAGGCGAGGGCAGCAATCGGGCTGTTATCAGGCCGGTTCAGGATCAAGGTCAGCGGTCCTGGCCAAAAGGCCTCTGCCAGACGGCGGGCAGACCTGTTCGCGCCGCCGGCATGAAGCGCTGCCTCAACAGAATGAAAATGACTGATCAGAGGGTTGAAACGTGGCCGTTGCTTAGCAGAAAAGATCCGCGCGACAGCTGTGGCGTCTGTGGCTAATGCCCCCAGCCCGTAAACTGTTTCGGTTGGAAAGGCGACCAGACCTCCGGCTTTCAGACAAGCGGCTGCCCGGTCAAGATTCGCCTCATTAATCGGGTGTATCATCATGAAAGGGCACAGTCTTGCTGTTGTGATTACCACTGAGATTGTTATGATAAAATGTCACTATTATGGCAATCATTATCTGTAGTCATCATGATCTGGCCCGGCTTTGCAAGGGCAGGTACAATTGAAGTGAAAAGGGCATCTGATGTGTGGACGGTTCACGCTGACAACCACTGCTGATGAGCTGCACAGGCGATTTGGCGTGCATGTCATGGAGACATTGGCCCCGAGGTGGAATATTGCCCCGTCTCAGGCCTCTTTGATTCTGATTCAGTCTGGTCTGGAATTATCGGCAAAACAGGCTGAATTTGGCCTGAAGGCAGGGCCTGATGGCAAACGTCTGATCAATGCCCGTGCAGAGACCGTTCAGGAAAAACCCACCTTCCGGCAGGCTTATACAGCTTCTCGCTGTCTGGTTCCGGCAAGCGGGTGGTATGAATGGGCGGGCAAGGGAAAGCCGTTTCATGTTCAGTTGACAGATGCACGGGTGATGGCCTTTGCGGGTCTTTATTTTGCCCCGCCGCAGCGCAATCAGCGGGGCCAGTTTGTCATTTTAACAACTGCTGCAGAAGGTGAATTGGCTGTTGTGCATCATCGCAGTCCGCTTGTGTTACCGGCCACACGCTGGCAGACATGGCTGACCGGCACATCAGCAGAGGCAGAGGTCTGTCTGGTGCCGCCGCTGTCTCGTTTTTTCAATCTCTATCCGGTAGCCCCCGCTGTTGGCGATATTCGTCAGGATAATGCCAGTTTGGTTGCGCCTGCTGAACATCAGACAGACCTTCATAAGAGCGCAGCACCACAAGGCGATCTGTTCAGCTGAATACGGCTAGCCGGTCGGGGTACCGTCTCTGACAAGACAGCTGTAGAGATGCCATAACATCAGGGCTGCGGCCCCTCGATAGGGGTGCCATCCATCAGCAAAGCGGTCCATTTCGGCATGGGTGGGGCGATGGTCCAGCTGTTTGAGACGTTTGACCGCTTCCATAAGGGCAAGATCATTGCCTGGCCAGGCATCAAAATCAGCAAGACAAAACAGCCGGTAATTTGAAACTGTCCATCCGCCGATACCCCGATAGCTGAGCAGCTTCGTGGTGAATATGTCGGCTGTTGCCTTATTCAGCTCTGTCAGATTCAGCTCACCACTAACTTCTGCTCTGGCCAGATCAATAATATATTCAGCCTTCCTGCGGCTGAGGCCGATGGTCTGTAAGCTCTCATAAGGAATAGCGGCAAGGGCCTCAGCACCTGTCCAGCTTTGCTCAGACATCCGTTTCCACAAGGCGACAGCAACTTGCCGTGAAATCTGCTGGCCCAGAATGATCCGCACCAGTGAGCTGAATTGTGCGGGCTCAAACCTGTCAGGCGGGTTGCCGAACTGCTTTCTGGCCATAGCCAGCTGGCTGTCCTGCTGGTCAAGACACTGAAGAGCGTGAAGAAGCGCAGGGTGACTGGTCAGACGGTCTGAAGCCATGATAATGTCCTTTAGTTCATCCTGTCGGCGGGATGCGCTTATAACAGGCCTTTGACTACACATCAAAGGGGGAATCTATGTCAAGACAGGGTTCATCATCTGCAGATGCAATCGTTTGGGATTTGCCGCTCAGGGTATTTCACTGGGCTCTTGTGGGGTGTGTGATTGTGTCTGTTGCCTCAGCAAAGATGGGCGTAACGGCGGTTCATGAACGAAGCGGCCTTGCGGTATTAGGGCTGATCCTGTTCCGGATCATCTGGGGCTTTATCGGTAGTCAGACAGCGCGGTTTTCCAGCTTTGTAAAATCGCCAGCCGCCGTTCTGGCCTCCGCCCGCAACCTTCTGGCCGGTCAAACAGATAACCGGTCAGGCCATTCCGCGCTTGGTGGCTATGCAACATTGATATTGCTGGCGGTTTGTCTGGTGATGGCGGGTACAGGATCATTTTCTACTGATGATATATTATATGATGGTCCGTTTGCGCATCTTGCACCGGACTATGTAAAGACGGCATCTCGGGTTCATCATCTGACCGAAAAGATATTATTCGCGGTTATCGCCTTGCATTTCCTGGCGCTGTTCATGTATTTCTGGCGTCTGAAAAAAAATCTGATTCCGGCAATGATTACAGGCAGAAGAGCCAAGGCAACCGGGCCCACAGGTCGGCTGTCTTTGTCTCGAACTGTTTTTGGTCTGGCCGTGATGGTCAGTCTGATAGCATTGTTTCAGCTGGCCCCATTATTGCGGCCAAGCCTGTTTTAAGTCTGCTGTCCTTGTTCTTGACAACATAGAAATTCTCTACATCGTAAAACCATAACGTGTATATTCAGGCTACCGGATGATGTGGTAAAGACCGTTTCCTGACAAGTTTCATGTGCTGATTGACCTGTGTTGTGCGCAAATTCAACTGGGGTGAAAGGCGATGAACATTCAGTCACGAATTGGACGATATAAAGTTCAACAGGGTAAAGTTCGGCAAGGCAGGATGGGAACAGGCA
>PBLR01000002.1 GCA_002722385.1 SAR116 cluster bacterium | reverse complement strand
CCACATGCGTCGATCCTGTTTCGCCCCCAAAATTCAACCCCGCTTACAGCCATTGGTCAATGTTTGGTGGAGGCGCCGGGTACCGCCCCCGGGTCCGCCCTGCTTATTCCACATCACGTTTATCGTCATAGCCAGCCGAAACTGGCCCATTCAGTATAACAGGCAAATGCAGGGAAATAAAAGTTTTTTGCCGCTTTCGGTGATTTTTCAAGGGGGATGAATATCTCACCTCTTTAAACAGGCAGGTAGCTTTGCTAGGGTGAGCGGGCAAAGAAATTTGGCACATCACAGAGGGACTTATGCAGCAATATCTTGATCTTCTGCGCCATGTCATGGATCAGGGCGTGGTTCGCTCAGACCGGACCGGTACCGGCACAAAGTCAGTGTTTGGATGGCAGATGCGGTTTGATTTGTCAGCTGGATTCCCCTTGCTGACCACAAAAAAGCTACATACCCGATCAATTATTCATGAGCTGTTATGGTTTATCAAAGGCGATACAAATATCGGCTATCTGCGGGATAATGGTGTGTCCATCTGGGATGAATGGGCAGATGAAAAGGGCGATTTGGGCCCGGTTTATGGCCAGCAATGGCGGCGTTGGCAAACCCCGCAGGACGGCCGTGTGATTGACCAGCTGGCAGATGTCGTCTCTTCAATTAAAACCTCACCTGACTCGCGCCGCCTGATTGTCTCTGCGTGGAACCCATCTGATGTACCGGATATGGCCCTGCCACCTTGTCATTGTCTGTTTCAGTTCCATGTGGCAAATGGCCGGCTGTCCTGCCAGCTTTATCAGCGTTCTGCTGATATTTTTTTAGGGGTGCCCTTTAATATCGCCTCCTATGCTTTGCTTACCCATATGATTGCGCATGTCACCTCGCTAGAGGTTGGCGATTTTGTGCATACGCTGGGTGATGCGCATCTTTATCTTAATCATAGTGAACAGGCCGAAGAACAGCTCACCCGCCAGCCGGGCCCTCTGCCGCGCTTGCATCTGATTAATCCGCCTGATGAGCTGGATGATTTCACTTTTGAGCATTTCAAGATTTCTGATTACGTCGCGGCCCCGTCTATTGCTGCACCTATTGCTGTATGACCACGCCTATGATGAAGCAAGAAGTTGAGTTTCAGATGATCTGTGTTGTGGCCATGGCCCGCAACCGGGTGATTGGTGATGGGGATGATCTGATCTGGCATCTGCCGGGTGATTTGAAGCGGGTAAAGCAGCTCACTATGGGGTGTCCATTAATCATGGGCAGGCGCACATTCGAATCCATCGGGCGGGCATTGCCTGGGCGATTGTCGGTGGTATTGACCAGAGACGCTGACTGGCAGGCTGAAGGGGCGGTTGCTGTCGCCAGCCTAGAGGCCGCAATCAAGGTCAGCAAAGACTGGCTGGTCCAGCAACAGACACAGGAAACACGCCTGATTTTATTTGGCGGCGGACAGATTTATGCAGCAGGCCTGCCATATTGCCAGATGATAGAAGCTACCTTTGTTGAAGCTGAACCGGAAGATGGTGTTCGGTTTCCAGAATTTGACCGGTCAGATTGGACAGGTGAGGAGCTGGAACGGCTTCCTGCAGAAAAGGATGTGCCCGGCTTTTCTTACCACAGGCTGACCCGCAAAACACCCGCCTTGCCCTTGTCCTGAAGCCCTGTTTGGCCGAAGTTCTATTCCATTACGATAGCGGGGCCTGTGCGGCTGGCCTGGTTTAAGTGCGTGTTCACTGTTTCAGCAATTTTCAGATAGGCTTGTGCATGAGGAGAGTCTGGCTGGGATGAGACAATCGGTGTGCCTGCATCTGAGGTGGCTCTGATCTCCATATCAAGGGGAATGCCGCCCAGGAAGGGCAGGCCAAGACGTTCTGCTTCTGCTTTGGCGCCGCCTGTGCCAAAAATATCTGATGTCTCGCCACATGCCGGACAGACGAAATAGCTCATATTCTCAATGATTCCCAACACCGGCACATTCACCCGTCTGAACATATTCAGGCCCTTGCGGGCATCTATCAGCGCCAGGTCCTGAGGGGTGGAAACAATGACGGCCCCGGCCAGATCGGCCTTTTGTGATAAGGTTAACTGCGCATCACCTGTGCCAGGCGGCATATCAATTACAAGCACATCAAGGCCTTCCCAGGCGACATCGCGCAACATTTGCTGAACCGCGGACATCACCATCGGGCCGCGCCAGATGGTCGGGGCATCCTCATCAACCAGAAACCCGATTGACATGGCCTGCAGGCCCCAGGCTGAGAGCGGAACCAGCTTGTTATTCTCAGTGCGTGGCTTTTCATTCAGCCCAAGCAGTCGGGGCAGGGAGGGTCCATAAATATCTGCATCCAAAATGCCGGTTTTCAGGCCTTGCGCGGCAAAGGCCAGAGCAAGATTGATAGAAGTGGTTGATTTGCCCACCCCGCCTTTGCCTGAGGCAACCGCGATCACATGCTTGGCAGGCTTTAACAGGGGCTCATCTGCGGAAGCAGAGCCTGCAGCCTGACCCGCAGCAGAACCGGCAGCAGAGGCCTGAGAGGCTGGCTTATGGGCGGTCAGAATAACAGAGACAGATAACACCCCGTCAATATCCTGAACGGCGGCCTCTGCAGAGGCTTTCAGGGCGTTTGCGCTGCCTGCCTGATCCGGGCTGATTTCAATGGTGAACCCTACATTACCATCTTTTATAACAACACCGCTGACGGCATTTTCCGTGACAATATCCGCATCACGACCAGGCATTTGGACTGATTTCAGCGCGCTGAGGATTTTTTGTTCGGTAATTTGTGCTGACATTCTTGAATTTCCTGTCAATCGTCTAAATATAAGGATGAAGCGGATGCTCTATCAACTAGTCTTGCTAACCCGATTTGGCAAGCGGTGGTGATAGGGTATGCCGCTATGCAGACAAAAAACAGCATGGCAAATGGAGCGCAGCAGATATGCCCTGGAATAATCAAGGCAATAATCAAGGTGGAAATCAGGGCGGCGGTCCCTGGGGCGGTGGCGGCAATAATGGCGGCCCATGGGGCGGAGGTTCAGGACGTCCGCCCGGTCGTCCAAATCCTCCGGAATTCGATAAAATGTTCCGTGACCTCCGGAATCAGTTTGGTGGCCGTGTTCCGGGTGGGGGCAACCCAATGAGGTTTATGTGGCTGTTGCTGATCGTTGTACTCGGCCTGTGGGCGGCAACCGGGTTTTACCGGGTTAACCCGCAACAACAGGGCGTGGTTTTGCGCTTCGGTGAATGGGTGAAAACAACATCACCTGGCTTGCATTATCATTTGCCGTTCCCGATTGAACAAGTTCTGACCCCGGATGTAACGCGTGATAACCGCCTGGAAATCGGTTTCCGTGATATCTCCGGCCGGGCAGCATCACGCCGTGATATCGCTGATGAAAGTCAGATGATCACCGGCGATGAAAATATTGTTGATATCGATTTTGTTGTGTTCTGGCGGATTGCAGATGCGGGTGCTTATCTGTTCAACCTCGCAGAACCGGATGAAACGATTAAAGTGGCAGCTGAAGCGGTGATGCGTGAGATCATCGGCCAGACCGCTATCCAGACCGTGCTGACCGAAGGCCGGCAAAATGTTCAGACATCTGTGCGCCAGAAGCTGCAGGAATTGATGGATGAATATAAAGCTGGTGTTCGTGTGCGTGAGGTCCAGCTGCTGGCTGTTGACCCACCATCAGACGTTATTGATGCCTTCAATGACGTTCAGCGGGCCCGTCAGGACAGAGACAGGCTGAAAAACGAAGCTGAAGCGTTCCGTAATGACATTGTGCCGCGGGCACGTGGTGAGGCGGCCCGCCTTATCGCAGAAGCTGAAGCGTATCGTGAGGAAGTTGTGAACAGAGCCCAGGGTGACGCTTCACGCTTTGATCAAGTCTATAACGCTTATGAGATGGACAAAGATGTAACCCGTGAGCGGATTTACATTGAAACCATCGAAGAAGTGTTCGGCAACATTGAAAAGATCATTATTGATGAAGATGGTCAGTCCGTGGTGCCGTATCTGCCCTTAAAAGAGCTGGGTAAAGCCCAGAGCTCAAACTAACAAGAGATTAGACCATGAAGATGACACGTAATATATCGCTTCTTACTCTTGGCCTGTTTTTGTTGGGCCTCTATTCAGCCGCGTTCACTGTTAACCAGACCCAGCAGGCCCTTGTGCTTCAGTTTGGTGAGCCGAAACGGATCATACAAGATCCCGGACTGCAGTTTAAAATCCCGTTCATCCAGGACGCTGTCTATTATGAACGGCGGGTTTTGTCGCTGATTCCGCAAGATGCTGAAGAAGTCATTCTGGCGGATCAAAAACGCCTTCAGGTTGATGCTTATGCCCGTTACCGGATTATGGACCCGTTGCTGTTCTTCCAGACAGTCCGGAACGAGTTCGGGGCAAGAGCCCGTCTGGAATCGATAATTGATTCATCAGTGCGTCGTGTGCTGGGCCGGGAAACCCTGGCCTCTATCCTCACAGGTGAGCGTGAGGCCATCAACGGGTCGATCCGGGATGAGGTGAACCAGTCAGTGGAATCCCTCGGGATTGAAATTATTGATGTGCGCTTGCGCCGGGCTGATTATCCGGAGGCCACCAGTCAGAACATCTTTAACCGGATGAAATCTGAACGGGAAAGAGAGGCCAAGGAATTCCGCGCGACTGGTGAAGAAGAAGCCCAGAAGATCAGAGCTGATGCGGAGAAAACCAGAACTGTGATTGTGGCTGAAGCGAAAAAAGAAGCGCAACAGGTTCGAGGTGAAGGTGATTCTGACGCTATCCGTATCTATGCGGACAGCTTTGGCCGGGATCCGGAATTCTTCTCCTTCTACCGGTCGATGGAAGCTTATCGGAAATCAATTGGCGAGTCAGGCACCTCTATGGTTCTTTCACCTAGTTCAAGCTTCTTCCGGTATTTTAAGGACAAGGACGGATCTGAATAATCAGACAAACCATAGCAGTTGGCCCTATTCCGGCCTCAATGAGGCCAGAATGGGGACAATCTCTGGCGCTAAACCTCATCTTCAGTCAGGCACAGCAATTTGCCTGACTGTCACCACTCTTGAGGGATTAACAGACAACAGGATTAAATAATGCCTAATCATGTTTCTACAATGCGATTTGTAAACCGAAACAGCCGGTCTGTCGCACAACGCGGCGCGGACACCGCCCTTCTTCTGCGGTATTTGTTGATGACCGGGTTCATCGCTTTTTTTGTTCTATTGGGTAGCCAGACCGCGCGTGCCGCTGACCGGCCGGACAGTTTTGCTGATTTAGCAGAACGTCTGTCACCAGCGGTGGTCAACATTTCCACCACAATGGTCGTGCGTGAAAATGGCAGGCCTCAATTGCCACAATTTCCTGAAGGCTCGCCTTTTGAGGATTTTTTCCGTGAGTTTGAGGACAAAGGTGAGCGCTCTCGCCGGGCCCAGTCACTGGGGTCAGGATTCATTATTGATCCTGCCGGTATTGTGGTCACCAACAATCATGTGATCGAAAATGCTGATGAGATTTCAGTCGTTCTTGCCAATGATGAAAGCTTTGAAGCAGAAGTTATCGGGCGTGATGCCAAAACGGACATCGCTGTGCTGAGAATTGACCCAGGCGATTCAAAACTGACCGCAGTGTCTTTCGGTGACTCAGATGGCTTGCGGGTTGGTGACTGGGTGATGGCCATTGGTAATCCGTTTGGTCTGGGCGGCACAGTGACCGCCGGTATTGTATCGGCACGCGGACGTGACATTGGCTCAGGGCCTTATGATGATTACATCCAGACAGATGCCTCTATTAACCGGGGTAACTCTGGCGGGCCTCTGTTTAACCTTGAGGGTGAGGTTATCGGCATCAATACAGCTATTTTCTCACAGACAGGTGGGTCTGTTGGTATCGGCTTTGCCATCTCAGCTAACCTGGCAACACAGGTTGTCAGCCAACTTCAGGATTATGGTCGCACACGCCGTGGCTGGCTGGGCGTGTTTATTCAGGAAGTGACTGAGGATATTGCAGACAGTCTTGGCCTTGAAGAAGCCAAAGGGGCGCTGATCGCGTCTGTTACTGAAACCGGTCCTGCTGATGAGGCTGGCCTTCAGGCAGGCGATGTCATCATCCGCTTTGATGGCAAAGAGGTGAGCAAGAGCCGTGATTTGCCGCGGATTGTGGCAGAAACACCGGTTGAGGCGACTGTTGATGTTGATGTGGTCAGAGACGGGAAAATGAGAACCCTGTCTGTCACACTTGGCGAACTTGAACAGGCTGAAAATGGTGGCTTGCTCTCCAGATCAGGTAAAACAGATCCGGCCGAGGAAACAACGCTGGAGGGAATCGGCCTTGCTGTTGCGCCCCTGACTGCTGAGCTTGCCGAAGAATATGGCCTGACCGCTGATGAAAACACCATTGTGGTGGTTGATGTCACTGAAGATAGCCCTGCAGCAAGCAAAGGACTGCAGCCAGGAGATATTATCCGCCGGTTGAACCAGTCAGCAATTTCATCTGTCAGCCAGCTGGTTGAAGGGATTGCCAAGGCAAAGGAAAGTGGCCGCAAAGGTGTGCTGATGCTCATCGAAAGCGAAGGGCAGACACGGTTTGTTCAGGTCAGTTTCGACCAGTAAACACAACAGCTGTTTAAGAAACATGAAAAGGAGCCGGGCCGCATGTCCGGCTCTTTTATATGGTGGCAAACTCTGCTGAATGATAGCCTTGCAGATACAAAAGCCCGGTCAGATCAGTATGATTCAACTGAATATTTATCTGTTCGCGAAGCGCAGGTTTGCCCTCAAAAGCAACGCCCAGACCCGCATGGTTCAGCATCGCCATGTCATTTGCCCCGTCTCCTACGCATAAAGTGTCATCGGGACGAAGGCCATAATCCGCAATATATTTTTGCAAGAAAGCCAGCTTTGCTTGTTTGCCCAGAATTGGAGGCACAGCCCGTCCGGTCAGCTTGCCATCAGCGACATCCATAATGTTACTGTGATGCCCATTGAACCCCAGCGTCTTGGCAATCACTCCTGTCAGAAAGGTGAATCCCCCTGAGACCAGATAACAGCTGCTTCCATGCGCGCGCATGGTCGCGACAACTTCGCGCCCCCCGTCTGTAATCACTGTGTTGTTGATCACATCATCTAACAGCGTCTGCGGCTGGCCCGCCAGAAGTGCTAATCTGGCCGCAAGTGCCTCATTGAAATCCAATTCTCCTGCCATAGCTCTGGCGGTGATCGGTTTTATCTGCTCAGCAATGCCGGCCAATTCGGCCAGCTCATCAAGGGACTCGCCGCGGATAATGGTGGCATCCATATCAGCAAGCATCAATTTTTTCCGCCGTCCTTCTGCGGGAAGTTTATTCACATCAATCTGGTGTTTGTCAGCCTCATCGCGCAGCTGCTGCCAGGGCCAGTCATGCGGACAGCTTGCCTGAAGAGCATGGCTTGTTGAGGGTGCATCGCTCATGATATCGATTTGTTGCAGGCTAGCCTGATGGGCAAATTCAACCATCTGTTCGATTGTGCCTGGCGTTGTTTTTCGGGCTGAAAGCACAGCGATATCTTGCATAGTCTTGTCCGATCAAGTAAGTCCTGTGCGTATGACACAGCCAAATCCTGCTTCAGACTATATTCTTCTGGCTGGCCCAACAGCAAGTGGCAAATCGGCGCTGGCTCTTGATTTTGCAGAACAACTTGATGGTGTCATCATAAACGCTGACTCAATGCAAGTTTATACAGATTTGCGTATTCTGACAGCCCGGCCATCTGTTGAAGATGAAGCCTGTCTGCCGCACAAGCTTTACGGAACGGTTGACGGGGCTGAACGCTATTCTGTGGGCAGATGGCTGGCTGACCTGCATCTGGCTGTTGAGCAGACCAGAGCTCAAAAGAAATGGCCGATCATCGTGGGGGGAACAGGGTTTTATCTGAACGCGGCTGAACACGGCATTTCAGCTATACCGGACATTCCTCAAGAGGCCCGATCAGAGGCGATGAGCTATCATCAACAATATGGTGGGCAGGGAGCTCTGGACAAATTGCAAGAGCTGGATCCGGCGATTGCTGACAGGCTTGAGGCAGGTGACAGCCAACGTCTGGTGCGCGCGCTGGAGGTTGTGCTGCATACAGGCAAGCCTCTGTCTTACTGGCAATCACGCCCGCGTGAAGGCGGTTTGACAGGCAGAGCGATCAAAATCGCGCATATCCCTGAACGTGAACTGGTCTATGAGCGAATTGACAAACGGTTTTCGGCTATGATTGAGGGTGGCGGGCTGGCCGAAGTTGAACAGCTTATGCAGCGCCATCTCTCCCCAGACCTGCCGGTTATGAAAGCTCTTGGTGTCACAGCTCTTGCTGCGTTTCTGAACGGCGATATTGACAAACAGACAGCTGGTTATCTGGCCAGCCGGGACACGCGGCATTATGCAAAACGTCAGATGACCTGGCTGCGTAATAATTTTATTTCAAATTATGAAAATAATGAGACATATTCAAAACAATTATATCAAAAAATCTTTTCAAAAATTCTATGAATCAGTTGACTTTTCTGTTTAAGCTGTGATAGAGAAGGCAAATAGCGAAAACCGCTCCGAAGACTTTCATGCCTAACGAAACCGTGTGCTGCCTGCGGGCAGGTCCGGTTTTTTTGTGTTGTGCAGGGGTAGTGGAGAGTTGGCGGGGATTTTGACGGGATGAAAACGATGACTGATAAGCAACAGGCCAAACCATCTGTGCAAATGATAGAAGGGGCAGAACTGATCCTCAAAGTGTTGGAAGATCAGGGTGTAGAGGTCATTTTTGGCTATCCTGGTGGGGCTGTGCTGCCTATTTATGATGCGTTGTTCCGGAATAATTCGATCCGGCATATCCTGGTGCGCCATGAGCAGGCTGCTGTTCATGCTGCTGAAGGGTACGCGCGGTCAACAGGTAAGGTTGGGGTTGTGCTGGTTACCTCTGGCCCAGGNGCAACAAATGCGGTCACCGGGCTTACAGATGCAATGATGGATTCAGTGCCGATTGTTTGTCTGACCGGGCAAGTGCCNAGCCATCTTATCGGCACAGACGCCTTTCAGGAAGCTGACACATCCGGCATCACGCGCCCTTGNACGAAACATAATTATCTGTGCAAATCAAGTGCCCAGCTTCAGGCCAACGTTGAAGAAGCCTTTCATGTTGCCCTTTCAGGCCGGCCAGGTCCGGTGGTGATTGATCTGCCAAAAGATATCCAGCTTCTGGACGCTCCTTTTGTTGAGGGCGGCGTGCTGAGCGAAGCGGAGCAGCGCTATCGGCCGCGCACGCAGCCGTCTGCTGAGCAGATTAAAAAAGCTGTCAAGCTGATGAAAAAGGCAAAACATCCGGTTATTTATGGTGGCGGCGGCCTGATTAATTCCGGCCCTGAAGCCTCTGCAAAGCTGCGTGAAATGGTGGCGCTGACAGGCTGGCCGACAACTCTGACCTTGATGGGGCTTGGCGCTCTGCCAGCAGATGATCCACATTTTCTGGGCATGCTCGGCATGCATGGGACGTATGAAGCCAATATGACCATGCACCAATGTGATTTTATGTTGAATCTGGGGGCCCGCTTTGATGACCGGGTTACTGGCCGATTAAACGCGTTTTCACCAGGTTCAGTAAAAATTCACGCTGACATTGATCCCTCTTCAATAAACAAGGTGGTTCAGGTTGATGTCGGTATCGTTGGTGATGCGACGGCAATTCTTGACGCTCTGATTGCGGAATTGAAGGCAGAGGGCTTTACCCCCAATGCCAAAGCCCTGTCAGGCTGGTGGGAGCAAATCAATCAGTGGCGTTCACGCGATTGTTTGAAATTTATCCAGTCCGGCCGCGTAATCAAACCTCAGAATGCGATCAAACGCCTATATGACCTTACGCGTGATCGTGATGTCTATGTCACAACAGAGGTTGGCCAGCATCAGATGTGGGCGGCACAGTATTTTGGTTTTCATCAGCCTAACAGATGGATGACCTCTGGCGGGCTGGGAACCATGGGATACGGTCTGCCTTCTGCTGTCGGCACACAGATTGCGCATCCGGGGGCAACAGTTGTCGATATCTCTGGTGAAGCGTCTTTCCTGATGAATATGCAAGAGCTGTCCACCATTGCCCAATACCGGCTGCCGGTGAAGGTTTTCATCCTGAATAACGAATGGATGGGCATGGTCCGGCAATGGCAGGAATTGAATCATGGCTCCCGCTATTCAGAGAGCTATAGCGCGTCTCTTCCTGATTTTGTGAAGTTAGCTGAAACCTTTGGTATGACCGGATTGCGGGCCTCAGAAATCGGTGAACTGGATGACGTGATCACAATGATGCTGAACACAGACGGGCCGGTTATAGCTGATATCTGTATCGAAAAGGAAGAAAATTGCTTCCCGATGATCCCATCAGGGGCTGCGCATAATGAGATGATCCTTAACGCTGAGGATGAAGCGTCAAACTCCGTATCAGATGAAGGTAAAATCCTCGTCTAATTATTTGGCTGGCGCGGCTTTATATTGGCCGGGCCACCCGTTAACCTGCCGTTTCTGTCAACAGGAAGGATAACATAAATCATGCTTGATACCTCAGTTTCAGAGCGACATACCCTATCTATCTTGGTTGATAATGAACCTGGTGTTCTGGCCCGTGTTGTTGGCCTGTTTTCAGGCCGCGGCTATAACATTGAAAGCCTGACCGTATCTGAGGTTGATGAAGCCCGGCATCAGTCCCGGATTTCAGTGGTGACATCGGGAACACCGATGGTGATTGAACAAATAAAGACATTGCTGGCCCGTCTTGTTCCGGTGCATTCGGTGCAGGATCTGACCATTGGCCCTGCTCATGTGGAGCGCGAACTGGCTCTGGTTAAAATTGTCAATTCTGGCAATAAACGTGTTGAGGCGTTGCGGGTGGCGGATAGCTTCAGGGCCCGCACATTGGACAGCACGCTGAACAGCTTTGTGTTTGAAGTGACCGGTAACTCATCAAAGGTAACAGCCTTCATCAATCTGATGGACTCGTTGGGCGAGATTGAAGTGGCCCGAACCGGGGTCTGCGGCATGACCAGAGGGAATAAGATTGATATGTCATCAGACAGCACCGCATAAGCAAACACGTCAAGGCTGACTTTTTTCTTTTGTTTCTGCGGTTCACCGTTTATTACCTAGAGGCAGAATACAAACAACAGCTAAGCTGCTCTATGGTGGCTTTACTACATCCCTATTACCGCACCGCGCCTAACCGGCGTTTCAGTTGAAGGAGAAAAATTATGCGTGTGTATTATGATCAGGATGCCGATATCGGTCTGATTAAATCAAAGAAAGTTGTGATTGTCGGCTATGGCTCTCAAGGTCATGCTCATGCAGCAAATCTGAAAGACAGCGGTGTTGCTGAAGTTGCTGTTGCTTTGCGGGAAGGCTCATCAACGCGTGCCAAGGCGGAAGCAGCTGGGTTTAAGGTGATGTCTGTGGCTGAGGCGGCAGCCTGGGGTGATGTGGTTATGATGCTGACTCCTGATGAGCTGCAGGCCGACATCTATGCTGACGAGATTGCCGGCAACATTCGCCCTGGTGCGGCAATCGCGTTCGCCCATGGCCTGAACGTCCATTTCAATCTGATTGAACCACGCGGTGATATTGATGTGTTTATGGTTGCACCGAAAGGCCCTGGCCACACTGTGCGCGGCGAATATCTGAAAGGCGGCGGTGTGCCGTGTCTGCTGGCTGTTTATCAGGATGCCTCAGGCAACACGCATGATATTGGCCTGTCTTATGCCAGTGCCGTTGGCGGTGGCCGTTCAGGTATCATCGAAACAACATTCCAAGAGGAGTGTGAAACAGACCTGTTTGGTGAGCAGGCCGTATTGTGTGGCGGCCTTGTTGAACTGATCAAGGCTGGTTATGAAACGCTGACAGAAGCCGGATATGCGCCTGAAATGGCCTATTTCGAATGTCTGCATGAAGTAAAGCTGATTGTTGATCTGATTTATGAAGGTGGCATCGCCAACATGAATTATTCAATTTCAAACACAGCTGAATATGGTGAATATGTCACTGGTCCGCGGATCATTACAGATGAAACCAAGGCAGAGATGAAGCGGGTTCTCGAAGATATCCAGTCAGGACGTTTCACACGTGACTGGATGCTGGAAAATAAGGTTCATCAGGCAAACTTCAAAGCAACTCGCCGCCGCAATGCAGCTCATAACATTGAAGAGGTGGGTGAGCGTCTGCGCGGAATGATGCCATGGATTGGTGCTAACCGTCTGGTGGATAAAGACAAAAACTAAGCTGGTTTGTCTTCAGGCAGGGCGGATAACTGTCTGAAACAGGGTCAGTTTTGAAGGGGGATCAGCATGATTCCCCTTCTTTACATTTTGGCATTAAACGTGCAATCTTGAGCAGTCCAATTTGTTAGGAATATCAATACAGATTTAGTCTGTCCGACCGGGTAGGGAAAGCATCATGTTTGGTTCAATTTTTGGGTTTTTATCAGCGGATATCGGGATTGATCTGGGAACCGCGAACACGCTTGTTTATGTTAAAGGGCGCGGAATTGTGCTGAATGAGCCATCTGTTGTTGCGATGGCGCAGGTGCGCGGCAAAACACAAGTCCTTGCTGTTGGTGAAGAAGCCAAAGTGATGTTGGGGAAAACCCCAGGCAATATTCAAGCGATCCGTCCTATGGCAGATGGCGTGATTGCCGATTTTGAAGTTGCTGAAGAAATGATTAAGCATTTCATCCGCAAGGTGAATGGCCGGTTTTCCATTGCCAGTCCGCAGATGATCATTTGTGTGCCGTCAGGCTCTACTGCTGTTGAGCGGCGGGCTATTCAGGAATCAGCTGAGGCGGCGGGCGCGCGCCGGGTGTTCCTGATTGAAGAGCCGATGGCCGCAGCCATTGGTGCAGATTTACCTGTGACTGAGCCGTCTGGCTCAATGGTGGTTGATATTGGTGGCGGCACAACGGAGGTCGCTATCTTGTCCTTGGGAAATATCGTATATGCGCATTCAGTGCGGGTTGGCGGGGATAAGATTGATGATGCGATCATTGGCTATATGCGCCGCACGCACAATCTGCTTATTGGTGAAGCAACAGCAGAACGGATTAAAAAAACAATTGGTATCGCCCGTCGGCCGGAAAAATCATCTGGTGTACGTATTGAGGTGAGAGGCCGGGACCTGGTGAATGGGGTGCCAAAAGAGATCAATATTTCAGAATCTCAGGTTGCTGACGCGATTTCTGATCCCCTGAAACAGATTGTTGAAGGGGTAAAAATGGCCCTTGAACAAGCGCCGCCTGAACTGGCTGCAGATATTGTTGAAAAGGGGATTGTGCTCACTGGTGGCGGGGCAATGCTGCGCGAAATGGATACGGTTCTTCGTGAGGCAACCGGACTGCCGATTTCGATTGCTGAAGACCCGCTATTCTGTGTTGTGATGGGAACAGGCCGCTGTCTTGAGGAGTTAAAGACACTGCGTCATGTCTTAATTGGGGCCTAGGGTTGATATGGCCGGGCGCAAGGGTACGAAGCGCGCAAGCCAGTCTAAAAGAGTTGCCCAGCTTTTTTATATCTTTGTTGGGTTCCTGCTGATCCTTATCGGTAAGGCAGATATCATGGCTGTGCGCACAGCACAGAATGATGTCTCAGAATTGTTTGCACCGTTATTTGATGTTGTGTCTGCACCTGTGCGGGCGGTCGAAACAATGTTTGAAGGGGTGCGCACAGTTGCTTCTCTGCGGGAAGAGACAGTCAGGTTAAGAGCCGAAAATGATCGTCTGAAGCGGTGGCAGAGGCGGGCTGAAATACTAGAGTCTGAAAATCGTCAATTGCGTACGGTTCTTGGTGCCGTCATTCCGCCGGATCGTCAGGCCATTACAGCGCGGGCCATCACCGCCCCCGGAAGCAGCTTTTCACATGCCATGCAGATCATGCATGGTCCTGATCAGCGGATTCAGCGCGGCGACCCTGTTGTGACGGCAAATGGGCTTGTGGGCTATATTGTAGAGGTCGGGAAGCGGTTTTCCTGGGTGTTACTGCTGAGCGACGTGAATTCCCGTATTCCGGTATTGTTATCAAGCTCGTCCTGGCCGGGTCTGGCCATTGGTCAAAATTCAGGGGTGCTTGCCCTGAGCTTTTTGCCTCTGGAAGCAGAGCCTAAGGAAAATGAGCTTGTATTGACATCAGGCCATGGTGAGCTTTTGCCAGCTGGCCTGCCGGTTGGCCGCGTGATAGCGGGCAGGGGCCGCAAATTCTATATCCAGCCTGCGGTTGATTTGCGCACAGTCTCCTTTGTCTCTATTTTGGTCAGGCCAGAGGGCAGCACGCCTGAATCGATTTCTGTGCTGGAGCGGTTTTTCACACCTCTGCCCGAAAAGGATGACGGACGGCTGCTTGAAGGATTCAGCACCAAGGATGTGCTGCAATGAGATTAGGGCCTCTGGATAAGCCGGCAGATCTGCAGTCTGTTCTGCCTGTTCAAATTCTCTGTGCGCTCGGTGGCTTGTTGTTCGTTCTGTTCGAAGGGGCACTTGCGCAATGGTCAATCTTCTATAATTCTGCACCTTTGCTGGCACTCTGCTATATTTATTTCATGTATATCGCCTATCCGTTCAGGCTGTCTTTGCTGGCGGTTCTTCTGATGGGGGTGTTCTCTGAGGTGATGTTCTTCCAGATGCTTGGGGCTAACAGCATCGCCTTTGTCATTGCCGCACTTGTGACACAATGGCGTGCTATTTTTCTATCTGATGCAGATTTTATCGAATTGTGGGCAAATTTTTCTTTAATTGTTATTCTGGTCGGGACCATAAAATTGGTGATTTATTTTATCAGCCATTTCTCACTGCCGGATTTATCCTCTTTGCTCCAGCAGACCGGGATGACGGTCTTGTTATTTCCGATTTTTTATGTCGTTCTGGTGTCACTGTCATCTGTTCTGGTAAAGATTATGTCGGTTCGATCTGGCTAGCGCACGGTCCTTGGGTGACTGAAAGGCTGTTAAATGAAAAAGCGCAAAGAGCAAAAAGAACTGTCTTCTGTCATGACACGGCGTATGCTGGTGGTTGGCGGTGGGCAGGCCCTGTTAGGGGCTTTGCTCGTGGGCAGGCTCTACCAGCTGCAGATTGCGCAGACCGATAATTATCAACGCCTGTCTGACCGTAACCAGTTTGACAGACGTCTGGTTCAGGCGCCGCGTGGCCGGCTTCTTGATGCACGTGGCCGGCTTCTTGCTGGCAATTCAGAGATTTTTGAGCTACGCATGCTGCCCGCCCGGATACCGGATCTGAGAGCTTGGCTCAATCGTGTACGCAAGATCGTCAGGCTCCGTCCGGCTGAAATTGATGCCATCTTGAAACAGATAGACGACCAGCCTGATTTTCTGGAAGTAACTGTGCGGTCTAACCTCACGCAACGCGAATTGTCTCGTCTTGCGGTTCTCTCTCCTGTTTTGGAAGGGGCGTCCTTTCGCAAGAGTTTCAGGCGTATCTATCCGCAAGGGTGGATGACGGCCCATATTACAGGCTATGTATCACCAGCCAATAAGCGGGATGTGAAAGCCAATCCGGAATTAAGGTATCTTCCGGCATCACGGATCGGCCGTTCTGGTCTTGAACGTACATTTGAGACCAATTTGAGAGGGGCGGCCGGTGTTGAACGTATTGAAATGAACGCCAAAGGAAAGCCTGTTCGGGTGTTGCGTGACAAGCAGGCTACAGCCGGTGATGACGTCAGGCTGTCTGTTGATGTCGGGGCTCAGTCCTATGCCGCAGAGAGGTTGCGGCGCGGAAAGTCAGAAATTGTGCCGCTTCAGAATCCGAATGTACAAATGGCCTTGCTGGATAATTCTGAATTACGGGCACATGTGACAACCGGTGATGATTTGGTCTTGCAGGATGAAAAGGGACGGCTTGTGCCTCCTGAATCCGGGGCAGCGACGGTAATGGACATTCACACCGGGGAAATCAAATTGATGGTGTCTGTGCCGGGTTATGATCCGAACCTGTTTTCAAACCGCCTTTCGGTCAGGGACTGGCGCCGGTTGAATCAGCATCCGCGCACACCGTTATTGAATCGGGCAACCTCAGGGCTCTATGCGCCGGGCTCAACCTTTAAGATGGTTGTTCTGGCCGCGGCACTTGAAGCTGGTGTGGTGTCCCAGAACACAAGATATGATTGCTCAGGTGAATTTGAATTTGGGAATTCCACCTTCCACTGCTGGAACGATAATGGCCATGGTAACGTGGATTCCATTCAGGCGCTGGAACGGTCCTGTGATGTCTATTTTTATCAAATTGCTTTGAAGACAGGCATAAACCGGATTCATGATATGGCCAGACGGCTGGGCCTGGGGCTGCCGACTGAGGTTGGGTTTGCCAATGAAAAGACAGGCATCATCCCTGACCGGAACTGGAAGATGGAAAGCCGGGGTACGGTATGGACCCCAGGTGAGACAGTGGTCGCGGGTATCGGGCAGGGGTTTGTTCTGACCACACCTTTACAACTGGCAGTGATGACCGCCCGCATTGCCAATCGGAAATATGCGGTTTCGCCTCGTCTTGAGGCTGTGTCTGGCCCGGCTGACAGGCCTGAATTTCCGCTTTTGAATGTGGCCCCTGAAATCATTGATGTGCTGCACCGGGGTATGCGGGCGGTCACCGCAGGACCGCTGGGAACAGCCCGCAAGTATGATATTGATGAAGAGGGAATGGCAGGAAAGACCGGAACTGTTCAGGTGAAACGGATCACAAAGGAACAGCGGGAAAAAGGAATAATCGATAATATTGACCGGCCATGGAAAGAGCGTGACCATGCCTTGTTTGTGGCTTTTGCTCCTTATAAGCGGCCTAAATATGCGCTGTCTCTTGTTGTTGAGCATGGCGGTTCAGGCTCATCAATGGCGGCGCCGATTGCCCGTGATATCCTCAGCTATGTTCTGGCTGAAGATAAAGAAGGGGCGATCTGATGCTGTTGTTTCGGTTTTTGTTCCGCCTGCCTTGGCTGTTGCTGTTTTCAACAGCAGCTCTTGTTTTAATTGGCACGCTGGCGTTGTATTCAGCTTCAGAAGGGTCATGGACGCCGTGGGCGGAACGTCAGATACTTCGGGCTGCGATTGGCACCGTGCTTTTGTTTTTGATTGCGTTTATTCCGACACGCTGGCTGTATAACTGGTCTTATCTGGGGATTGTGCTTGCTGTTCTGGTTCTGGCCACATTGCCGTTCATCGGCGTAGGGGTAGGCGCAACACGCTGGATTGCTCTTGGCCCCTTTAATTTCCAGCCATCTGAGCCAGCGAAATTGGCGGTCATTATTGCTCTTGCCCGTTATTTGTCCAGCCAGACCCCTGAACAGATGCAATCTTTTGTCACCTATGTTCCAGTCCTGGCCTTGATCGCGGTGCCCTTTGGTTTGGTTATGATACAGCCAGATCTGGGCACCTCTTTCATGTTATTGGTTGGCGGGCTGGCTGTTGTGTTCGCAGCAGGTTTGCCGCGCCGATATGTCTTTTCAGCACTTATTGCGGGGGTGGCTGCGCTTCCTGTTTTATGGTCTCAGCTCTATAGCTATCAAAAGGCCCGTATTTTGACGTTCCTTAATCCTGAATCTGATCTGTTAGGGGCAGGGTATCAGATTGCGCAGTCCAAAATTGCTCTTGGTTCCGGCGGGCTGTTTGGGAAAGGTTTTCTTATGGGCTCTCAAAGCCAATTAAATTACCTGCCCGAAAAACAGACTGACTTTGTGTTTACCATGATCGGTGAAGAATTCGGATTTGTCGGCAATCTGGCGGTTCTGTTCACCTATTTTGTCATTCTGGCATCATGCCTGATGATCGCGGTGAGATGCCGTAACCGGTTTGGGCAGCTGCTGTGCACAGGCATTTCAGTGATGCTGTTTTTATATGTCTTTGTGAATATTGGCATGGTCACCGGCCTTCTGCCCGTTGTCGGGGCGCCTTTGCCTTTGATATCGTATGGCGGAACAGCAATGCTGACGGTCTTCATAGGCCTTGGCCTTGCTGTTAACATCGCTTTGCATCAACATCTTCAGGATAATGACCTGCTTTAACTGAACGCCATGTGAAAGGCGGGTAAACCCTCTCTCTGCGCAATGTCAAAAGGATCTCATCATGTTTGAAAGTTTTTTTCCGCGCCCGAAATTATTTTTCCTGAGCGCAATTGCCTGGTCCGCAGTGGTTATTTCTGTTTGGTATGGTTTTGGGGAAACGCTTGGCCGGGCGCTTGGTTTTGCTTTAGACAGTGATCCGCAAAACCCCATCATTGGTGTCAGTTACTTCATTTCGTCAGAATTTTTGTGGTTTTACCTCTACTATATAATTATCTGCGGGTTATTCGCGGCCTTTTGGTTTCGTTATTTGCCGCACCGATGGCAGATCTGGTCTATTGTTGGCTCTCAGCTGATCCTTTTTTCTACCTATTTTTCGGTCCAGGTGTCTGTCGCGATCAACAATTGGCGGCGGCCGTTCTTTGATGCGGTTCAAAATGCCCTGTCTGATGATAGCACCACCACAGCCGCAGATCTTTACAGCCTTATTCTCATCTTCACTCAAATCGCGTTTATCTGGATATTTGTTTATGTTCTGACCCGCTTCTTTGTGTCTCATTACGTCTTTCGGTGGCGCACAGCGATGAATGATTTTTATGTCTCGAAATGGGGCCGGGTTAGGCATATTGAGGGGGCATCGCAACGGGTTCAGGAAGACACCATGCGTTTTGCCGGTATTGTTGAAGGGCTGGGTGTGGCGATTGTTGATTCAATCATGACGTTGTTTGCCTTCCTTCCGGTTCTGATGGCGTTGTCAAGCAATGTGACCTCACTTCCGTTTGTCGGTGAAATCGCCAACCCCCTTCTGACTGCGGCCATCTTCTGGTCGGTGTTCGGTACTGTGTTTCTGGCCACTGTGGGCATCAAACTGCCTGGACTGGAATTTAAGAACCAGCGTGTTGAGGCGGCTTACCGTAAAGAGCTTGTTTATGGTGAGGATGATGAAACCCGGGCCAAGCCGCCAAAATTAGCAGAATTATTCGGCAATGTTCGGCGGAATTACTTCCGGCTCTATTTCCATTACATGTATTTCAATGTGGCCCGCAGTTTCTATCTGCAGGCGGATAATATTTTTGCCTATTTGTTGTTGATCCCCACAATCGCTGTTGGTGCGATAACCTTTGGTTTGATGCAACAGATATTGACTGCTTTCAGCCAGGTGACCAATTCATTTCAATATCTGGTCAACTCTTGGCCAACAATTGTTGAATTGCTGTCGATTTACAAACGTCTGCAGGCATTTGAAGCTTCCATCTATGACACGCCGCTGCCACAGATTGATCAGGACTTCATCGCTGCCGGACAAGAGGATTAATACAGCTTAAGCGAACCTGTTTTTAAAAAACCGGTTGTGGAATGGCCGGGCAGGGTGTCAATAATGATAACCTGTCCGCCCGTGCTGGTGACATGCTCATAGCCGACCACATCCTCGGCAACATAATCTCCGCCTTTGACCAGTATATCCGGGCTCAGCGCCTCTATAAGGGTCTGCGGCGTGTCATCAGAAAACAGAACAACGGCTGAGACATAGGGCAAGGCGGCCAAAGACCGGGCCCGATCCTGTTCTGGCTGAATAGGGCGGTTACTGCCTTTCAGGCGCTTAACAGACGCATCAGAGTTCAGACCGACAATCAGATGGTCACAATGCGCGGCCGCTTGTGACAGAAGGTGAATATGACCTGGATGCAGCAAATCAAAACAGCCATTGGTGAAGCCGATTGTTTTGCCCTTATCGCGCCACCGCGATATTTGTGCTTGTGTCGTGGCAAGCATGGTGTCAACAGCATCTGCATCAGTGGCGACAATCAATTCGCCGGGTGTCAGGCTGGCTGTACCAGTTTTCGCGACCACCAGTGATGCGCCGAGATTAGCCAGATGCATCCCAAGCGTATCGGCAAGGCCGGTCAGTTTGGCAGAGGTCATCAGCGCAATCACTGTATCACCGGCCCCTGAGACATCATAAACATCACAAGGATAGGCAGGCAGGTGTAATACCTCATCACCCTCAACCAGCAACATACCTCTGGCGCTCAGCGTCACCAGCATCTGCTTGATGCCATACTGTTTCATCTGAGCGCGCGCGGCAGATTCAATTTCATCCAGCTCATAAAGGGCCTGCCCAGAGGCCCGTGACAGCTCAGCCAGATTTGGTGTGAGCATGGTGGCGCCCTGATAATCAGAAAAATTATGCGATTTTGGATCAACGATGACAGGCACATCATTGGCCTGAGCCAATTTGATCAAGCGGTGGTTAATATCTGTGAACAGACATCCTTTTGCATAGTCAGATAAAACCAGCACTTCTGCCTGTTCAATCAGCGTTTTGGCCTGTGAGAGGATTTGCTCAGCCTGTTGTGTGGTGATTTGTTCTGTTGTTTCTGAATCGACACGTAACATCTGCTGGCCAGAGGATAAATACCGTGTTTTTACAGTTGTACGCCTGTCAGCACAGCTGACTGGACAGAAGCTGAGCTGGGGAATATGGCTGAGAACATTAAAAAGTTCAGAAGCAACCGGGTCCTGGCCAACGCACCCGACCAGGGTCACCTGGCAGCCCAACTGGGCGAGGTTGCGAGCCACATTAGCAGCCCCGCCTGTTGCCTGAGAGGTTTGTGAATGCGAAAGAACAGGAATAGGCGCCTCAGGTGAAATACGCTGGACGGCCCCCATTACGTACTTATCGAGCATCACATCGCCGATAACGAGAACGGGTTTTGCCTGAACAGTGCTGAGATGCTGCACAATCAAATCTGTATGTTTCATACCCCGGTCTTCTTTTGATCTGCCTTTTTGCGATGGGCCTTGGCACCGTCATCAATCTGTTTTTGTGTTGCGCGGCTTATGCCGATTGCATCATCAGCCACATTCTTTGTAATAACCGAACCCGCACCAACCAAGGCGCCCTTGCCAATCTCCACCGGCGCGACCAACGCACTGTTTGAGCCGATGAAAGCCTGATCCCCGATGATGGTTGTCGATTTAGTGAAGCCATCATAGTTACAGGTTATTGTGCCTGCGCCAATATTGGCTTTTTCGCCAATCATGGCATCACCAAGATAGCTGAGGTGATTGGCCTTGGCCCCGTCTGCTAAAACAGCGTTTTTGGTTTCGACAAAATTGCCAATTTTTACCTTTGGGCCCAGCTTTGTTCCCGGGCGTAAGCGGGCATAAGGGCCAACAATACATCCTTCTGCCAGAGTGGCCCCTTCAAGATGTGAGAACGCCTTAATCTGGCAATTATCAGCAATAGAAACACCTTGGCCGATGATCACATGAGGCTCAATGGTCACATCTGTGCCAAACCGGGTGTCGGCGGAAAGAAACACCGTTTCAGGAGCATGTAAAGTCACACCGCTTGCCATGGCCTGAGCCCTGAGCCTGTCTTGCATAACAGCTTCCAGCTGGGCCAGCTGGGCCCGGTCATTCACCCCGGCCAGTTCAGCTTCATCAGTGGTCAGAACATCTGTTTGCAAGCCGGCGGCGAAAGCAAGGCCAACCAGATCAGTCAGATAAAGTTCATTCTGGCTGTTTTTCGCCTCAATTTTCGGCAGAAGGTGAACCAGGACACCAGCCTTTGCGGCCATCGCCCCGCCATTAACAAGTGTAATTTCTTTCTGGTTGTCTGTGGCGTCCTTATGTTCAATGATTGCTTCAACCGTGCCTGTGTCGGACAGAATAATCCGGCCATAACCGGTAGGGTCATCTGCACGAAAACCAAGCAGACAAACATCTGCACCGGTTATCAGCTTGCTGGCCATCTCGCGCAGAGTGGCTGGCCGAATAAGCGGGGTATCTGCGTAAAGGATGATAACAGGCCTGTCCGGCGGTAATTCCTGAAGTTGATTTAAGCAACATTTTACCGCATCACCTGTGCCAAGAGGCGGGGCTTGGATAACCGTTTCTGCTGTTGTGCTGACCAGCTTGGCAACAGCCTCACCATCATGGCTGATCACACAAATATGTTGTGAAGCACCGGCTGTTGTTGCCGCCTCACAGACCCATGAAATAAGGGCCTTTCCGGCCACCTCATGAAGGGGTTTGGCCAGCTTGGATTTCAGGCGTGTACCTTTACCAGCCGCCAGAATAAGTGCTGAAAATTCCATGACTTGTTTATACAACCGCCCTAATTGCGTGGCAAGACGATTAGCTTTATCAGGTCAGGCTTTGCAACTCTATCTGTTTTCAGTTATGACATTGAGGGCAGATTAAAGGCGTTTTGATGAGGTCAGAGCATGTGCGGCATTATTGGCTATATTGGCGATCAGCAAGCAGCAGATATCGTGCTGGCCTCATTGCAGAGGCTGGAATATCGAGGTTATGACAGCGCCGGTATAGCCACTGTTGCAGATGGCCAGTTAAACCTTGTTCGCTCAGTTGGCAAATTGAACAATCTTGCCTCTTTGCTGGCAGACCAGAAACAGCCCGGACAGATCGGCATCGGTCATACCCGTTGGGCAACTCATGGCGGCGTTACCGAGCAGAATGCGCATCCGCATACCGCAGGCGGACGAGTGGCGATTGTCCATAACGGCATAATCGAAAATTACGCCTCTTTAAAAGATCAGTTGATCGCTGAGGGCCATACTTTCACAAGCGATACGGATTCAGAAGTTTTAGCGCATCTTTTTCTGCGGGCCGATAAACAAAACCAGTCCCCTGAAGAAGCGATGAAATCTATTCTTTGTCAGATAAGCGGGGCGTTTGCACTGGCCGTTCTGTATGCAGATGAAGAAGAACGG
>PBLR01000001.1 GCA_002722385.1 SAR116 cluster bacterium | reverse complement strand
GATTTCGAAAACGTGGCGCTTCAGAGAACATGTTTGAAATTCGCTCTGCTTTCAGAGCCGACTGGTTTTGTATGTAGACCGGCGCAGAAGCTGCGCGGGCGGCAAGAAAACTCTCGGTGACGACGGCTGACGGGGCCTGTCTCGTTGAACGGATTTGGTTGAGCTGCATACCAGACATAGCAGCCGAAATATGTGGGGAAGATATTAAAGCTTCTACGCCTAATGACGTTTGTCTATCTGTTGGCACATCACTTGCAGTAACAACAGAAGTTGTTGTTGGCAACGAACTCTTTGGCTGAGAGTCTATTGACCTCGTTAGCCTTGTAATAGGCGTGTCCTGTACCATGGGTAACGTCATAACTAAATCGTAGCAAACTCAGTGTCTGAATTCAAGTTTTGGTCTCGAAGGTGAAATTATGAATTACGGGAAGATTACACAAGCCTATCAAAATGCCGAAAAACAGGCGCTTCAGGATACAGATGATCCTCATCTCATAGTTCTTACCTTGTTTAATGAGCTGCTAAAATCAATGAATTTATTTGCTAATAACGCTGACCTGAAGGCTGGGGGAGAGCTTGAAGTGAAATCGAAGCATTTCGCAAGATCGCTCTCGATTATCTATGCTCTGCAAAGCAGTATAGATTTTGAAAAAGGCGGCGATATCGCAAATAATCTGTTCCAGCTCTATGAATTTGCCCGCCAGCAGCTGTTGGCTGATCTGAAAGTAGGTAAGGCTGAAGGTACCATTGATGCGATAAAATTTATCTCTGAGATCCGTGACTCATGGGAAGAAATGGGTAAGCAGAATGCTGGACATGGCTGAAATCAGAGGTCAATTCTCTGAGCTCAACGGCCATATTGCGACAGCCATCTCGAACAAAGATTTTAATCGTGCTGTAACACTTGACCGGGCTCGCCAGGATATCTTGCGCGATCTGTGCCTGATGGATATGGCAGGCCTTGATGAGAGCTTTTTTGCCTTTATTGAACAATGCGCCAAAGATAATGCAGAGCTGATCAAATCAATCGAAAAAGAGATGGAACAGATGACTTTCCGCCAGAGCCGCACCCGCAAGGCTCAGGCCGCCTACAGTCATTAATACCTATTTTCAGCTTAATTCGTTAGTCTGCAGAGCTTTGACTGACTGGTTTTTCTATCATGAATTTCTTCATTTTCTCGATCAAGGTAGTCCGGCGCAGCTTCAGACAGTCTGCGGCGGCAGAAATCATGCCATCTGACTTTTGCAAAGCTGCCTCAATCAGCACAATTTCCACATCCTGAAGATGCCGGCGCAAATCAATATTATCAAAGAACGAAAACCAGTCCTGATAATGGGACGGGTGGGGCAAGGGCATATCATTGGCCTCAGCGCCCTGTTCCGCCTCATGGGTCATTGGTTCCAGATCTTATGTAATCGCCCATAAAGCGTCCTGCTCTTCAACCGGATCAGGCACTTTGATCCGCAACAGATTATTTTTCACATCTGCCTGTTCAATCTGGCGTCCTGGAAACAACAGACAGGCCCGCTCCAGAACATTGCGTAATTCGCGCACATTGCCTGGCCAGGGATAGCGCATCATTTCGGTAAAGGCCCCTTCTGTAAATATCGGCAGGGCGGCTTTGTCTGCGGCCGGGTTGCTGGCCATCATCGCTTCAATCAGGGCCGGGATATCCACCGCACGCCCGGCAAGGGCGGGCATATTCACCGGAAACACATTGATCCGGTAGAATAAATCTGCCCGGAATTTTCCGGCATCGATATCGGCTTCAATATTCTGATGTGTGGCACAGACCAGCCGGAAATCAACTTCAACATCTGTGCCGCCACCAACACGCTGAATGGTACGGTTTTCCAATGCCCGCAGCAATTTCGCCTGCAAAGCAAGCGGCATATCGCCGATTTCATCCAGGAACAAAGTCCCGCCAGAGGCCATCTCAAACCGGCCAGCACGCGGCTTGTCTGCCCCTGTGAACGCGCCTTTTTCATGGCCGAACAGTTCACTTTCCAGCAATTCAGAAGGGATCGCCGAGCAGTTCACCGACACCAGCTTGCCTTTGCGCCCCGATAATTTATGGATCGCGCGGGCAACCAGCTCTTTGCCGGTTCCGGTTTCCCCTTGTACCAGAATTGTGGATGTTGACGGGGCCGCCAGCTCAATCAGGCGCTTGACTTCCCGCATTGGCGCGGACTGCCCAACCAGAAGTTCATCAAGTCCGCTCATCAGCTACTGGCCTCTTGGGATACGGGTTCACCATCAGGGGTAAACCAAAAGAGAGTCAAAATTCCGTCTCTAATACTAAAGTCTAATTTAGAAATGTCAAAAAAATGAATGAAAAAATATAAACCTTATAAATAGATAAAAAACAATAAGTTAAATCATTTTTTCTAGGAAAAATCCAAATTGGCCTGCTTTTTGCCTTTTCCCGGTAGCACATTTTTCGGGAGTAAGAACCGTGGCAACAATAGTAATTGAAAAAACTGACCTTGTTGGGGCCGATCAATTGGCGACCTTCCTGGATTGCCGCATGGCACAAGTCACCTGGCATGACGGCTCGGCTGTATCTGGCCAGGTTGACGCCTTTGTCTGCAGCCGCAGCTTTGCGGATACATCTGGCGGCGTGTCATCAGTTGTGGATATCGCAAAGGGCCTGAAAGCAGGGCGGGTGCTGATTATCGGTCAGGATCAGGGTGAGGCGTTTTCGATCACCACAGAAATGCGGGGCAATCTTGTTCATCTGAATATGGCGGCAGCAGATACAACGGCTGAAGCGCTCAGCCCGGACTGCCCGTCAAACTATTCTCTGCAGATGGCCTGCACCTTGTTGCTTGACAGTGAATATGTGGCGGTTGCCGATAACAAAAGCCTTGAGCTGATGGCGCTGGCGCGCCGGGTCAGCAAAACAGATGTCACCGTCTTTATCAACGGGCCGACCGGTACAGGTAAGGAAGTCCTGGCCCGCTTTATCCATAACCAGTCAGGCCGGCGCGATGCGCCATTTGTGGCTGTGAATTGTGCCGCGATCCCTGAAAACATGCTGGAAGCCATTCTGTTTGGTCACGAAAAAGGGGCGTTTACAGGGGCCTCAACAGCCAATAAAGGGATTTTCCGTGCGGCTGACGGCGGCACGCTGCTGCTTGATGAAATCTCAGAAATGCCGCTGGGGCTGCAGGCAAAGCTGCTGCGGGCCCTGCAGGAAAAAAAGGTCACCCCTCTGGGCAGCCAGAGAGAAGTTGATGTTGATGTGCGGGTTGTCGCCACAACCAACAGAAATATGATTGCTGAAGTGCGTGAAGGCCGGTTCCGTGAAGATTTGTTCTATCGTCTGAATGTGTTCCCGCTGACCACACGTAACCTGCATGACCGCAAAGATGATATTATTGCGATCAGCACAATTCTGCTGAACCGTCATTGTGCGGATACAGCCAGCCTTCCGGCCCTGCATGCCAGCGCGGCCGAAACGCTGATGGCCTATAACTGGCCGGGCAATGTGCGTGAACTTGAAAATGTTCTGCAGCGCGCGCTGGTATTATGTGTGGATAACCAGATTACAGCTGAAGACATTATGGTTGACGGCGTGGTTGACAGCCAGCTGTCCGGGCGCAGCCTGACCCAGACAGAACAGCCGTCTGAGCTGCGCATCTGATTGTGTGAGAACTGAGAAGAACAGGACTGAGCCATGATCGATAAAGTGTCTATGATGTCAACCCGCGTTCCGTTTATGAACACAGAGGCCAAATCCAGCCTGGCAACAGGTCTTGCGAACCAGCCGACCCAAGCCTCTCTGCGGACACAGTTGCTGGAAAAGGCTGATAAATCCTTTACCCCTGACCGGGTCCAGACCAGCTTTCCCGGGCGCATGGTGGATGCGCTGAATTCTGTTGCAGATGCCCAGAATCAAGCTGCCCGGATCACGCGGGATTACGAATTAGGGCGTGAACAGGACCTGTCCAAAGTGATGATCAATCAGCAGGTGTCCTCATTGGGATTCCAGCTGACCCTGAACATCCGCAATAAGGTCATGACGGCCTACAAAGATATTATGAATATGCCGGTCTGACGTCATTGAACGTGACCGATTTTAGCTGAAGTGTGGAGAAACAGAAGATGGCCGATCTTGCAGCAAGCAGACCCACAGATGTAACCAGTGATCGCACCGGCCTCCTGCCCAGAGCCGGAGACATGCTCACCCAGTTCCGGGCAGTGTCTGAGCAGCCGGCATTCCGGCGGGCTCTGCCGACTATTGTTGCTGTCATTGTCACCCTTATCGGGATGGCAGCGTATTTTCTGATGCAACAGCCGTCTCGCACGACCTTATATGCCTCTCTGCCGGAAACCGAAAAATCACGGGTTCTGGACGCGCTGAAAAATGCAGGTGTGGATGTGGTTCTTGACCCGACCACGGGCGATGTGATGGTCCCGGCTTCTGATTATCATTCTTCGCGGATTATGCTGGCCGCTCAGGGCCTGCCGACAGTTGTGCCCACAGGTTATGAAAATCTGGACTCCATTCAGATGGGCTCCAGCCGTTCGGTTGAATCGATGCGCCTGAAACAGGCACAGGAACTTGAACTGGCCCGGTCTGTTGCGGAAATTGAACATGTGCTGTCCGCTCGTGTTCATCTGGCTTTGCCGGAACGTGAAGTGTTTATCCGCCAGGAATCCCAGCCCACAGCCTCTGTATTTGTACAGCTGGCCAAAGGCCGCATTCTGGGCCGCTCACAAGTTGAAGCTATTATCCATCTGGTGTCCTCTTCTGTGCCTAAACTGGCCAAAGAGGATGTGTCTGTTATTGATCATAACGGCAGCCTGCTGTCGAACCCGACCACACCAAATGGCCGCATCAATGATGCTGAATTCGAACATCGTGTGCGGATGGAAGAAACCTATCGTAACCGGATTATCTCTCTGCTGACCCCGATTGTCGGGCCGGGAAACATCAATGCCCAGGTGAATCTGGATATTGATTTTACCCGTTCTGAGGTCACCGAAGAAATTGTTGACCCTGATGGCAATGCGCTGCGTTCAGAACAGAATACAGAAGATCTGACCAGAGAAACACCAGCCAAAGGGATCCCGGGCGCGGTGTCAAACACGCCGCCTCAGTCTCCGGATATTTCGACCACCAACACCACAATTGCCGGGGAAGAAAACCTGCGGTCCAAATCCTCTAGCGAGGTGAAGAATTACGAAGTCAGCCGGACTGTGTCCAACACGCTGAAGCCGTCACACCGGATTCAGAAAATTAACGCGGCTGTTCTGGTCCGTGAACAGACCATTATTGACCCGGAAACAGGGGCAGAAACATCTGCACCGCTGGCTGATGATATGATGCGTAAAATTGAAGCTCTGGTTGCTGATGCGATTGGTATTGACGTGAACCGTGGCGACAGCCTGACGGTGTCCAGCTCTGCCTTTATCAACCAGTTAGAAGGTGTTCAGGCCCTCTGGTATGAAGAGCCATGGTTCCGTTCAGCCATTAACCAGTTCGCCATCATTCTTATCCTGGGGATTGTTATTCTGGGCATTATCCGCCCATTGCTAAACCGGATTCTGGTTCCTGCTGCTGTTGTGTCTTCTGCGATGGGGGCTGGTGATGAGGATGTAGATCTTGACCAGATTGAGGTTGGTGAAGGCGAAAGCCTTGAGGATATCAAGGCCAAGCTGAAGCCGAAGAAACAGGCCATCTCTGCTGAGATGCTGGATACCGCAAACACCTATGATGACAAGGTGGCTGTTATCCGGATGATTGTCTCTGATGAAGCTGGCCGTGTCTCTAACGTGTTCAAGAGCATGATGCAGCGCGATATAGAGCTGTAAGCAGAACCTATCTGCAGACTTAACAATCGATGTGGCAAAGACTACTATTTTAGAGGGAAAGTGAAAAATGGCAGTGGCGGCAGAAGCGATGAGCGAAGATAACAGGACCCAGTTTGAACGTCTGACGGGTACACAGAAATCAGCCATTCTGATGATGCTGCTGGGTGAGGATGAGGCCTCTGAGATCATCCGCAACTTATCGCCGAAAGAGGTTCAGCATCTGGGTACGGCCATGTATTCTGTGCAAGGCCTTGATCAGGAAACGGTCAATGCGGTGCTGGATGAATTTCTGGCCATTATCAAAGCCCAGACCAGCCTTGGCATGGGCGCGGGCAACTATATCCGCAATGTGATGAACAAGGCCCTTGGTGAAGATAAGGCCCAGTCTGTTTTAAGCCGTATTGCGCCCTCAACCTCAGCCCGGCCGATTGAAATCCTGGACTGGATGGATGCCCGTTCCATTGCTGAGCTGATCATTGATGAGCATCCGCAGATTATTGCTCTGATTATCTCTTATCTTGATTCAGGCCAGGCGGCTGATGTGTTGGGTCTGCTGCCAGATGGCATGCAGCCTGAAATTGTCCGCCGGATCGCCACCCTGCAGACTGTTGGCCCGGATGCGCTGACTGAGCTGGAAAAGGTGATGCAGTCGAAATTCAAGGCCAATACCTCACTTCGTGCGGCGAAAGTCGGCGGTGTGGATGCGGCGGCCCGGATCATGAACTTCACCAANCAGAATATGGAACAGCGCATCATGAAAGATATTTCGCGTAATGACCGCGAACTGATGCAGGCGATTCAGGAAAGCATGTTTGTGTTTGATAATCTGATTATGTCTGATGACCGNTCCTTGCAGACTCTGCTGCGGTCTGTNGATAATGAGCTGCTTGTTCTNGCGCTCAAAGGGGCAGATGAGCCGCTTCGTGAAAAGCTGTTCTCTTGTATGTCAAAGCGGGCGGCGGCCAACATNATGGATGAAATGGAAGCCCTTGGTCCGGTGCGCCTGACAGAAGTACAGACNGCACAAAAAGAAATCATCAATGTGGCTCGCCGGATGTCTGATGAAGGAACCATTGTTCTGGCCGGTCGTGGCGGTGATGATTTTGTGTAAGANACCCGCCGAAGAACAACAGGATTGATGCAGGGATAATCAGAATATGGCAACCGCAACCGCAGACAGGCTGGAAGATACCGCCGCCGGGGATGACTATGGTCAGGCCCTTGGTGAGGGGGAGATCACGCGTCTTCTGAAGACGGTGCAGGCGGCACAGTTCAAAAAATCTGAAACCTTTGTGGCTGAAGACACGGCTTTCAAGCCGCGCTCTCTGGTTGAGATTGCCTTTGCTGCTGAACAAAAACGCCAGCAAGAAGAACAGGCCGCTCGTGCCGCTGAACAGGCGGCAGCGGCAGCGGCTGCTGAAGCTGCGGGTGCAACTGACCCGGCCGCCGGTCCGGCTGACCTGCCCTCTTCTGAAGGGCAGGGCCCGGACCCTGAGGCACAACAGCAAATACCGGAACAGGCCCCGACGGGTGCGCCAGCAAGTGTGTCAGATCATCTGCCAGATAATGCAGCGGATCAGGCACAGGCCAGCGCGCAGCAGGCTGAAGAAGAAGCGCGCCGCCAGCGTGAATTAGAAGATGAAGCACTGCGGCAGGCGGCAGAGGAACAGGGCTATAAGCGCGGGTTTGAAGCAGGTCTTGACGCGGCCCGAACCGCAGAACCGACCGCAGAAGAACTGGCTCTGCAGGCTGAAAGAGAACAGGAAAAACAGGCTATCGTGGCTAAATTTCATGCCGCGATTGCGGCTCTGGCCAGCCCGCAGGCTCTGGACAGCACAGCCCTGAGCCAGGCGATCAATGAGGCGGTGCGCCAGCTGGCAGCTGAACGGGCCGGCCAGATGATCGCCGAAAATCCTGAAGGGTTCCTGCACCGGATCCGGCAATTGGTTGACCGGGTCAGCACCGCAGCGCAGCAGATTGACGTGTTTGTGAACCCCGCTGATTTCGACATGCTGAACAGATGGATGCAGGATCACACCGCCCCGTCTGACTGGCGGTTTACCGCCGATGCCCAGCTCAGCCACGGCGATATCCGCCTGCTTCTGGGCGGGATTGAAATCACCGATATTCTCCATCCGGTTGCCGAAACGCCTGATGAGGCCTCGCCCGCACCAGCAGATGACGCTGAACAGCTCACGGCTGAACCAGCAGCTGAACCAACGGCTGAACCGGTGGCAGAGTCAGCTCCAGAAGACAGTTCTGAGGCCGCCCCTGAGCCGGTCCCTGAAGAGACCTCTGAAGAGACCTCTGAAGAGATGTCTGGCGAAAAGTCTGCTCAGACCCCGGAGCACGACAGCGAATGAGCGTTCTGACCCAACATCTTGTCACTGCTGCTGCACAGTCTGCTGTTCAGGCCCAGCCCTGTTTTTCGGGCCGCGTCAGCCGGTTTGACGGGCATATGATCGAATGTGACGGCTTTCCGGCGACCATTGGCACCTTGTGTCAAATCGAAACACAGGAAGGCGGACATATCATTGCTGAGGTGATCGGCTTCCAGAACAATAACAACCTGTTATGTGTGCATGAAACCGGGGCCCGGATCAGTGTCGGGGCCAGGGTGACGGTACATGATGATGGCTATATGATCCCGGTTGGTGACGCGTTGTTGGGCCGCGTGTTTGACAGTCTGGGCAATACCCTTGACGGCCGCCCCGCACCTCAGATGGCGGAAAGCTGGCCTCTGGACGGGGTGAAGATTAACCCTCTGGCACGCAAACCTGTTGACAGCTGCCTTGATGTGGGGGTGCGGGTGATTAACTCCTTGCTGACCGTGGGGCAAGGCCAGCGTCTGGGCATTATTGCCGGTTCTGGTGTGGGGAAATCTGTGCTGCTGAGCATGATGACCCGCTATACAGAAGCTGATGTGGTGGTGGTCGGGCTGATCGGCGAGCGGGGTCGTGAGGTTGGTGATTTTGTGAAAACCGTGTTCAGCGCGGAAACAAGAGGCCGGACTGTTGTGGTGGCTGAACCGGCAGACAGATCGCCCTTGCTGCGGATACGGGCTGCAAACCGGGCCACCGCCATAGCTGAATATTTTCGCGACAAAGGCAAAAATGTTCTGCTGATTATGGATTCTCTGACCCGGGTGGCGCATGCCCGCCGGGAAATTGGCCTGGCTCTGGGGGAACAGCCGACCTCTAAAGGTTATCCGCCTTCTGTGGTCTCTCTCATTCCGTCTCTGATTGAACGGTCGGGAACAGGTCTTGACGGGCAGGGGTCAATCACTTCGTTCTATACGGTTCTGGCAGATGGTGATGATACGAATGATCCGGTGGTGGATACGGCCCGGGCGATTCTGGATGGTCATATCTTGCTGTCCCGTCAACAGACACAGATGGGCATTTATCCGGCGGTGGATGTGCCGGCGTCTGTCAGCCGGGTGATGAATGAAATTGTCACGCCGCAACAGACTGAAAGTGCGGTTCTGTTCCGGCGTCTGGTCTCCCTCTATCTTGAAAATCGTGATCTGATCCTGATGGGGGGGTACAGCCCGGGCCAGGACCCGGATCTTGATCTGGCGGTTCAGCTCTGGCCCCAGCTGATGGGGCATATCCAGCAGCGTTATGACGAAAAATCGCCGTTTGATGCGTCTGTTGCCAACCTTCAGGGCTTGTTCGGGGGTGCAGCGAAATGAACCCGAAAGACAAGCTGAAACGGGCCTCTATTTTCCGGAAAATGGCGCTTCGGGACAAGCTGGAAGCCTCACGCAAACGCCAGTCTCTTGGTTTGCTGCGTGATGAGCTGGCCAAAAATGAAGGTGTCCGCGGCCAGCTGGAAAAGCTGGTTGACCAGGCCAGCACACCAGATCAGGCCCAGACCGGCATGGCCCTGCATTCACAATCCTGGTATAACACCCGCGTTCGTGACCAGCTTGAACTGGTGACCAATCGCTGCACACATCTGGACAAGGAAGTCCAGATTATGCAGACCGATCTGGCCCGTGCTGAACAACGCCGGACCAAGAAACAGGAACGCGCTGACGAGCTGACCAGCCAGGCCAGAAAAGCGGCTCAGGACAAGGCTGACGAAACCTTGGCAGAGCTGCGCGCACGCCCGGCAAAACACTGATCCACCCTGACATTCGTGCTTTTGGCATCTTACTTGCACACCTGCGGGTGAAGAATTGCGTCTGCACTCAACAAAGACAGGTCAGGATTGATGTCAAAAATTATCTCAACATCAGGCTCACACCCTCCTCTGATCAAGGGGGCTGGGCCAGCTGGTGACGGGACCGGCGACGGGGCGTCTGCTGTGTTGTTCGCAGCTCTGTTTGGCGGCATGAAGCTGGCCGGTGCTGATGCTGAGACAGATGAGGCACAGACAGAAACCGTCAACCCGGATGCTGAGCTGGTGATTGACCCGCAACTGGTTCAAATGCTGGCAGCAGCAGGTAAGAGCCGTGTGCAGACTGATGCTGAGACAGAAAACACGGGCACAGACGACGAAACAGATGACGCTGGCCTATTGGCTCTGGCTGGTCTTGACGCTTCTGTTGAGGCAGAAGAGAGTGCGCTGATAACAGCCGATAAGGCAGGTGAGCAGGAGGAAGACAAAGCCGCGGATGCAGGCCTTCTGTCTGTGGCCAGCTTGCCGGCAGAGACCCGTCAGACAGGCCAGCGGCCCGTCCCGCAGACCAGCCCTCTGGCCGCAATCGCTGAAGATATGAAACAGGACACCGCACAGACAAAAGGTGGTCAGGCTGCCCTCTCATCTGATCTGTCTGATCAGGACCCTGACTTTATCGGCCCGCCTGCCCCGCGCAGCCTGCCCAAACAAACTGCGGCATTCACTGCACAGATAACCAAAAGCCCTGATATGGCGGCTGATATTGCCCGTGCCAGAACCGCTGCCCGTTCAGAGGACACCAGCCCTCAGCCTGAAGCCGGGCCGGATAGTGGTGGTGAAGAGATGGCGATTGACGTTGCAAAACTGAAAGCTGATCGCGGCCTTGAGAATATGGTGCGCACCGCATCAGGCCCGTCAACATCTGCCCCTGCACAACAGGCTGACCTTCAGGCAGGCCTGACTTCAGGGGGCGGCCAGAACGGCTTTACGCAAACAGGTGGCCAGCAGTCCGGAACCGGCTCTGCTTTTGCCGGGACAGCGACCGCAGACAGGGTTGATCAATGGCTGGATGTGCTGGATATGCAGGATGAAAACTGGACAGAACAGCTGGTTCGCCGGATTGATCGTGAAATGCGCTCAGGCGGGAACGGGGTTGATCTGGAACTCAATCCGCGCAATCTGGGGCGCTTGCGGGTGAATCTGTCTGTTGTACAGGACCAGACAAATGTGGTGTTGCGCACCGAAACCGGCAGCGCTGCCCAGATGATCACGGAGGCGGAAACAAGGCTGTCTCAGATGCTGGAACAGGCCGGGCTGAAGCTGGGCCAGTTTGATGCGTTTTCTGGTGGTCAGAACCGCGGGTTTGGCCAGCAGCACGGCAGACAGGGACAGAGCGACAATCAAGGCCAGCTCGCGGGCACAGAGCCAGAAACAGACAGCAAGACAGGTGACACAAGCTCATCAGATGGGTTAGTTAATCTGACAGCGTAACAGGCGTGTGAACAGGAATAGCCGTTAAGGGCTGAGAAGAGCTGAAGACATGTTGGCGAGATAACGCTGGCACATAAAAGCCAAGGAGATGAAAAGATGGCAGATGAAGAAAATAATGAGCCAAAGAAAAAAGGCTTAATTCTGCGTATTCTGATATTTGTAGTCGCAGGTCTGGTCCTGATCGGGCTGGGGCTGGGCGGCGGTTATGTTCTGTTTGGGGGCAGCCAGCCAGATCCGTCTGAGGAAATCGAATCTATCATTGAAAAGAAAATGGCTGAAGCTGACGCCGAACGCGAAGCGGAACAGGAAGCCGCGCTGAGCAATGAAAAAGTGGCGAAAGAGCTGCCGGAGATCGAAACCTTTGTGACCACCTATTTTGAATTTCCGGGCACATTCACAACCAATCTGAAAGCGTCTCGTAAATTCCTGCAATTGGGTCTGGGTGTCTCGACACAATATGATGATGAGGTGATCACGAATGTGGAAGATCACCAGCTGGCTCTGCGCTCAGAAATTCTGAATGTGATGAGCGAGTTCACAGAAGAAGATATTCAGGGCAAGCAGGGGCGCGAAACTCTGGCCCGCGCACTGGCAGACGGGATTAACCAGAAGCTGATGCAGCTTGAAGATTTTGGCGGTATTGAAGAAGTTCACTTTACCTCTTTTGTTCTGCAGTAATCTTTTATAAGACAGAGATGAATGAGCTACAGACGAAACGGTGACAGGTGCAAAAAAGATGGCATCGAAAAAGCTGACAAGTGACGAGGTGAATGCACTGATGGAAGGGCTGCAGGACGGCCCGCAAGCCATCAGCATTGATGTGTCCACCTCAGATGAGGTCCGTCCGTTCGCCTTTGGCGAGGATGATCTCAGCCTGATGGGCGATTATTATGCCTTGCGTCAGATCAATGAACGCTTTGCCCGCCAGGCGCGGGCGGTGTTTCTGCCCATGTTGCGGATTCAGCCCCGGATCACCTCATTCGCACCAGAGGTCAAAACCTTTGATGAATATTGTGCCAGCATAGATGCGTTCATGAATCTGAACATCTCCCGCATTGAAGAGCTGCGCGGTCCGGTCTTATTGGCGATCCCGCCGAAATTCATCTCTACTCTGACCGCCTCATTTTATGGCGGCACAATCAATTCAGGCGGGGGCAACCGGTCTGAATTCACCTCAACTGAAGAACGGGTGATCGAACTGGTCTCAGATGGTCTGAATGACTCGCTGATGACCTCATGGCGTGATCTGATGTCGATCACGCTGGTCGGGCAGGGCCGAGAGGTCAACACACAATTTGCCTCTGTTGTGGATGGCAGTGAATTGGTGATTATCTGTTCATTTGTGGTGCAGCTGCCCGGGGCAGGGTCTGATACAATCGATGTTGTTTATCCGTTACAGACTCTCAAGCCGATTGCCTCACAACTGCGCTCTCGGGTGCAGACAGATGCCAGCCAGGATAATATCTCCTGGCGGGAACAAATGGAAAAAGCCATTTTGAATATCCCGCTGAATATTTCTGCGCTTCTGGGTGAACCGGTGATGTCAGTCGGCAATATGACCCGCCTGAAATCAGGTGATGTGGTGCCGATCCGGATTAATGACGGGGTAACGGTAAAAATTGAAGATAAACCGTTTTTCACCGGTGAAATAGGTGAAGTGGCGGGCAAGTCAGCGATCAGTCTGCAAAAACGGATGTGAGAGCAGACCGGCAGGCAGACGCAGGTAAATGCATGAAGGATGACAATCATGGCTGAAGAACAAGATATGAATGAACCACAGCAGGAACAGACCAGTTCTGAGTTTAGCGCTGCCACAGGCGGTGCATCAGCTGAAAATCTGCGCGTTCTGGAAAATATTGAAGTCCAGCTGGCGGTTGAGGTCGGCAATACAGAAATTAAAATCAGGGACCTTTTGCGTCTGAACGAAGGCTCTGTGATTGAACTGGACAGGCTGGCTGGGGATCCGCTGGATATTCTGGTGAACGGGACCATGATCGCAAAAGGGGAAATTGTGATGGTGGGTGAACGGTTCGGTGTCCGCTTTACGGAAATTGTGGATCCTGAAAAACGCGTCGAAAGCCTTTAAGGTCACTTCTCTTGCGCGTTCTGTCAAGAAACTGACATCAGGTCTGCTGTTGCTGGCGGCAGGCCGGCCTTTTCAAATTTTTTCATTATAAACAACAGGTTAAATTTTAATCTGGCTGGCCTTTCTGGCTGGCATGCTTCTTGCCTTTCTTGTCTGGTGAGCGAGCCGCATCTTTGGTGCGGGTCCAGGATGAACAGATAAGCATAAAGGGTTTGTGAAGATGGCCACAGAAATCGTCAGCATGCAGCAGGTGATTATCACTGTTGTGTTTCTGTCCTGCCTGTTCGGCCTGCTAGTGTTTTTGCGCATGAAGGGCGGGTTTATCCGCGCCAATCTGCAAAAAGGCCAGCGCATCAAGGTCATTGAGGAAACCGCCGTCAGCCCGTCTGAACGGCTGCGTCTGATTAGCATTGATAATCGCGATTTTGTGATGTTGTCCGGCAAGAATATTCAGCCTTCTCTTATGCCTCTGCAGGCGGCCTCGCCTGCGGCTGAACCGGCATCTGCCTCTGGTTCATCTGCCTCTTCATTTTCTGAACAGTATCACCAGGTGTTACCCGAAGAGGACACCCCTCTTGAGCTGACCACACGGGCTGTTGTGGCGCCCTCTGCGCCGCAAGCCGCCCCTCAATCCGCACCTCATGAAATGGGGCCCCAGGAAGTCGCCGCCTTTGCGGCAAAATTTAAAGGCTGGAGAAAGAACTGATGGTTCAGCAGACACATCTCTCAAAACTGATGATGAATCTGGTTGTGTTGCTGGGCCTGTCCGGGCTCTGCCTGGCTGGTCTTGCGGGCGCACCCGCGCCGGCTCTGGCGGCAGATAATCTGGCCGGGCTGACGGGCGGCCTGCCGGCTTTGACCTCAACCGAATATGGGGATGGGTCAACCTCCTACAGCCTGTCGCTTCAGATTCTGGCGCTGATGACCGCGCTGACCCTGCTGCCGTCACTGGTTCTGGGGATGACCTCATTCACCCGGATTATTATTGTTCTGTCCATTCTGCGTCAGGCCATGGGCACCCAGCAGACACCGCCGAACCAGGTCTTGATCGCGATTGCCCTGTTCTTGTCTTTGTTCATTATGGCCCCGACCCTGACCACGGTTTATGAAGAAGCTGCAGATCCGTATCTGAACGGCGATATTTCGGCTGACATCGCGCTGACCAATGCCAGCAACACGATGAAAGGGTTTCTGGTCAAAAACACCCGCAAAGATGACTTAAATATGTTTGCGGATATGGCCAATGAAACAGGCTTTGATAAGCCTGAAGATGTGCCGCTGACAATCTTACTGCCGGCCTTTATTACCTCAGAGCTGAAAACCGCTTTTCAGATTGGGTTTCTGTTGTTCCTGCCGTTTTTGGTGATCGATATGGTGATCGCCTCTGTTCTGATGTCGCTGGGGATGATGATGCTCAGCCCGATGCTGGTCTCGCTGCCGTTCAAGCTGTTGTTGTTTGTTCTTGTTGACGGCTGGGCGATGACGGTGGGCTCTCTGGTGGCGACCTATACCGCGTGATGTGAACTGGCCTGATTGAGAAAGACAAGCTGATGTTTGATTTTGATATGAATGTTGAATTTCTGCGGATGGCGATGTGGCAGATTGTGATCATTTCTGGCCCGATTTTGGGGGTGGCGCTGGCGATTGGTCTTTTGATCGGGATTATCCAGGCGGCCACCTCGATTAACGAGATGACCCTCAGCTTTGTGCCGAAAGTGGTTCTGGTGTTGCTGACATTTGGTCTTGCCGCCAATTATATTCTGGTGGGCCTGACGGATTATTTCGCCTTTATCTTTGATCAGATTACCCAGGTGGGTTAAGCAAGGTACCGGCGTCATGCATCTTCCTCTCACCTTACTGGACACGATGGGCGGCCTGCCGGGGCTGGAATTGCAGTCAGTGATGTCTGTGCTGGCCCAGTTCTTTCTGGCGACCTTGCGCATTGGCGCGTTTCTGGTGGCTATTCCTGTATTTGGGGCAGCAGCTGTACCGCTTCAGGTCCGGGTCATTCTGGCAGCCCTGCTGGGTGTGGTGGTGATGGGCTATGTGCCGGTGCCGACTGTTGAAAGCTTCAGCGATTTGCGGATTTTGGGTGTGGTTGTGGTTGAGCTGGTGGTCGGCCTGTCTGCCGGACTGATTGTGACGATCTGGTTTTCGGCCGCGGTTCTGGCGGGGGAGAAAATCGCCGCGTCTGCTGGTTTGGGGTTTGCTGCCCAGGTTGACCCGAACACCGGGGCCCAGACACCGGTGGTCTCAAAAATGCTGTCGATGTTCTTAACAGTTTTGTTTTTAGGAATGAACGGTCACCTGGTGGTGATCAGGACCATGCTGGATAGCTACAGCTATCTGCCGATTGGTGCGATGCCTGCCTTTGGGGCGCTGATCAAAGGCGGGATTGCGGCGGCGGGGTCCATGTTTCTGGCGGCCTCGATCATCATGCTGCCGATCGCGATCACCATGTTGCTGATCAATCTGGCAATTGGGGTTATCACCCGATCTGCCCCGCAGCTGAATTTGTTTTCCTTCGGGTTTCCGATCTCCATGCTGGCGGTGTTTGTGGTGTTATATATGTCTGTTGGTGTGATCTCTCTCGCGCTGAAAGATGTGGTCACCTCAACGATGGATAATCTTCAACTTGTGATGGGGGCAGTGACCTATGGCTGAAGAAAGTCAGGACGGTCAGGAAAAGACCGAAGACCCCTCCCAACGAAAGCTTGAGAAATCTGCTGAAGACGGCAAAGTCCTTTCCTCTAAGGAAATGTTCGTGTTCACAACGATGTTTGCGGCCTTTGTGCTGATGTTTGTCACCCCGATGTTTGCGCAAACAGCGCTGAGCTACTGGTCACGTCTGTTTCATTTTAACCGGCCAGATGATCTGATGACCATGATGTTTGAAAGGTTTGCTGATCTGATTTGGGCGGTGGTGATCACCAGCCTGGTGGTCGGCATTCCGATGATGGTGATCGTGATCGCTACGCAAGCGGCTGTAGGCGGGCTGAATTTTGCGCCCAAAGCGATGAATTTCAAAGGTAACCGGCTCAGCCCAATCGAAGGGTTCAAACGTATGTTCGGCTCTAAAGGGCTGATGGAGCTTGTGAAATCTCTTTTGAAGGTGATTTTGCTGTTCGGGATTGCCGCGGCGGTGATTTATGTGCGTCTGCCCGGGGTTCTGCAATTGCCGTCTCGTGATCTGGTGACTGCCACTGTGGCTTCATTGCTGAATTTTCCGGTTGTCCTGGGGGCGTTGCTGGTGATTTTGGCGATTATCGCTGCGATTGACTATTTCTGGCAGCGTCATGTGCATATCCAGTCCTTGCGGATGACCAAGCAGGAAGTCAAGGATGAATATAAACAGACCGAAGGCTCGCCAGAGGTGAAAGCCAAGATCCGCCGGATGCAGATGGAAACAGCGGCCAATGCCGGGCGCCAGCAGGCCGCGCTGGATGATGTGCCGAATGCAACAGCTGTGATCACCAACCCGACTCATTTTGCGGTGGCCTTGAAATATGAAGT